>NZ_CP013979.1:2498928-2811294 GCF_001660485.1 Agromyces aureus
GTCGATGAGTCCGTCGAAGACGCGGGTGAGCGTGAGGATGAGCCCCGCCGCGACGACCGCGATGCCGTAGCCGGCGTTCTGCAGGTAGCTCATGAGGCCGACGAGGACGTAGAAGATCATCGCCGAGCCGTTGTTCATCTGGGAGAGGGCGATCTCCCACGTCTTGGCGCGACGGTAGGTGACGCCGTCCGCCTCGCTGGCCGTCTGCTTCGGGTTACGCGCCATTGCGTGTTCGCTCCTTCGAGAATCCGCTCGGTCTGCCGACGGCTCATTCCGTCGGCCTCCTGATGAGCCGAAGGCAAGAGTAGGAAGACGAGCAGCCCGCCCGATAGAAGCCGCCGAGCGGACATAGAAGAGAACCGGCGCAACCTGCAGGCGCGGAGACAGCACCACATGACGAACGCGGGCCAGAGCGCATGCGACTGCGCCCTGGCCCGCGTCACCGGGAACTCCGGCCGTCACGCCTCGAGGAGTTCGCCCATCTGCTTCGCGATGAGGGTGGTCGCGAACCGCGGATTGAGGCGGGCCAGCCGGTCCATCGCCGCCGCGTCGGAGCCGATCGTGGCTCGGAATCGAGCCTTCTCGATCGCCGTGACGATCACCTTTCCCGCTTGGACCGGGCTGGTCGTCTTGTACGTGGCGGTCTCGGTCGATGCGTCGCCCGCCAGGCTGACTCCCGAGTTCGCCGCGATATCGGTGCCGATCGCGCCCGGGAACACGACGCTCACCTGCACGTTCGTGTCGAGGAGCTCCGCGTAGAGCGCCTCGGTCAGGAGCTTGACCGCGGCCTTGGAGGCGCCGTAGACGGCCTGGCCGGGCACCGGCGCATAAGAGCCCATGCTCGCAACGTTGAGGATCGCCGCCTCAGGGCGCGCGAGCAGCGTCGGCAGGAACGCCTTGCACATGTTCATGACGCCGCCGAAGTTCACGTTCATGACCTTGTCGATCTCGGAGAACGGCAGGTCGACCACCTTGACGAACTTCTGGATCACGCCGGCGATGTTCACGATGCCGTCGACCTGACCGTGCGCCACCTCGACGGCCGCCGGAAGCCCGGCGACCGCCTCGCGGTCGGTGATGTTCGCGACGTGCTGGGAGAACCGGTTGCCTGCTCCGGCGAGCCGGGCGGTCTCGGCGAGCCCGTCGGCGTTGAGGTCGACCCCGGCGACCGATGCTCCACCAGTGAGGAGGCGGAGCGTCGTCTCGCGTCCGATGCCGTTGCCGGCGCCGGTGACGACGAAGACCTTCTGTGCGATATGCATGTTCGATTCCTGTCTCTGAGAGGTGGGCTGGGTCAGTGGAGGCAGACCGCGGCGCCGGGTGTGACGCCGGCGCCGTTGAAGCTGTCGACGGCGAACCAATACGGATGCCCCGCGTTCAGCGACCCGACCTCGAGGTCGGTCCGGTCGTAGACGAGCCACGAGTGGTAGAGCTTGTCGGGCGAGAGCCCGTACCGCACGTTGTAGCCCACGACGCCCGGCACGGCGTCCCACCGCAACGAGGCCGTGCGCGGATCGCGCCGTTCGCCGCGGACGTCGGCCGCACCGGGAAGGGGCAGGTCGGCGAGGCCGAACACCCGCAACCCGCTCACGGCGAAGGCACCGCCGAAGGGCATCGCGCCCGCGGTGACCCGGATGTACCGTGCACGTCGCGCCTCGGGCAGGACGACGAACGCGTGCGGGGCGTCCTCGTGCGTGCCGATCGTGTCGTGCACGACCGCCCATTCCACGCCGTCCAGCGAGAGCTCGAGACGAACCTCGGTCGGCTGCGGGTCCGGGAAGACGGCGCGCTTGCCGAACGTCGCCTTCGCGAGGTCGCGGCGCTTGGGTGCGCGAGATGCGAGGCCGTGGTCGGCGAGGTTGACCTGCAGCGCGTGGACGGTCGCCTCGGCGCCGAGGTCGAGCTGCAGCCACTCCCCCGGTCGATCCGTGCCGGCGACCCACCAGGTGCGCACCGACTCGTCGGTCGCGAGCGCCGGGTCGTGCCCGTCGGCCGACGACGAGGCGATCGCGACAGCGCGGTGCGACAGGAGCATCCAGCCCGGGGATGCCTCAGTCCACGGGTCGAACGCACGGTCGGGCACCTGCATCGGGTAGTCCGCGAAGTTCTGGTTGCAGAACAGCACGCCGTCATCGTCGAACCCGGCCGGGAACAGGCCGATCCGTCGCTCGAAGTCGGCGTTGACCGAGACGCGCATGGTTGCGACATGCCACCAGTTGCCGTGCCGGTCCTGGAAGGTGCTGCCGTGCCCCGCGCCGGTGATGAAGCCCCCGGGCTTCGACGAGAACGGGCTGTGCGGGTCGTACACGAATGGGCCGAGCGGCCTATCGCCCACGTAGGCGCCGTCGGCGTACGTGTTGAATTGCGTGCCCGGGCCCGCGTACTGCAGGTGGTACCGGTCACCGACGCGGGTCATGTACGCGCCCTCGATGAACGGCGCGTCGCCGATGTAGGCGTCCATCACCTTGCCCATCAGCCCGCGGCGCACGACGGGCACGTAGTCGTCGCCGGTTCGCTCCCATCCGCGGGTCTCGGTGTCGGCGGCGATCAGCGGCACGGGCTCGCCGATGCGCTGCAGCGTCGCACGGTCGAGCTCGACGCCCTGAATCGGTTCCTTGTGGGAGCAGCCCCAGTACAGGTAGAGCCGGCCGTCGTCGTCCTGGAAGGTGTCGGGGTCCCAGAACGCGATGTCGCTCGGGGCGACCTCCTCGAAGTCATCGGCGAGCGGATCGACGCTGCGGAAGAAGCGGCCGTTCGTGCGCCGCGACGCTGTGAAGAGCAGCGCACCGTCGACCTCGCGGACGTCGGGTGCATAGTCGATCGCCGGGATCCTCTCGCTCGGCTGCAACGTCCACTCGACGAGGTCGTCGGAGTACCAGAACCCTCGGGTCATCGACGCGAACATGAAGTACCGGCCGCGGAAGAAGACGACCGTGGGGTCGGCCGCTTCGCGGTGCACGCTGCGACCGGCGAACGGCGTCCGCACGTCCTGATACCGGTAGGCGAGGTCGAGCGGGTTGCAGACGATCCGCGCGGTCACGAGGTCGCCCCCGCGGCATCCATCGGCAGCGGCCCAGCCGGTGTACGAATCGCCCGCAGGTGCGCGATCGACGCGGCGATCGCGGTGAAGGCGTCCTCGACGTGATCGAACTCGACGACCGGAAGACAGGTTGCAGGCGCGGCGGCGAGAGCCTCGTCGTTCGCCAGACGCCCCGACCCGAGCGCGCACTGCGTGAGCACCGCCGGATCGTAGTCAACACCGGCGGCGAAGACGTCGACCGCCCGTGCAGCATCCTTGAGGTGCAGCGCGCGGACCCGGGAGCCGAGTCGCTCGACGAGCGCCGGCACATCCTGCCCCGCCGCCGTCGCCCAGTAGACGTCGAGCTCGAGGGCGACGCGCTCATCGAGGAGCGATACGAAGTACTCGTACGCGGTTAGGTCGCCGATGCGGTGATGGAACTCGAACGAGTGGTTGTGGTGGCCGACCACCAGCCCTTCGGCGGCGGCCAGCTCGACGAGCGCGTTCATCCGGTCGGCGGTCCGGGCGATGTCGTCGGCGGTACGCCACCGGTCAGCATCGACCATCGGGTCGATCAGGATGTCGGCGCCGAGCGTCCGCGCTGCGGCGAGGGCGGCGGAAGCGGGCGGCACCGGTACCTCGCGTCCGGCGAGCCTGATCGTGTCGGAGAGCAGCGGTGCGTGGGCGGTCGGGATCGCGAGCCCGTTCGCCGCCGCGACGGCGGCGAGCTCTGCTGGGCGGTCGTACACCGAGAACGGCTCAACCGCCTGGGCGCCGGCGTCCGCGAGGCGCCCGAGCGTCGCATCCAGGTCGGCCAGTTCGTGGCGCACCGTGTACAGCTGCACGCTGATCGGTCGTGTGGTGAACACGTCCCTCAGACCGTCTCGCCCGCGTCGGCGAGGAGCGTGCTGCCCGTCATGATCATCGAGAGGTCGCTCGCGGCGAAGAGCACGACGCGCGCGATGTCGTCGGGGGTGCCCATGCGGCCGATCATGCTCGTGCTCATCACGTCGAGCGGCGGCATCTCGATGCCGGCCGCAGCCGCCGCCTCGGCGCCGGCCCTCGCCGCCGCGAGGTTGCCCTCGGTCGGCACGAAGCTCGGTGCGACGCCGAGCACGCGGATGCCGAGGGGTGCCAGGTCGACCGCGAGCGACTTCGTCATGCCGAGCGCAGCATGCTTGGATCCCACGTAGGCGGCCATGCCCGGGAACGCCACCTGCACGCCCGCCGTCGAGATGATGTTGACGATGACGCCGCCGGATCCGTCGGCCGACATGCGACGCGCGGCTTCACGCGAACCGAGGAAGACGCCTCGTGCGTTGACCGCGAACGTCGCGTCCCACATCTCGTCGGGCATCATCGTGACGGGCGCGTTCGGGAAGATCCCGGCGTTGTTGACCCAGACGTCGATTCCGCCGAGTTCGGCGACCGCGAGGTCTGCGGCGGCCGCGACCGAGGCCGCGTCGGTGACGTCGGCGTGCGTGCTCGCGACGCGAACACCGTATCGGTCGGCGAGCTCCGCTGCGGCCGCGCGCGCGGCGTCCTCGTTCAGGTCGATCAGCAGGAGGTCGGCACCGGCTTCGGCCAGACGCGCCGCGATGGCCTTGCCCAGCCCCTGTGCGGCACCGGTGACGACGGCACGGCGGCCGGCGAGCGAGAGCAGGTCGGTCAGCGACCGAGTCGAGACGTCTGCGAACGGGAAGCTCACGCTGCGACCTCCGCCGACTCGAGCCCGTTGCGCTGGGCGACCTCGCCGAGCCAGGCGAGGCTCGGCTTCGGGGTGCGCACGAACGTGTCGCGGTCGACCGCGATGAGGCCGAACGTCGGCTCCCAGTGGCCCCACTCGAAGTTGTCGAGCAGCGACCAGTGCAGGTAACCGCGCACGTCGATGCCGTCGGCGATGGTGCCCGCGAGGCCCCGCAGGGCTTCGTCGGTGTAGCGGATGCGCTGCGTGTCGTCGGCGGTCGCGATGCCGTTCTCGGTGATCACGATCGGGGTGTGCTCGCTGACCTCCCAGGCGTGGCGCACCGCCATCGCCAGCGAGTCGGGCCGGAACGCGGTCCCGACGAGCGTGTTGTCGGGTGCGGGCGGGTGCGGCACGAGTCCGTTCGCGTCGACCTGCTGGGTCGAGTACGCCTGAACGCCAACGAAGTCGTCGCCACGGCTTCCCTCCCAGTACACGTCCTCCTTGCCGTAGCGGATCTGCAGGAGCTTCTCCTCGCCGCCGGGCGCCGCGGTCAGCGCGCCGGCCGCGATCGTCCAACCGACCTTCGCTCCGGTGCGCTCGCGTACGATCTCGCGGGCCGCGTGGTGGATGCGGGTGAACAGGCGCCCGATCTCGGGATCGGCGTACATGAGGAACTCGCTGTGGGTCTGCTTCTTCTCGTCGTCGCCATCGGCCTCGACCGTGGGGCTGGTCCACTCACCGCCGGATGCCGCGAGGTGGCGCATCGCGGTCATGATCGCGGCCTGCATGTTCGGCTCGTTCATCGTCGCGACCCACTCGACGCCATCGAGGATCGTGCAGGCCTGCTCGACGTAGGCGCAGAACAGCTCCTGCGCTTCGGGGCCGTCCCAGCCGCCGAGCGCGGCGAACCACTGCGGCGTGGTGAAGTGCTGCAGCGTCACGACCGGGGTCACGCCATGCTCGAGGCAGCAGTCGATCACGCGCCGGTAGTGCGCGAGCTCGGCCTTCGAGAAGTGCCCGCGCACCGGCTCGATGCGCGACCACTCCAGGCTGAACCGGTACGAGGTCAGCCCGGCTTCAGCCAGCAGGCGGATGTCCTCGGCGTAGCGGTGGTAGCTGTCGACGGCATCGCCGGAGAGCTCCATGCCGGGCATCATCTGCTCGCGCGCCCACCAGTCGCTGTTCAGGTTGTTGCCCTCGATCTGGTGGCCCGCAGTTGCGGCACCCCACAGGAATCCATCGGGGAAGGTGGTCATGAGTTCGTTCCTCTCGTTCGTTGAGCGGGTGTGATTTCGGTTCTGGATGCCGCGTGCCGATGCCGCGGCGACGGGGTCACGCCGTGGCGGGCGCGTCATCGTACGCGGGCAGTGGTGCCGAGGTCGTGAATCGGCCCGCCGGGATCCGGTGCTCGGTGCCGTCGGGCATCACCACGCGGGCGCTCGTGCCCGACGGGATCTCGGCGGTCAGCGACATCCGCTCGCCCTCGATCCGCCACTCGACCGCGATCGTGCCCTGCGGGCCGTCGTGCGAGCCGCGCGCCCACGTGAGCCCGCCGCCCGGAATCGGCTCGATGACGACCTGCTCCCATCCGATCGAGTCGGCGTCCTGCCGGAGCCCGAGGGTGTGGGTGTGCAGGAACCGCATCGCGGCGCCCTTGCTGTAGTGGTTCAGGGACTCGTGGGCGTCGCCGTGCTCGTCGATGCCCTCCCAGTCCTCCCAGACCGTGGTCGCGCCGCGGTCGAGCATGTACCGCCACGACGGCGCGCTGCGTTGCTGCAGGAGCTCGTACGCGACATCCGCCCGCCCGTGGTCTGCGAGCACGGGGAGCAGGTCGCCGGTTGCCAGGAAGCCGGTGCCGACGTGCGTGCCCGCCGCCCTGATCAGCGCGACGAGCCGGTCAGCCGCGGCCTCCCGCAGCTCGTCGGGCACGAGGCCGAACGCAAGCGCGCGCACATAGGCGGCCTGCGTGTCGGTCGTGGTCGTGCCGTCGGGACGGAGGTAGGCCTGCCGCCAGGCGTCGGCGATGCGCTCGGCGCTCGCCGCGTAGCGGGCGGCATCCTCGTCGCGACCCAGAATGCCCGCGATGCGGGCGAGCGTCGCGGTCGACCGATGCAGGTAGGCGGTGCCGACCTCGCCCTTGTCCGCCATGAACCAGGCCATCGGATCGTGCTTGATCGGGTCGATGCGATGTCCATCGGCATCGCGCTCCCGCGGTTCGGTCCATTCGCCCCAGTGGAACGTGCCGTCCCAGAGATACTGCTCGAACGGCTGGGGCTCGGCGGAGGCATGCACGCGGGCGAAGTGCCTGGTCGTGCGCGCCTGCTCGAGCGCCCAATCGACCCAGCGCACCATCGCGTCGACGTTCTCGGCGAGCACCTGTTCGTCGCCGTACGCCTGGTAGAGCTCCCACGGCACGGCGACGATCGCGTCGCCCCAGCCCGACGAACCGGTCATCATGGCGAACTGGTCGTCGAGGTGGTGCTTGATGCGCCGGCCGTCGGGCGAGAAGTTCGCGATGCGACCGTCGTCGAGCTGGTCGTCGCGCACCGACCGCAGCCACTTTCGGCTGAAGCCGTTCACGTCGTAGAGGCGCGTCGCCATCGGCGCGAACACCTGGTAGTCGCCGGTCCAGGCGAGCCGCTCGCGGGTCGGGCAGTCGGTGGGCACGTCGACCGCGTTGCCGCGGAAGCTCCAGTCGGCGATCTCGTGCAGGCGGTTCAGGTCGTCGTCGCTGCATGCGAACGCGCCGGTACGGCGGAGGTCGGTCTGCACGATGTGCATCTCGAGGGATGCCGGTGCGAGCGTGCCGCCGTCGGACCTCGCGATCCGCGCGTACCGGAAGCCGTGCACGGTGTGGCGGGGCTCGAAGTCGCCCCCCTGCTCCCCCGCGACGACCTCGTCGCGCTGCACGAACGCCATGCGCCCCTCGGGCCGATCGGAGTCGAGGTGCGACGTGTCGAGATCGCCGTCGCGGCCGAGCGCCTCGCCGTACTCGAGCACCGTGCGGGTGCCCGGTGCGCCGAGGTCGGTGAGTCGGATCCACCCGGACGCGTTCTGCCCGAAGTCGGCAAGCCACGCGCCGTCGGCGAGGCGGCGGAGCTCGACCGGCGTTCGCGTCTCGACGACGCGGACCGGTGGCGCGGGCGACCAGTCGATCGACGGTGCGTCGACGACATCGACGAGGACGGATGCCGCGGCCGCGCGAGGCGTCGAGAGGTCGAGGGTCTGCCCGTCCATGAGGTCGGCGCGCGTGATCGCCGAGCGGCGGCTCGTCCACGTCTCGTCGCTGACCACGACCCGCCGGGTACCGTCGGCGAACTCGAGGTGCAGTTCGATGCGGGCACCCAGCGTCGTGCCCCATCCCGCGGGGAGCCGGAACGCGCCGACCTGACCGCGGAACCAGCCGTCGGAGAGCTCGAGCTCGATCACGTTGACACCGTCGCGGACGAGGGCCGTGACGTCGGCGGCCTGCGCATAGAGCGTGCGGTCGTACGACGTGGAACCCGGCGCGAGCTCGACCGTGCCGACGCGCTCGCCGTTCACGGTTGCCGTGTAGAGCCCGAGCGCGGTCGAGTAGAGCCGTGCGGTCACGACCGCGCCGGCGACCGTGAAGCCGCCCGCGAGCACGTGGGCCGCGCGCCGCCCGTATCCAGGGTCGTCGTCGGAGCCGACGGGCGCCTCGACCGGCGAGATCCACTGCGCGGTCCAGTCTTCGTCGAGGAGACCCGCCTCGAACACCGCGAACGCGGACCACGCGGCATCCGTCGCTCCCTCGGACGCGACGCGAACGCGCCACCGCACCTGCTGACCGCTTCGCGGAGCCTGGAACGGCCAGGCGACCAGACGACGGCCGGTCACCTCGGCGACGAGCGGCTCAGCATCGTCGATCACGGCTTCGACCACATAGGCGGTGTGGATGTCGCGGTCGACGGGGTCCTTCCACGAGAGCCGCGGCGCAGCACTGGTGACGGTGAAACCGTCGCCGCCTGCGTCGACGGCCAGGTCGGAGGGTGCGGTGAGCATGATGGATCGCTTCCTTCGCTGATGCTGGGAGATCGGGGCGGGCGGCGCCCGGGTCAGCGGATCGACTTGACCTTGAGCAGGATGATGAGGCCGCCGAAGAAGGCGAACCCGGCACCGAGCAGGTACAGCAGGGTGTAGTTCTTCTCACCGCCGGTCGCGCCGATCATGATCACGAGACCGGCCAGCAGTGGCGCGATCGCGCTCGGGATCTTCTGGGCGAACTGGATGACCGCCATGTATCGACCCGCTTGGTCGCGCTCGGGGATGATCGCGTAGACGATCGCCTGGTCGACGGTCGCGAACACGGCGATCGTGAGCTGCATGAGCACGGCGCCGGCGACGATCTGCGGAAGCGACCACGCGGTGGCTTCGACGACCGCACCGACGACGAACAGCACGGCGGCGATCATGACGAACAGGCGACGACGCTGGAGCTTGTCGGAGAGGAATCCGCCCGCGATCGCACCGACGGCGGCTGCGAGCACGCCGATCATGCCCACCGTGGCGACCACGCCGGCGACCTCGCGCACGGGCATGTCGAGGCGCTGAGCGTAGAAGAACGTGCCGAAGGTCGTGTTGAAGTACAGGCCGATGAAGAAGACGAAACGACCGAGCCAGTTCCACGCGAAGTCGGGGTACTTGCGGATGTTGAAGCCGTAGCTCGAGACGACGGACCTGACCGTGACCTGTGTCGACGCAGCGAGGTCCTTCGAGCTGCCCTCGGGCTTGATGAGCGGGAAGAGCGCGAGCAGCACGGCGCCGATCGCGCCCGGCACGACGAAGACCAGGAACGTGTTCGACGACACCGCGTAGGCGACGCCGATGCCGAGCACCGGTGCGATCTGCGTCATCAGGCCGGTGAGGGCCGACACCTTGCCGCGTTGCGACTCGGGCAGCTTGTCGGCCTGGATCGTCTGCAGGGCCGCACCGGCGATCGACCAGCCGACCATGCCGAGCACCCAACCGGCACCGACGATCAGCAGGCTCGGCGCAAGGCCGATGACGACGAGTCCCGCGAGGCCGATCGCGGTGCCGAGGTAGATGAACGGGCTCCGGCGGCCGAACCGCGAGCGCGTGCGGTCGCTCCAGATGCCGACGAGCGGGCTGATGACGAGGTAGACGGCCTGTGCGATGCCCGTGATGAATCCCAGGAACTCTTCGTGGCCCGGCGCGAGCTCGGTGATCCGCACCGCGATGCCGTACGAGAGCGGGACCATCATCGCCATCGACGCGCCGAAGCTGGCGAGCATGAGCCAGACGATGTAGCCCTTGCTCATCGGCTGCTGCGGATCGACCACAGCGCTGTCGACCACCGGCGCGACATTCGCGTCGGACACGGCGAGGCCGGCGGCGTGCTCCGCGCCCGGCTCGTTCTTCGTCACCATTGACTCCTTCATCGGTGAAGCCGACCACGCGATCGTACGCGGGCCGTGCTGAGGGATTCCTCAAAAGTAACCAGATTGGTTACGTTGTGGCCAAGAGTAACCACAGCGGTTACGATTGGCAAGTCGGCTTCGGATGCTGGTCTGCCAGACTCCATGAATGGGCCGACAGGGAGAAGACATGCACGGTACGAACCCCTCGGTCATCGCGGTGGCGCCGGACGCCGCGGCGCGGACCCCCGCGCCCCGGGGCCCCCGCGGACCGTACGCGAGCACGCCGGCACGCCGCGCGGAGATCGTCCGCGCCGCACTCGCGAGCTTCGCCGAGCACGGGTACGAGCGTGCGTCCCTCCGCGACATCGCCGCCAGGGCCAACCTGACGCACGCCGCACTCCTCCGGCACTTCGCCAGCAAGGACGATCTCCTCCTCGCCGCCCTCGCGCAGCGCGACGACGACGACGAGGAGATGGCGCGCCGCATCATGCAGTCGAAGGTCTCAGCCGAGCGCGTGCTCTCGAGCGTGCTCGCCGACGAGTTCTCCCATCCCGAACACCAGCGCAACTGGCTTGCGATCACGGTCGCCGCCACGAACCCCGAGCACCCTGCGCACGACTTCTTCATCGCGCGACGCGAGCGCATGCGCGTGCACTTCTCGAGCGGCCGACTCACCACCGCACACGACAGCGAAGAGCTCACCGCAGACGACAAGGTCACCATGCTCATGGCGATGATGGATGGACTTCGCATCCAGGCCCTGCTCGACCCGTCGCGCGAGACCCTGCCGCTGCTCGAGACGTTCATGCGCCTCATCACCACCGACGACGATCGGCGCGGCACCCTCGACGCATCGCCAGCGTCAGACTGACCACGCGTACGCTGCGACACAGCGCAGCTCGATCAGGTGCAGTGGAGGCGACCACCTCGGGCTCGAGCAACCGGGATGCCAGGAGTGGCATCCTCGACAGCTGATCCGACGCGCCGGGGAGTGCCGCCGATCTTCGACGGTCCGCCCCGCACCTCCGGCGACGACGGATGGCCCCTCCTTGATGTGACCGTCCGCCCCCGGTCACTCGCCGTCACGCGGTAGCCTGCCACATGGGCAACGGCGAGCGACGGCCATCGGCGAACGAAGCCGGGCGCCGGGTACGCAAGCGTCTGCCGCGGCGAAGCTTGGCCGAACTGGTCCTCCCCGTCGACCGGGATCCCCTCGGCATCCTCGAGGAACAGCACGCGTCGAGACTGAAGGATCTCGTGCCGGTGCGGGTGGGACGGATGCTGCAATCGCCGTTCTCGTTCTACCGGGGCACGGCAGCGGTCATGGCGGCCGACCTGCGCAGTGCACCCACCACCGACCTCGAAGTCGTCTCCTGGGGCGACGCCCACATCTCGAACTTCGGTTTCTTCGCCTCGCCCGAACGCGCGCTCGTCTTCGACCTCAACGACTTCGACGAGGGCGGCGTCGCGCCGTGGGAGTGGGACGTGCGCCGACTCACCGCGAGCGTGTACATCAGCGGGCGCGACATCGGCTTGAGCGAGGACGCATGCCGCGACGCGGCCTTCGCCGCGGCTGACGCATACCGCGAGATGTTGCGGGGCTATTGCCGCCTCTCCACGCGGGAGCGCTACTACACCCGGGTCGACACGTCCGCGGTCGCACGCCACCTAGGGGAGAAAGGCGAGCGGACGGTGCGCAAAGCGGCGAAGAAGGCCCGCGCACGCACGTCCGAGCGGCTCCTGCAGCGCCTGACGACGATCTCGGTCGACGGCGGCATCCGCATCGTCGATCAACCTCCCATCCTGCGCCACGTCGACCACGCGACCTTGGGCGAGGTCACCGACCTCTTCGCCCAATACCGCGCGACCCTGCGTGAGGACATCGCGTTCCTGCTGGAGCAGTACCGCGTGGTCGACTTCGCCCTCCGGGTCGTCGGTGTCGGCAGCGTCGGCACCCGCTGCTACTTGATCGCAGTTGAGGGCCCCACCGGCGACATGCTGTTCCTCCAGGCCAAGGAGGCTCCGCCGTCCGTCTTGACGACGTACGGGGGACGGCGGTCGATCATCCCCGGTCGCCCCGGCGTGACGGACTTCATCGAGGGCCACCGCGTCGTCGCCGCCCAGCGGATCCTGCAGGCGAACTCCGACCTCTTCGTCGGATGGATCCGCGGCTGGGCCGGTGACTCCGCGGATCGTTACCGGGTGGACTACTACTGGCGGCAGTTCCGCGACATGAAGGGGTCGATCGAGCCGGACACGCTCGACACCGGCCAGTTCCGCTCGTACGGTGCGCTGTGCGCCGCACTCCTGGCTCGGGCGCACGGGCAGTCACCCGCCTCGGCTGCGATCATGGGCTACCTCGGCCGATCCGAAGAATTCGCCGAGGCGACGGCGGCATGGTCGGCCGCCTACGCCGATGTCGCCGAGGCCGACTTCGAGCTGCTGCGCCGAGCCGTCGCATCCGGACGCCTCCCGGCCGAGACCGGAGTCTGACCGCGGTTCGGGGCGCGTACCGTCGGCGACCCCTATACCGAGACGACCCTCTGGCAGTCGTACAAGATCGTCATCGACTACGCCCCCGCACCGGGACCCAGCCGGATCTGACGTCCGCCGCCACTTCTCGGACCGCCCGACGACGATTCGGCGGCAGCAGATGTGTATTGCTGCGCGCGAGGGAGCATGTGCACGCCTCGTCGCCTCGTCGATGCCGTCCACGTCGAGGCTCACGTGGCAGGATGGCCGGCCGTTCTCCCCCGAGGACGTCACGCGCCGGTTCCCCCGCGCCATCCGCACGTACAACGCCGAAGCGCCCGAAGCCACCCGGAAGGGCACCACAACGAGCCCGCTTCCGCTCGTGCGCTTCCATGACCTGCGACACCTGCAGGCCTCACTCATGCTCGCCGCAGGCGTGCCGCTCGCGCTCGTGTCGAAGCGTCTCGGTCACTCGTCAGTGCAGGTCACGAGCGACACGTACGGGCACTTCCTCGATGGAGTCGGAGCACAGGCAGCGACCGCCGCTGCGGCGCTCATTCCGCGCCGTTCTGTCGACGTTCCCTAGCGATTCCCTAGCATTCGCCATCGGAGCCGACGATCCGGCGCTCGAGCCCGCTCGCAGAAACATCCTCCGACCGAGGATTTCATAGAGTAGGGCGGACGGGACTTGAACCCGTGACCGATGGATTATGAGTCCACTGCTCTAACCGGCTGAGCTACCGCCCCGTGAGCGACCTCAGTCGGGAAGGATGACCGGGATCGACTCGGTGACCGGATCGGTCACGCGCTGACCACGATACAGACTCTCGAACGTGTCGAGTGTGCGCGTGATGTCGTGGGCCTTGATGTACTTCAGCGACGACGCCTTCATGGCGTTGTAGTCGTCGGGCGAGGCCTCGAGCACGGTGCGCAGCTTCGCCGCGAGGTCGGTCGGGCTGCTCGGCTCGAACAGGTAGCCGTTCTGGCCGTCGTGCACGAGGTGCGGCAGCGCCATGGCGTTCGCGGCGACGACGGGCAGGGCCGAGGCCATGGCCTCCATGGTCACGATGCTCTGGAGCTCGGCGATCGAGGGCATGGCGAGCACGGATGCGCGGTGGTAGGCCTCGCGGAGCTCTTCGTCGGTGACGTAGCCGGTGAAGGTCACGCGATCGGCGATGCCGAGTTCGACGGCGAGGTTCTCGAGGTTGCGCTTCTGGTCGCCGCCTCCGACGATCTCGACCTTGGCATCGAGCGAATCGGGCAGCAGGGTGAGGGCGCGCAGCAGCACGTCGATCTGCTTCTCGCCGGTGACACGGCCGACGAAGAGGATCCGGTTCTCGGTGCGCGGCGCCCAGTTCGGGGAGTACTTGTGCGCGTCGATGCCGCACGAGATGGCGTGCACGTTCTCGAGCCCGGTGTGCTTCTCGAGGAACTGCGCGGCCTTCAGGGTCGGTGTCGTCACGGATTCGGCGCGACCGAAGGTGCGCCCCGCGGCCTTCCAGGCGAGCCCGACGGCCCAGTCCTGCCAGGCCTTGGGCAGCAGCGTGAACTCGAGCATGTTCTCGGGCATGAAGTGGTTCGTGCCCACGATGCGGATGCCGCGCTTCTCGGCCTCGATCGAGAGACCGCGCCCGACGATGATGTGCGACTGGAAGTGCACGACGTCGGGCTTCACGGCGTCGATGATGCGAGCGCTGTTCTGGCGGATGCGCCAGGGCAGCGCGAATCGCAGCCAGTCGTGCGGGTACCAACGCCAGCTGTGGAGGCGGTGGGCCGTGATCTCCTGGCCTTCGTGCACCTCTGGCCACGACCCGCTCTTTCGGCTCGCGGCCGGAGCGACGACGTGCACGTCGTGACCTCGTTCGACGAGGCCGGCGGCGAGACGCTCGGCGAAGCGTGCGGCGCCGTTGACATCGGGCGCGAAGGTATCGGCACCGATCAGGATCCTGAGCGGCCGTTCCGGCTCTGCGCGGTCAGCGGCATTGGGGGATGTCGCACCGGGAGTGTCAGACACGTGGAGATGTTCCTCACAATTCTGGGCGGCCGATTCGGCCGATCTCGCCGCAGCGCAGGGATGGTCGCGGGCGATGAGTTCGAAGATAGTCTATGCAGTCCGCTGAGTCAGCGGCTTCGCGGGCATGTCGCCGAGCGTCAGAGCCTCGTCTGCGGGTGGTTTCGGGCGAGCAGGAACACGCCCCAGACGGCGATCGCGCCCGCGACGGCGAAGGTCAGGTTCGCGAAGATGCCGGCCTGCGACGCCTCGCCGAGCACGACGATGCCGATGAGCACGGCGACGATCGGATCGACGACGGTGAGGCCCGCGATGACGAGGTCGGGCGGGCCGGAGGCGTAGGCGTTCTGCACGAAGTAGGCGCCGAGCGCGGTGGCGGCCAGCAGTCCGATGACGCACGTGAGGGTGAGCCACTCGAACTCGCCCTGCTGCACGCGACCGATGACGACCTTCGCGAGGGTGGCGACGAAGCCGTAGAGCACACCCGCCATGAGTACGTAGAAGGTGGCCCGGATCTTGCTGCGGAAGAACCAGAACGCCAGCCCGGCGGCGACCAGCACGCAGGCGAGCAGCGTGAGGATCGTGATGAGCTGCCGATCGGTGACGGGCTTGTCGACCGCCGTGAACGCCGCGACGCCGACGAAGAGGAACACGCCGCCGACGCACATGACGATGGCCGTGATCGACTTCGAGTTGAGCTTGACCTTGTTGATCCGCGAGTTCAGGATCGACGTGATCACGAGGGCGATGGCGCCGAGCGGCTGCACCACGATGATCGGCGCGAAGGTGAGGCTCGCGAGTTGGAAGACGATCGCGAGTCCGAGCATCAGGGTGCCGATGACCCAGGAAGGGCGCGCGAGCAGCAGCCAGAGTTGACCGGCGCTCAGCCCCTTGCCGAGGGCATCGGCCGTGTGCGCCTCGACCTTGGTGACGCCGCGGTGCTGGAACTGCGCGCCGAGCGAGAGGAACACCGCCCCGACGAGTGCCAGGGGGATGCCGATGAACTGCTTCGGGTCGAGGGCGATCTGATCGGTCAGGTCGCTGAGGTTCGGATCCACGGAACGACCCTACCCTTCCGGCGTCGATATCCTTGGCGAATGGCCGTGCTTCCCATTCGCATCACCGGCGATCCGGTGCTCCACTCCCCCGCGCTCCCCGTCGAGACGATCGACGACGACATCCGCGAGCTCGTCCGCGACCTCTACGAGACGATGGATGCCGCGCCGGGCGTCGGCCTGGCCGCACCGCAGGTCGGGGTGCCGTTGCGGATCTTCACCTTCACGTGGACCGATGAGTCCGAGCAGTCGTGGCGTGGCGTGGCGATCAACCCCGAGCTGTGGATCTCCCCGCTCACGCCCGGTCACCCCGACCCCGACGACGAGTCCGAGGGCTGCCTCTCGTTCCCCGGCGAGCGGTTCCCGCTGCGCCGTGCCGAACGCGCCGTGCTGCGCGCGACCGACCTCGACGGCAACCCGTTCGAGATCCAGGCCGAGGGGTGGCTCGCCCGCATCTTCCAGCACGAGTTCGACCACCTCGACGGCACGCTCTACACCGATCGCCTCACCGACAAGGAGCAGCGCATCGTCGCGAAGATCTGCCGCAAGGTCGGCTGGGGCGAGCCCGGCGTGTCGTGGATGCCCGGGGTCGACGACCTCGAGGGCTGATCAGGCTCCGGATGCCGCGCGCCGCCGTCGTTCGAGATGACGCCGCCGTTCGAGATGACGCCCGCGCGCGGCATCCGCTCGCCCGGCCGTTCAGGTGAAGGCGCGGATGCCGGCGGCCACCGCCGCGGCCACGATCACGACGATCACGAACGGCACGCGCAGCGCGTAGAGCGCGGCCGCGACGAGCACGGCGGGAACGCGTGCGTCGAGCACGATCGCCTGCCCGGCGCCGAGGGTCTGCACGGCGATGAGCGCCGCGAGCAGCGCCACCGTGAGCAGGTCGGCGATGCGCGCCGGGCGCTCGCGCTCGAGGAGCCCGGCCGGCACGATGTAGCCGCCGAGCTTCAGCGCGAGCGTCGCGATCGAGGCGATGAGAATGACGTGCCACAGGGTCATGGGGTCGCCCGCTCCCGGTCGAAGAGGTCGAACCAGCCGACGACGAGCGCGACGAGCGCCGCGACGAGCACCGGCAGACCCGGCACGAGCACCGGAGTCGTGATGGTCGCCACGACCGCGGCACCGACGGCGACCGCGCCGGCCTGCACGCGCTTCAGGCGAGGCCACAGCAGCCCGAGGAAGGCGGCGGCCGCGGCGGCGTCGAGCCCCCAGGCCCTGGTGTCCCCGAGCGCGTCGCCGATGAGGGCGCCGACCAGGGTCGTGATGTTCCAGCCGACGAAGACGATCCCACCCGTGAGCCAGAACCCGAGGCGCGCGCTGCGGTCCTCTGACTGCGCGAGGGCGACGGCCGTCGACTCGTCGATCGTGATCCAGGCCGCCGCGACCCGGGTGACGGGTCCGCGGCGGTCGACGAGCGGCTTCATGCGCATCCCGTAGACGACGTTGCGCACGCCGAGCAGCGCGGCGGCGGCGATCGCGGGGCCCGCCGCTGCGACGCCACCGCCCGCGAGCACGCCGATGAGCGCGAACTGCGAGCCGCCCGTGAACATCACGAGGCTGAGGAACATCGTCTGCCAGACATCCAGACCGGATGCCACCGACAGCGCCCCGAACGAGATGCCGTACGCGGCGGTCGCGAGCCCGACCGAGAGCGAATCGCGGATCACCGCGGAGCGAGCGGCGGCGGACTCGGCGTCGAGTGCGCCGGCAGCGTCCGCACCGGCCTTGGCGGCGCCTCCCTCGGGGGCGTCGCCGGTGCGTTCGTCGTGCACGTTCGCCTCCCGCAGCGCTCGATCCGATCGACTCGCTCGACCGGGCGGCATCGGCGACCACCCGCCGCCCACGACACCTCGCAAAAGCCTAGGCCAGGTCCGCCGCGCCCCGAGCGGGCCACCCATAGGCTGCTGGCATGACCCACCGCGTGTTCTCGTACGGCACCCTCCGCCAGGCCGACGTCCAGTCGGCGCTCTACGGGCGTGCCGTGCCGACCGTCGCCGACACGCTGCCCGGCTACCGGCTCGATCAGGTTCGGATCACGGATGCCGCGGTGATCGCGACCAGCGGATCCGACCGCCATCCGATCCTCCGCCCCGGCACGGCTCACGACGTCGTCGAGGGCGCCTACCTCGAGTTGGCCGACGAGGAGCTCGCGGCGACCGACGCGTACGAGGTCGACGACTACGTCCGCACCGCGGTCGTGCTCGGCTCCGGGCTCGACGCGTGGGCCTACCTCGCGGCCGACGCAGGGCGCGAGGTAGGCCGCGACCGATCGTGAGGGCCGAATCGGCCGCGAACACGACGAAGGCCCCGCATTCCGAAGAACGCGGGGCCTGTCTGGCTCCCCCACTTGGACTCGAACCAAGAACCTACCGGTTAACAGCCGATTGCTCTGCCAATTGAGCTATGGAGGATCATTTCTGCGTGATGCAGCGGATTTACTCTAGCAAGAACCGCGCGTCTGACCAATTCGAGCGACCCTCGACAATGCGACGGTCGTGTCGCCGCAGGGGACTCCCAGACCAGACGTGATTTCACCGTAGTCGTTGCACCTGAATGCGCGCTGGTGCGCGTGACGCACCGCCTCGAGCGGCCGAGACGGCAGCCCGAAGACCGCGATCGGTCGTCGGCGCACCAGAGGCCGTGTCCGCGGCGCGGACCCTGCGATCAGTACCCGGCGTGCAGGTCGATGCGCCCGATCCAAGTGCTGCGTCCGAGGAAGGCCGCGGTGTTCGCCTCGACCCGGTCCGCGAACATGGGCACCGTCATCGCCTCGGTGTCGGCCACGTGCGGCGTCACGAGCGCGTTCTCGAGTTCCCAGAGCGGATGCCGCGGCGGCAGTGGCTCGGGATCGGTCACGTCGAGGCCGGCTCCCCCGAGGCGCCCGCTCGCGAGCTCGGCGACGAGCGCGTCGGTGACGACGAGCCCGCCACGGGCGACGTTCACGAGGACGGCCCCGTCGGGCAGCAGCGCGAGTTCCGCGGCCCCGATCATGCCGCGCGTGCGGTCGGTGAGGGCGGCGGCCAGGAACACCAGGTCGGCGTCGCCGAGCACCTCGTGCAGCGCGGCATCCGTCACGGTGCGCGCCGCGCCCGCAAGCGGCTCCGCGCGTCGGCGCACGACGGTCGCGTGCACGCCGAACGGCGCGAGCAGGCCCAGCAACTCCTCGGTGATGCCGCCGCCGCCCACGAGCACGACGCGCAGGCCGAACAGGCTGCGACCGCGCTCGTCGGCCTGCCACTCCACGACCCGGGCGCGCCGCGGCACCTCGCGCAGCACGGCCAGCGCGAGCATCAGCGCGTGCTCCGCGACCGGCCGCGCGTACGAGCCCTTGGCGCTCGTCCACACGCGCCCGTCGTCGCGGTGCTGCGCGAGGGTGTCGGCGAACGCGTCGACGCCCGCCCACGGCAGCTGCACCCACGAGATCGACGGATGCCGCGTCAGCACGTCTTCGAGTTCGCCCGACCCCGAGGCGGCGACCCACACGATCCCGCGCGTGGCGTCGCCGATCGGCACGACCTCGCCGCCCGCACGGCGCACCGCGTCGACCACCGAGGGGTCGGCGTGCGGGAGCACGGACACCCCGCCGACGATCGACGGGGTGCCACCGGCATCCGTCGTCACGCCCCGAGACCGCCGTCGAGCTCGTCGATGATCGCGTGGCCGTCGTCGAGGGCGCCCGCGAGCGCGGCGACGTACGGGTGGCTCGGATCGTGGAAGACCTCGTCGATCGTGCCGAGTGCGGCGAGGTTGCCGCGATCGAGCACCGCGATGCGGTCGGCCGTGCTGCGGAGCACGGGCAGGTCGTGGCTGATGAGCAGGGCCGAGAAGCGCTGGCGCTCGCGGAGCTCGCCGATGAGCTGGGCGACCGCGTCGCGCACCGTGAGGTCGATGCCGGCGGTGGGCTCGTCGGCGATCAGCACCGACGGACCGAGCACGAGCGCCCTGGCGAGTGCGACGCGCTGGCGCTGGCCGCCGCTCAGCTCGTAGGGGTACTTGTCGAGGTAGCCGAGCGGCAGCCGCACGCTGTCGAGCATGGTCGCGACCCGGGTCTCGAGCGCGCGCCGGTTGTAGCGGCGGTCGCGTTCGAGGATCGGCTCGGCGATGATCTCGGCGACGCTGCGATCGGCCGTGAGCCGCGATCCGGCGTCCTGCGCGAGATAGCCGACATGGAACTGCAGCTCGGGCAGGTGACGCTTGGAGAGTCCGCGAAGGCGGTGCCCGAGTACGGAGGCCTCGCCGCCCGTGATGACCGGTCGGGAGTCCGACGACCGCGGGTCGAACGCCACGCCCGAGAGCACCTTGGCGAGTGTGCTCTTGCCGCTGCCGGCGCTGCCGAGGAGGCCGACGACCTCGCCGGGCATGATCGTGAGGCTGAGCCCGTGCAGCGCGACGTGCGCCGGGCTCGGGCCCTTGGCCGGGTACTCGAGCGAGAGATCGCTGACGACGATCGGGATTCCGTGCTCGGCGCGCGCCATCAGTCGGCCGCCCGCAGGGCTCGGAGCTGCTCGCGGCGTTCGGCCTGCGCGATCGGATCGGGCACGGGCAGCGACGCGAGCAGCCGCTGCGTGTACGCCTGCTGCGGGGCACCCAGCACCTCGCTGCCCGTGCCCTCCTCGACGAGCTTGCCGTGGTAGAGCACCGCGATGCGGTCGGCCAGGATGTCGACGACCGCGAGGTCGTGGCTGATGAACAGCGACGCGAAGCCGAACTCGCGCTGCAGCTCGGCGAACAGCTCGAGCACGCGAGCCTGCACCGAGACGTCGAGCGCCGAGGTCGGCTCGTCGGCGATGAGCAGCTCGGGCTCGAGCGCGATCGCCCGGGCGAGGCTCGCGCGCTGGCGCTGGCCGCCCGACAGTTCGTGCGGGTAGCGGTCGCCGTACGCCTTCGGCAGCTGCACCGCCTCGAGCAGTTCGTCGACGCGCGCCCTGGCACCGCGCGCGTCGCGCGCACGCCCGTGGATGATGAGCGGCTCGGCGACGCACTCGGCGATCGTGAGCAGCGGGTTGAAGCTCGATGCCGGGTCTTGGAACACGAACCCGATGCGACTGCGCAGCGGACGGAAGTCGCGTTCGCGGATGCCGTTCATCTCGGCGCCGAGCACGCGGAGCGACCCGCCGGTGACCTTCGTGAGGCCCGCGATCGCCCGACCGATGGTGGTCTTGCCCGACCCGGACTCGCCCACGAGGCCCAGCACCTCGCCGGGGCGGATCGACAGGTCGACACCGGTCACCGCACGGAACCCGGAACTGCCGAAGCGGCCCGGGTACTCGATCTCGAGGCCCGTGGCCTGCACGACCGGCGTCTGCTCGGCCCAGCCCTCTGGGCGAGCGGCCGCACGCGCCTCGGCGCGGGCCGTGCCATGGCCCACGAACGGCACGGCCGCGAGCAGCGCCTTCGTGTACGCCTGCTGCGGGTTCGCGAACAGCTGGTCGACCGGTGCCTGCTCGATCAGGTTGCCCTGGTACATCACGGCGACCCGGTCGGCGAGGTCGGCCACGACGCCCATGTTGTGCGTGATCAGCACGATCGCGGCGCCGAACTCGTCGCGGCATCGACGCAGCAGGTCGAGGATCTCGGCCTGCACCGTGACATCCAGCGCCGTCGTGGGCTCGTCGGCGACGATGAGCCCCGGTTCGAGCACGAGGGCCATGGCGATCACGATGCGCTGCTTCTGACCGCCCGAGAACTGGTGCGGGAAGTGGTCGATACGCACCTCGGGGTCGGGGATGCCGACGCGACCGAGGATCTCGACGGCCTTGGCCCTGGCATCCGCCTTCGAGATCTCGCCGTGGGCGCGAAGCCCTTCGATGATCTGCCAGCCGACCGTGTAGACCGGGTTCAGCGCCGTCGACGGCTCCTGGAAGACCATGGCCACATCGGTGCCGCGCACGTCGCGGAGCCGCTGCTTCGAGAGCGAGATGACGTCGTTCTCGTGCGTTCCGGCACGATTGGCGAGCACGACCGCGCCGCTCGTCGTGGCCGTCTCGGGCAGGAGTCCGAGGATCGTCTTGGCCGTGACGGTCTTGCCGCTGCCCGACTCGCCGACGATCGCGAGCACCTCGCCGCGCTGCACCGAGAGCGACACGTCGTCGACCGCCTTGACCGCGCCGGCGTCGGTGGCGAACGAGACGCCGAGATTCCTGATGTCGACCACCGTGCTCACGGCTTGACCTCGATTCCGTGCTCGTCGAACGTCTCCCCGTCTTCGAGGCCCGCCAGGCCTCCGGGCCCGGCCACCAGCGTGCCGCCGGGAACGACCGAGGTCTCGGCGACCTGGCCCGCGGCCTTGGCGACCCGGCGACGGCCGCGCAGGCGCGGGTCGGCGAGGTCGTTGAGGCTCTCGCCCACGAGGGTGATGCCGAGCACCGTGAACACGATCGCGAGGCCGGGGAAGAGCGCCGTCCACCAGATGCCGCTCGTGACGTCGGACTGCGCCTTGTTGAGGTCGTAGCCCCACTCGGCAGCAGCCGTCGGCTCGATGCCGAACCCGAGGAAGCCGAGCGCGGCCATGGTGAGGATCGCCTCGGACGAGTTCAGCGTGACGATCAGCGGGAGCGTGCGGGTCGCGTTGCGGAGCACGTGCTTGAACACGACGCGCGAGTTCGAGGCGCCGAGCACCTTCGCGGACTCGACGTACGCCTCGGCCTTGATGCGCACCGTCTCGGCGCGGATCACGCGGAAGTACTGCGGGATGAACACGACCGTGATCGAGCCGGCGGCGGCGAGCACGCCGCCCCACAGGTCGGACTGGCCGCCCGAGATCACGATCGACAGCACGATCGCGAGCAGCAGCGACGGGAACGCGTAGATCGCGTCGCACACCACCACGAGCACGCGGTCGAGCCATCCGCCGAAGTATCCGGAGTAGAGGCCGAGCGCGACGCCGATGAAGATCGAGAGCAGCACCGCGACCACGATCACGATGATCGCCGTCTGCGTGCCCCAGATCACGCGCGAGAGCACGTCGTACCCGCCGACCGTCGTGCCGAACGGGTGCTCGATCGAGGGCGGCTGCTGCGTGCCGAAGGCGACGCCGTCGACCTTGCGCTGCGCGAAGCCGTAGGGCGCGAGCAGCGGCGCCAGGATCGACGTCAGGATGAACACGCCCATCATGACGAGGCCCGCGACGAGCATGCCGCGCTGGAGGCCCACGCTCTGACGGACCTGGTGCACGACCGGCAGTCGGTCGCGCAGGCGCCGCTTCGGCGCGGCGGGGACGGTGGCGGATGCCGCGGTCATCTCAGAACCTCACCCTCGGGTCGATGAACGCGGCGATGATGTCCACGATGAAGTTGGTCAATGCGACGATGATCGCGAGCAGCACGACGATGCCCTGCACGGCGACGAAGTCGCGGGACTCGAGGAACTCCGCCAGCGCGAAGCCGAGACCCTTCCACTCGAAGGTCGTCTCCGTCAGCACGGCCCCGGCGAGCAGCAGCGCGATCTGCAGGCCGATGACCGTGATGATCGGGATGAGCGCCGGGCGGTACGCGTGCTTGCGCAGCAGACGCGACTCGGCGACGCCGCGCGAGCGCGCGGCGTCGACGTAGTCGGTGGAGAGCGTGCCGATGACGTTGGTGCGCACGAGGCGCAGGAAGATGCCCGCGGTCAGCAGCCCGAGCGCGATGCCGGGGAGCACGACGTGCGAGAGCACGTCGCCGAGCACCGCCGGATTGCCGGTCATGATGGCGTCGATCGTGTAGAAGCCGGTCTTGTTGGGCAGCGCCTGCATCTGCAGTTCTGCGCCGACGCTGGCGCGACCCGCGACGGGCAGCCATTTGAGCCAGACGGCGAAGACGAGCTTGAGCAAGAGGCCTGCGAAGAAGATCGGCACCGCATACCAGAAGATCGCGAGCACCCGGAAGAACGCGTCTGGCGCCTTGTCGCGGTAGTAGGCGGCGGCGAGGCCGAGCGGGATGCCGACCGCGAACGCGATGATCAGCGAGTAGAAGACGAGCTCGAACGTCGCGGGTCCGTAGGTGAGCAGCACATCGATGACCGGGCGGTTCGTCGTGAGCGTCGACCCGAAGTCGAAGACCGCGATGCGACTGAGGTACTCGAGGTACTGGATCAGGAGCGGACGATCGTAGCCCGCTGCGGCGCGCAGCTCTGCGAGCGCCTCGGGGCTCAGACGGCCGCCCTGCGCCGCCGTGATCGGGTCGCCGGTCGTGCGCATCAGGAAGAAGACGAGCGTGACGAGGATGAAGATCGTCGGGAAGATCAGCAGGAATCGCACCAGCAGGTATCTGGCGAAACCACCGCCCGCCGATTTCGTTCTGGGGCGTGGCGCCGCAGGCCCCTCCGCCGTGGAGATGGTGTTGACAGTGCTCATGGGTTCCTCAGGGGTACAGGGGAACGGGGACGACCCGCAGGTGCGAGTCGTCCCCGTCGTCGAGCTTCAACCGAGCCTAGACGGTCGGATCAGCCCTTCGAAAGCGCCGCGTAGCGGAACTTGAACGACGCGTCGAGGGTGTCTTCGGTGCCCTCGACATCGGCGCCGGTCACGGCGACCTGAGCACCCTGCATGTACGGGATCGTGGACAGGTCGGCCGCGACCTTGTCCTGGATCTCGCCGATGAGGGCTTCACGCGCTGCGGGGTCGACCGTGACGGCCTGCTCGAGGATGAGGTCGTTCACCTCGGGGTTGTCGTAGTGGTTGGCGAGGAAGTTCTCCGTGAGGAAGAACGGCGTCAGGTAGTTGTCGGCGTCGGAGTAGTCGGGGAACCAACCGAGCTGGTACGCCGGGTAGAGGTCCGCCGTGCGGTCCTTCGAGTACTGGACCCACTCGGTGGACTGCAGGTCGACCGTGAACAGGCCGCTCTCCTCGAGGTTCTCCTTGATGATCGCGTACTCGTCGCTCGAGGACGGTCCGTAGCGCTCGGCCACGTACTGGATCGAGATCGGCAGCGGCGTCGTGACGCCCGCAGCCTCGAGGCGCGAGGCGGCCTTGTCGGCGTCGGGTGCGCCGTTGCCGTCGCCGTAGAGGCCCTTGAGCGCCTCGTTCGCGCCGGTCAGGCCCTCGGGAACGTACGAGTAGAGCGGCGTGAACGTGCCCTTGTAGACGTCCTCGGAGATCGCGTCGCGGTCGATGAGGTCGGCGATCGCCTGGCGGACGGCCAGCGCCTTGGCCGGGTCGGCCTCGGGGGTCGTCGCACCGAACGGCATGGTGTTGAAGTTGAAGACCAGGTAGCGGATCTCGCCGCCGGGGCCGTCGACGACCTTCACCTTGTCGTTGCCGCGGAGGTCCTCGATGTCGGTCGCGCTGAGCGTGCGGTTCGCGACGTCGATGTTGCCTTCCTGAACGTCGAGCTTCAGGTTGGAGGCATCCGTGTAGTACTTCACGTTGACCGTGTCGGTCTTCGCGGCACCCAGGAGGCCCTCGTAGTCGGCGTTGGCCTTGTACGAGATCAGGTTGTTGAAGTCGTAGCTCGTGATGACGTACTGGCCGGCGAAGGCGTTGCCCTTGACGATGTCGTCGTCGGAGGTGACCGAGTCGGCCGAGAAGACATCTTCATCGACGATCGGGCCGACCGGGCTCGACAGGATCTGCGGGAAGATCTGGTCGTTCTCGCTGAGCAGGTGGAACACGACGGTCGTGTCGTCGACGGCCTCGGTGGACTCGAGGTTGTAGAGCAGCGACGACGGGCCGTTCTCGTCGGCGATCGCGGTCTGACGGTCGAAGGTGAACTTCACGTCGGAGGCCGTCAGGTCGTTGCCGTTGGCGAACTTCAGGCCCGGCTTGAGCTTGACGGTGTACTCGGTCGGCGAGGTGAACTCGGCCGACTCGGCGATGTCGGGTTCGACGTCGGGGCTGCCGTACGGCGAGTTCATGAGGAACGGGTACACCTGGTTCATCACGGCGAACGAGCCGTTGTCGTACGAGCCGGCGGGGTCGAGCGACGTGACCTGCTCGGTGGTGCCGATGGTCAGCGTGCCGCCGGCCGTGTCGCCGCCGGTGGAGGCGGTGCAACCGGCCAGCGCGAGCGCAGCGACCGAGACGCCGGCGACCGCGAGGAG
Source organism: Agromyces aureus (assembly GCF_001660485.1). Classification (GTDB taxonomy): domain Bacteria; phylum Actinomycetota; class Actinomycetes; order Actinomycetales; family Microbacteriaceae; genus Agromyces; species Agromyces aureus. The sequence goes on from NZ_CP013979.1 coordinate 2,524,595, forward strand.
CGATCGGCGTCGGTTCGTGGATGCGGATGACATATCCGTCTACCTCTTCCTGTCAGGAAACGCGGGCGCGGAAGAACCGCGTCGCGTGTGCGTATTCCCCATGAGTAGCACACGACGCCTCGAACATCGCAGGGTCTTCGACCGTGGAGCCCGAATGTTTATCGATCTGCAACGTCACCGTGATCGAGTCGGGGTTCCGACGGCAGATCGGAGGGACGGATGTCGCGGCGCGCGTCAGTCGCCTCGCAGCGCCCGGCGCTCCCGCTCGAGCTCGACGAGCCCCCGCTGCAACGCCGCATACGTCTCGACGTCGGCACGGTCGGTGCGCTGCAGGCGCCCGAGCAGCTCCGACTTCTGCCGGAGCAGCTCTCGATCGACGAGCGCGCTCACGACGCTCTGCACGTAGACCGACAGCTCGGCATTGCCGCGCTGCGGTACCGGAGCCACCGCCAGTTGGTGCACGATGCCCGCGAACGGCGCGGGAACCTCGTCGACGACCCGGTCGACCTTCACGGCGGTCTCGCCGGATGCCAGGACCGAGGCGATGCCGTCGCGCACCACGGCGAGCGACGCGTTCGTGAAGCGGCAGTCGATCGCGTGCCGGAGCAGGTCTTCGCCGACCTCGCTCGGGAACTGCAGCATCGCCTGCAGGGCATCGCGTTCGAGCCTGGTGGCCGGATCACTCGGGAGGTCGACGATCGAGAACGGCTTCTCGGTGACCTCGGTCGCCTGCGCCGCCGCGCCCCCGACGCCCCGGGAGCCGCCCTGCTGCCCGCCACCGGAGCCGCCGTCGCGGCCGGCGCCGCGAGCGCCCCCGGATCCGGCGTCGCGCTGACGGGACTGCGCCTGCCGGATCGCCCTGGTCGCCTCGGCGAGCTCGACCCCGAGCATGCGCGCGAGCTCGCGCGTGTAGCCGGGGCGCATCGCGGGGTCCCGGATGTCGGCGATCACCGGCGCAGCTGCACGCAGGGCGGCGACCCGGCCTTCGACCGTCTCGAGGTCGTAGCGTTCGATCGTGTGCCGCAGCACGAACTCGAACAGGGGTGTGCGGGAGTCGACGAGCGAGCGCACCGCGCCGTCGCCTCGTGCGAGACGCAGGTCGCACGGATCGAGCCCGTCGGGCGCGACGGCCACGAAGGTCTGCGCGGCGAACCGCTGCTCCTCGGCGAATGCGCGCATCGCGGCCTGCTGGCCCGCCGCGTCGCCGTCGAAGGTGAACACGACCTCGCCCAGGCCGGAGTCGTCGCCGAGCACGCGGCGGAGCACCTTGATGTGGTCGACGCCGAAGGAGGTGCCGCAGGTGGCGATGGCCGTCGTCACGCCGGCGAGATGGCAGGCCATGACGTCGGTGTACCCCTCGACGACCACGACGCGGTGCGACTTGGAGATCTCGCGCTTGGCGAGGTCGAGCCCGTAGAGCACCTGGGCCTTGTGGTAGATCGCGGTCTCGGGCGTGTTGAGGTACTTGGGCCCGTTGTCGTCGTCGAGCAGGCGTCGAGCGCCGAAGCCGACGGTCTGCCCGGTCACGTCGCGGATCGGCCAGACGAGACGTCCGCGGAATCGGTCGTAGACGCCGCGGTCGCCCTGCGACACGAGCCCCGCGGCCGAGAGCTCCTCGCTCGAGAAGCCCCGACCCTTGAGGTGGTTCGTCAGGGCGTCCCAGCTCTTCGGTGCGAAGCCGACGCCGAACCGCCTGGCCGCCTCGGCGTCGAACCCGCGCTCGCCGAGGAACCGGCGGCCGACCTCGGCCTCGCCGGTGCCGAGCTGTTCGGTGAAGAACTCGGAGGCCGCCTGGTTCGCGGCGAGCAGTCGGGCGCGATTGCCGTGATCGCTCGCCTGCCCGCCGTCTTCGTAGTGCAGCTCGTACCCGAGGCGACCGGCGAGCCGCTCGACTGCCTCGGTGAACGACACGTGGTCCATGCGCTGGAGGAAGGTGTACGCGTCGCCGGACTCGCCGCAGCCGAAGCAGTGGTAGTAGCCGAGCGCCGGGCGCACGTGGAAGCTCGGGCTGCGCTCGTCGTGGAACGGGCAGAGGCCCTTCATCGAGCCGACGCCGGCCGACTTCAGGCTCACGTGGTCGCCGACGATATCGGCGATGTTCGTGCGGGCCTTCACCTCGTCGACGTCACTCTGTCGAATTCGGCCGGCCATGGCTCTCATCCTAGATCGCCGCGGCGCGGCGGATGCCGGCGCGACGCGACTCGAGGCGGGCCGAGCGACCGCGCGGGCGCGTGCGAGCGGGCCGGCTCACCGGCGCACGAGGCGCTCGTGCCAGGCCAGAGCGGACTGGTCGGTCAGGCTCGCGACCTGGTCGACGATCGCACGGCGACGACCGGTGTCGTCGGCGGCCGCGGCCCAGTCCTCGGCGAACCCGGGGTCGAGATCGCGGTCGCCGGTCGCGAACAGCGCGTCGGCGAGTTCGACGAGTACTTCGCGCTGCTGCGTGTAGATCGGCTGGCGGCTGTTGCGCGACATCACGAACGCGGCGACGATGCCCTTGAGCACGGCGATCTCGGCCTGCACCTCGCGCGGCACGACGACGTCGGCGTCGAACCGGATGAGACTCGCCAGCGGGAACGCCGAGCGGGTCGCCTCGGTGGCCGCGCGCGCGAAGCGGCCGATGAGCTGGCTCGTGAGGTTCTTCAGCTGCGCCTGATCGCGGCGGCTGCCGCTCCAGGACTCCAGCCAGCCCTCGAGCGAGTCGAGCCGATCGAACGCGGCGATGAGCTCGTCGTGCGAGTAGGCCCCGCCGATCCACTCGTACATCGAGGTGACGAGCGCGTCGTGATCGACCCGTTCGCCGAGGCTTTCGACGTCGATGTAGCCGTTCACGATGGCGTCTTCGAAGTCGTGCACCGAATACGCGATGTCGTCGGAGAGGTCCATGACCTGCGCCTCGATGCAGAGTCGCCGCTCGGGTGCCCCGCGTCGCAGCCACGTGAAGACGTCGAGGTCGTCGCGGTAGAAGCCGAACTTCGCGCGGCCGCTGGGGTCTGCGACCGAGGTCGCCTCGGGCCACGGATACTTGCAGCTCGCGTCGAGGCTCGCCCGCGTCAGGTTGAGACCGTACCCTCGCCCCTCGGCGTCGAACACCTTGGGCTCGAGCCGGGTGAGGATGCGGAGGGTCTGCGCGTTGCCCTCGAACCCGCCGATCTCGGCGGCCCAGATGTTGAGCGCCTTCTCGCCGTTGTGCCCGAACGGCGGATGCCCGAGGTCGTGCGCGAGGCAGGCCGTGTCGACGACGTCGGGGTCGAGCCCGAGCGACGAGGCGAGCTCGCGGCCGACCTGCGCGACCTCGAGCGAGTGCGTCAGGCGGTTGCGGGCGAAGTCGAGTCCCGCGGTCGGGCTCAGCACCTGGGTCTTCGCCGCGAGACGGCGCAGCGCGCTCGAATGCAGCAGGCGGGCGCGATCGCGCGCGAAGTCGCTGCGGCGGTTCGTGTGCTCTTCGGGGTGCCGGCGCTCGGTGTCGACATCGTGATAACCGCCGAACAGTCGCTCGGATGCCACCCTCAGCCGCCGCTCGTGTCGAGCTCGGCGTCGACGAGGGTCGTGCGATCGTGACCTGCGAGTTCTTGGGACTCGAGCCAGCCGTCGGGCAGGGCCGGCTTCTTCGGAGTTCCGGCACGACCGCGCGGGCCCTCGGCACCTTCGCCGGGGTACGGCATCGACCAGTCGAGGCTGCCGAGCAGGTCATCGAGCTGCGCGAGCGACTCGACCGTCGCCAGGCGCGCCCGCAGGTCGCCGCCGACCGGGTAGCCCTTGAAGTACCAGGCGACGTGCTTGCGGATGTCTCGGCACCCGCGCTCTTCGCTGTCGAAGAACTCGGTGAGCAGTTCGGCGTGGCGACGGAACGTCTGCGCGACCTGCCCGAGCGACGGGTAGAAGTTCTGCGTCTCGCCACGGAACGCCGCAGCGAGGTCGCCGAAGAGCCACGGCCGGCCGAGGCATCCGCGGCCGACGACCACGCCGTCGCAGCCGGTCTCGGCGACCATGCGCAGTGCGTCTTCGGCCGACCAGATGTCGCCGTTGCCGAGCACGGGCACACCCGTGACGGTCTCTTTCAGCTTGCCGATGGCCGCCCAATCGGCGTGGCCGGAGTAGAACTCGGAGGCCGTGCGCGCGTGCAGCGCGATGGAGGCGACGCCCGCACCCTCGGCGATGCGCCCCGCCTCGAGGTAGGTGAGGTGGTCGGCGTCGATGCCCTTGCGCATCTTGATGGTGAGCGGGATGTCGCCCGCGGCCGTGACCGCGCCCTCGACGATGTCGCGGAACAACCCGGTCTTCCACGGCAGGGCGGCGCCTCCGCCCTTGCGCGTGACCTTCGGCACCGGGCATCCGAAATTCAGGTCGATGTGGTCGGCGCGGTCTTCGGCGACGAGCATCGTGACGGCCTCGGAGACCGTCTTCGGGTCGACCCCGTAGAGCTGGATCGAGCGGGGCGTCTCGGACTCGTGGTGCGTGATGAGCCGCATCGACTCGGGGGTGCGCTCGACGAGCGCCCGCGAGGTGATCATCTCGGAGACGTAGAGGCCGGCGCCGAACTCGCGGCACAGTCGGCGGAAGGCCGTGTTCGTGATGCCCGCCATCGGGGCGAGCACGACGGGCACGTCGAGTTCGAGGCCGCCGATGGTGAGCGGGCCTGCAGGGGTCGTGGAAGTGAGTGACATCACGGTCGATTCTCCCAGAATCCGCTGACATCCCGCCCTCGGCCGCTTCGCGCGGCCATAGGCTCTCCCTCAGACGAGCTGTGGAGGGCGAAATGAGCGAGACGATCCCGGGTTCCGAGCGGGTGCGGGCCGACGCGGAGGCCCGTGGCCTCCAGGTCGAGATCATCGAGCGACCGGCCGCGCGAAGCCTCGAGGAGGCGGCCGAGCTGCTCGGCATCTCGCCCGGCGACATCGTGAAGTCGCTCGTCGTCAAGCGCAGCGACGACACCTACCTGTTCGCGCTCGTGCCCGGCGGCCGCAAGATCTCGTGGCCCAAGCTCCGCGCGCTCGTCGGCGTCAACAAGCTGCAGCTTCCGGATGCCTCGCTCGCGCTCGCCGCGACCGGCTACGAGCGCGGCACGATCACGCCGCTCGGGTCGACGACGGCGTGGCCGGTCTATATCGACGAGTCGGTCGTCGGACGCCGCGTGTCGATGGGCGCCGGCGAGCACGGACGGAGCCTCTTCGTCGACGCCGACCGGCTCATCGAGGCGTTCGACGCGGTCGTCGCCGACCTCAGCGACCCCGAGTAGCGGCGACTACTCGACCGGCGGCAGGGAGACCGCCGATGTGCCGGGCACGAAGCAGACGTCGCCCTCGCACACCATGGCCGACGGGTCGCCCGCGACCATCGTGAACGGCGACGCCGCGGCATCCGTCACCGGCATCGGTGCATCGGATGCCGCGGGCGCGCCCTGCTGCTGCACGTCGGTCACGCGACGCGCTCGCCGGAGACCTGCGAGATCGCCTGGGTGAAGACCTCGGCGGGCTGGGCGCCCGAGATGCCGTACTTGCCGTCGATGACGAAGAACGGCACGCCCTGGATGCCGTAGGCACCGGCCTGCGCGATGTCGGCCTGCACGTCGGCGGCGAAGCGACCGGAGTCGAGCGCCTCGCGGGCCGCGTCGGCGTCGAGCCCCACGTCGGAGGCGAAGCCCACGAGCTCGTCGATGCGGTTCACGCGGCCGCCCTCGACGAAGTACGCCTTCAGCAGGCGCTCCTTGAGCTCGAGCTGCTTGCCGTGCGCCTTCGCGAAGTGCAGCAGTTCGTGCGCCTTCAGGGTCTTCGTGTGCGCGACCTTCTCGAAGTGGTAGTCGAGTCCGGCGTTCGCGGCGACGCCCGTGACGTGCTCGAGCATCTGCTCGACGCGCTCGACGGGCATGCCCTTGCGCTCGGCGAGGTACTCGACCGTCGAGCCCTCGAAGTCGAGCGGGGTGTCGGGCGAGAGCTCGAACGAGTGGTACTCGATCTCGACGTCGGGTGCGTCGGCGCCGAGCGCCTCGAGGCCGGCCTCGAGGTGGCGCTTGCCGATGTAGCACCAGGGGCAGGCGATGTCGGACCAGATGTCGATCTTGATGGGTTCACTCACGATGAGGGGAAACCGATGCGGATGCATCCGTATTCCCGGGTTCGATCCGCGATTCGGATGCCGCGGCATCCGCTCGGCCCGAATGCCCCCCGCCGAGCCGCGTGACCCAGACGACGAGCGAGGCCACCGCGGCGAACGCCACCGAGATCACGAGCACCCAGAATGCGACCCCGAGGTAGCCGTTCTGCTGCAGGGCCGGGTTCAGGAACGGGTACGGATACCAGCTCTGCACCGCTTTGACCTGGTCGTACACGAGCGGGCCGCGGACGAGCGTGTAGACCACCCACGTGATGGGGAACGCGAGCACGACGAACACCCGGTTCCACTCGAGCCGACGGCGCCCCGGCGCGAGCAGCCAGTCGAGCACCAGGAACGCGGGGGCGATCACGTGGAGCACCTCGTTGGTCCAGGGCTGGGCGTCGCCGCCGCCGGTGACCGGCAGGCCGCGCAGCAGCAGGTTGTAGACGATGCCGGTGATCGCCATGTACGTGGTCGCGCACGCCCGCAGCACGGCGAACCAACTCGGATCGGGCAGCCGCCGCGCGACCGCGAGGCCCGCGCCGATGAGCAGCACGGCCGTCGCGAGCAGGTTCGACTCGATCGTGAAGTAGCTGAAGAAGTTGACGTTCAACGTGACGAGGTCGGCGAAGCCCTGCGCGGCCCAGAAGCCGCTCGAGCCCTGGTAGGTCACGACCACGGCCGCGATGATCGCGACGGCCATCGCCGTGCGGAGCACCGCCCAGAGGAGCACGAATGCCCGGTTCGGGCCGGTGGAGGTGCGAACGACGGGTTCGGTGGAAGCGGTCACGCGGCCAGCGTATCGGCGGGCGGCACGCGGGGCCACGATCGGCCGCCCGAGGCATCCGTCGTGTCGCGGTGACGGATGCCGCGGGCCGGCCGTGCGTGCGGCGCAGTGGCGATGGGCGGGCTCAGCGCCCGACGACGATGCGGGTGGCCTCGGCGACGACCTCGTTGTTCCGCACGGCGTCGGCGCGATCAGTGCGCGTGAGGATGACGAGGGTCAGGGGTTCGCGCCCCGGCCGCCAGAGCACTCCGGCGTCGTTCACGACTCCGTACTCGCCGCCGCCCGTCTTGTCGGCCAGTTCGTAGGGCGGCGTCAGGCCCGCGCGCATGCGCGCCCCGGAGGTCGCGGTGCGCAGCATCCACTCGCGCAGGCGCGACGAGGCGAGCACGCCCGCGGCGTCCTCGAGCAGCAGCGCGGAGTACAGCAGCGCGATGTCGTCGGGCGTCGTGGTGTCGCGCACGTCGCCGGGCACCGCGTCGTTGAGCTCGGGTTCCCAGCGATCGAGCCGCGTGCGGCCGGCGCCGAGCGAGGCGGCGAAGGCGGTGACGGCTCCGGGGCCGCCGAGTTCGCGCAGCAGCAGGTTGCCCGCGGTGTTGTCGCTGAACCGGATCGCCGCATCGGCCAACTGCTCGGGCGTGGCCTGCTGGGGTTGCAGGGTGGCGAGGACCGCGGAGTCCCGCACGACGTCGGCGTCGGTGAATGGGATGGGCGTGGCCCAGTACGCCTCGTCGTATCCGCGAGCCTGCACGAGCGCCCCGGCCGCGAGCACCTTGAACAGCGAGCACATCGGGAACCGGTCGGCGGCGCGGTACCGGAACGACCGCCGTTCGCCCTGCGTGACGGCGTGGACGCCGATCGTGACCGAGGTCGCGCGTTCGAGCGAACGCAGTTCACGCGACATCCGGTCGTGATCGGCGGCGGATGTCGCGAGCGAACCGCTCCGCCCGGATGCCGCCCGTGCGGGCGACGTCGTGAGCGCGGCGGCGGCGATGCCCGCGGTCGCAGCACCTCCGAAGGCGAGCACGGAGCGACGGGAGATGGACGTGGATTCAGGTGTCGATGACATGAGTGGCAGTCTCGCCAGCCCACAGCCATGCAGGCAAAGCACCCAACCCTCTTATTCATGCCAGAATCGCATGCATGCCTCGCAACTTCGATCTCCTTTCGGCGTGCGAGGCCTTCGTCTCCGTGGCCGAACGCGAGAGTTTCACCGCCGGTGCGATGGGCGCCGGAGTGACCCAATCCGTCGCGAGCCGGCGCATCGCGGCGCTCGAATCCCACCTCGGTGCGCGCCTGTTCGAACGCTCCTCCCGACGGGTGGCGCTCACCCCGTTCGGGCGCAGCGTGCTGCCGGGCGCCATCCGCTTCGTCGTCGCCGCGCAGGAGTTCGCCGACGACGCCGACCACGCCCGCGCCCTGCCGGTGACCCTCGCCGTACCGCGCCACCTCTCCCCCGCCGCAGCGGCCAGGGTCTGCGCTGCGGCGGCCGATCGATCACTCACGGTCGAGCTGCTCGAGGGCTCCCCCCGCGAGCGCGCCGAGTGGATGAGCGCCGGGCGCGCGCAGCTCGCCCTGCAGCACGTCGAACCCGACCGCGCCGACTGGGCGACGCCCCTCGGCGTCGGCTTCGCCCGCGGGGCGGACTCCGGCGAGGAGCCGTTCTACCTCGCCGAGCTGCGACCGCGCCGCGGCACCCCTGAACGACGCCGGCTCTGGCTGCAGCCGGAGGACGACGTGCCCAACGTGCGCGACCGCCTCGAGCGCGTGCGCAACGGCGCGGGCCTCGCGGCCGGACACCTGCGCCTCGCGACCTCGCTCGTGACCGCGATCGCCCGAGCCATCGCCGACGGCGACCTCGTGCTCTGCACCCGCCCCGAGGCGAACGAGGCCGACCTCGCGTGGCATCCGCTCGGCGACCTGCACCTCATGCGCGGGTACACGCTCGTGCACCGCGACGCCGACCTGGCCGGGCGGTTCGTCGAGGCCACCGGTGACCTCCTGCCAGGGCTGCTCGGCACGGGCGCGGGAGCGACGGTCGGTACCACCGCGTCAGCTGCGACGGCCGCGACGAGGGGTGCGGCATCCGATGCGCCCTGACCGGCTCGTGCTGCGCGACGCGACGCAGGCGCTCGACGATGCGGGGCTGACGGCCTCGATCACCGTGCGCGACCTGGACACCGGCCGGGAACTCTCGTTGGATCCGGATGCCGCGTACCCGCTCGCCTCGGTCGTGAAGCTGCCGTTGGCGATCGCCGTGCTCCGCGGGGCCGCCGCCGGTTCCATCGCCCTGGCCGACCCCGTGCGGATCGACCCCGCCGAGCGCACCCCCGGCCTCACCGGGCTCTGCCGGTTCGAGCACCCGTCGGAGGTCGCCGTGGCGGACCTGCTCTACCTCGCGATCTGCGTCAGCGACGACACGGCCGCCGACGCGCTCTTCGCGCGTGCGTCGCCGACCGAGGTCACCGCGCTGCTGCGGGAGCTCGGCATCACGGACATCACGGTGCGCCACTCCATCCAGGACCTGCACGAGACGCTCGCGAGCCGGCTCGCGCCCGACGAGCTGCCCCAGGCGCTGACCCTCGCCATCCAGGCGTCCACGCGGGGCGGCGGCCACCTCATCCCCCAGCTCGACGTCACGCACGCGAACGCCGGCACGTCCCGAGCGCTCGTCGACCTGCTCGAACGGCTCTGGACCTCCCCCGACCTGGCACCCGAGCGCGAGCAGCTCCGGCGCCTGCTCGGCCAGAACCTCATGCGTCACCGCCTCGCGCCCGACCTCGAGTCCGACGACGCCGAGTGGTTCTCGAAGACCGGCACGTTCCTGCACCTGCGCCACGAGGTGGGCGTGCTCGAGCACGCCGACGGCGGCACGTTCGCGATCGCGGTCCTGAGCGAGTCATCGGTTCCTGCACGCCGCCAGCCCGGAGCCGAGCAAGCACTCGGTTTCGCCGCCAGGCTGCTGCACGATCAGGTGCGCGCGACCCGCAGCACGCGGTGAACCTCGGTCGATGAGCGGATGCCGCGGCCGCCCGAGGCCGTCGGATCGCCGACCGACCTGCCGCTGCCGACGTGCCGTCCGCCGGCGCGAAGGCCTACGCCGAGGCGGTCGGCGTGTCGATCGCGCCGCCGAAGCGACGGTTGCGGGACGCGTAGAGCTCGATGGCCTGCCAGAGGTCGGTGCGCGAGAAGTCGGGCCAGAGCTGGTCGAGGAAGACCATCTCGGCGTACGCCGACTGCCACAACAGGAAGTTGGAGGTGCGCTGCTCGCCCGAGCTGCGCACGAACAGGTCGACGTCGGGCATCTCGGGCACGTACAGGCGCTTCGCGATGAGCTTCTCGGAGACCGCCGACGGCTTCAGACGACCGGCGGCCACGTCGTCGGCGATCGAGCGCACCGCATCGGTGATCTCGTTGCGCCCGCCGTAGTTCACGCACATCGTGAGGGTCAGGGTGTCGTTGCCCGCCGTCATCCGCTCGGCGAACTGCAGCTCGTTGATGACCGATGCCCAGAGGCGCGGCTTGCGCCCGGCCCAGCGGATGCGCACGCCCCACTCGTTGAGCTGGTCGCGGCGTCGGTGCAGCACGTCGCGGTTGTAGCCCATGAGGAAGCGCACCTCGTCGGGGCTGCGCTTCCAGTTCTCGGTCGAGAACGCGTACACCGAGAGGTGCTTGACGCCCGCCTGGATCGCGCCAGCGACGACGTCGAGCAGCGCCGCCTCGCCGGCCTTGTGGCCCTCGATGCGCGTGAGGCCCTGACGATTCGCCCAGCGGCCGTTGCCGTCCATGACGATCGCCACGTGGTTCGGCACGGCGCCCCTCGGGAACGCGGGGGGATGCACCCCGGTCCAGTCGAGCGGCTTGTAGGCGACGGCGTCGCGGTGCGTGTAGGGCTTGGGGGTCACGGTGCGGTGATTTCTCTCGAGACGTGCGGCAGCGAGCGGAGTCCGCGCTCGAGGTGCCACTGGGTGTAGGCGGCCACGATGCCGCTGGCCTGATTGCGGTCGCCGACGGCCGAGCCATCGACGAAGGCCCAGTCGCCCGCGAGCAGGGCGCCGAGCAGGGCGACCGTCGACCTGGCGATGCGGGGCGTGCCGGGCGGTGCGCACTCCTCGTCGCAGACCACGCCGCCGAGCTGCACGACGACCGCCGTGTGCTCGCCGGGGCGTCCGCAGCGCGAGCAGTCCTCGAAGCTCGGTGCCCACCCTGCGAGGGAGAGCGCTCGCAGCAGGTACGAATCGAGGGTGAGCGTCGCGCCGTGCTCGCCGCGGGCGAGCGAGCGCAGGGCGCCGACGAGCAGCAGGTACTGCTGCAGCGACCCCTCGGACTCGGTCAGCTTGTCGGCCGCCTCGACCATGGCGCTCGCGGCCGTGTAGGCGGCGTAGTCGGCGCTGATCTCGGCACCGTACGAGCCGAGCGACTCGGCCTGCGTCACGACGTCGAGCGTGCGGCCCTCGTAGAGCTGGAGGTCGGCGACCATGAACGGCTCGAGGCGGGCTCCGAACTTCGACCCGGTGCGGCGCACACCTTTCGCGACCGCGCGGATCTTGCCGTGCCGCCGAGTGAGGAGCGTGACGATGCGGTCGGCCTCACCCAGCTTGTGGGTGCGCAGCACGACGGCTTCATCTCGGTAGACGGGCACCCTTCATTCTCCCACCCGCCGCCGACGGCACGGCGCACCGCGCGGGTCGGCAGCGCGGATGGCGCGCACGCGGCATCCGTCTGGTTCACTTGCCTCGTGGAAACCCAGCAGTTCTTCATCCCCCTCTGGCTCGATCTCACCGCGGTCGGACTCGGCGGCGTGCAGGGCGCCCTGTTCGCCTCGGGCTTCCGCGGCCAGCGCCGCCTCGACCTGCTCGGCGTCGCCCTGGTCGGCATCGTCATGGGGTTCGGCGGCGGCATGATCCGAGACCTGCTGCTGAACGAACCACTGCGGGCGCTGCAGAGCAACTGGTACCTGATCGTCGCGATCGCCGCGTCACTGCTCGGCATGCTCCTGGCCGGGCCGCTCACGAGGGTCAACGGCCTCATCGTCGGGCTCGACGCCATCGTGATCGGCATGTTCGGCGCGCTCGGCACGTCGAAGGCGCTCGCGCTCGGCCTGCCCATCCTGCCCGCCGTGTTCGTCGGCGTGGCCGCGGCGGCCGGCGGCGGCGTGCTCCGGGACATGCTCATGGGCCTGCCCATCGCGATCATGCACGTCGGCTCGCTCTACGCGGTCGCGGCCGGAGCCGGGTGCATCGTGCTCGCGGTGCTCGACCTGTTCGACGTTCCGCTGTTCATCGGCGGCATCGTCTGCGTGGCGGTGACGGCCGTCATCCGCTGGCTCGCGGTGATCTTCGACGTGTCGCTGCCGGAGCAGCGCATGCTCTACCGGCGCAAGGTCGCGACCGAGACCGGCATGCTCCCCGTCATCCGCAACTGAACGGGCGCCCCGATCGGTCCGCGCGAGCGAGCCGCGCGACGAACAGCGCCTGAGACGACGGATGCCGCGGGCCGGCGTCGGCCCGCGGCATCCGTCGATCGGATCAGACGCCGACGGCCTCGAGCTCGTCGACCTCGACGCGCGCGCGGATCGCGCGGTTGACGGCCGACACGACGGCCTTCAGCGAGGCCGTGGAGATGTCGGCGTCGATGCCGACGCCCCAGAGCGTGCGGTCGCCGACCTGGCACTCGACGTACGCCGCGGCCACGGCGTCGCCGCCGGCCGACATGGCGTGCTCACTGTAGTCGAGCACGCGCACCTCGACGCCCTCGGCACCGAGCACCGACAGGAACGCCGCGATGGGGCCGTTGCCGCTGGCCTCGGCGTCGACGCGCTCGTCGCCGTCGCGCAGGCCGACGCGCACGCGCACCTCGCCCGTCAGTTCGCTCTCGGTGCGGAGCGACAGCAGCTCGAAGCGACCCCACTTGTCGTCGGGTTGCGCGGCGGGCGCCGGCAGGTACTCGTCGGTGAAGATGTTCCAGATGTCGTCGCTCGAGACCTCGCCGCCCTCGGCGTCGGTCTTGGCCTGCACGACGCCCGAGAACTCGATCTGGAGACGACGGGGCAGGTCGAGCGCGTGGTCGGTCTTCAGCAGGTAGGCAACGCCGCCCTTGCCGGACTGCGAGTTCACGCGGATCACCGCCTCGTAGCTGCGCCCGAGGTCCCGCGGGTCGACGGGCAGGTACGGCACGGCCCACTCCAGCTCGCCGAGCGTGACGCCACCGCGCGCCGCCGCGGCATCCATCGCCTCGAAGCCCTTCTTGATCGCGTCCTGGTGCGATCCGGAGAAGGCCGTGTAGACCAGGTCGCCGGCCCACGGGTGCCGCTCGGGCACGGGCAGCTGGTTGCAGTACTCGGCGGTGCGCTTGACGTCGTCGACGTCGGAGAAGTCGATCTGCGGGTCGATGCCCTGCGTGAACAGGTTGATGCCGAGGGCGACGAGGTCGACGTTGCCGGTGCGCTCGCCGTTGCCGAAGAGGCATCCCTCGATGCGGTCGGCGCCGGCCATGTAGCCGAGCTCCGCGGCCGCGATCGCCGTGCCGCGGTCGTTGTGGGGGTGCAGCGAGAGGATCACGTTCTCGCGGTGGGCGAGGTGACGGCTCATCCACTCGATCGAGTCGGCGTAGACGTTGGGCGTGGCCATCTCCACCGTTGCGGGCAGGTTGATGATGACCTTGCGCTCGGGCGTCGGCTCGAAGATCTCGATGACCTGGTTGCAGACGTCGACCGCGAACTCGAGCTCGGTGCCCGTGTAGCTCTCGGGCGAGTACTCGTAGTACACGTCGGTGCCGGGCACCGTGGACTCCATCTCGCGGCACTTGCGCGCGCCGTGCAGGGCGATGTCGATGATGCCCTGGCGGTCGGTGCGGAACACGACGTCGCGCTGCAGGATGCTCGTGGAGTTGTAGAGGTGCACGATGGCCTGCTTGGCGCCGGCGATCGACTCGTACGTGCGCTCGATGAGGTGGTCGCGCGCCTGCGTCAGCACCTGGATGGTGACGTCGTCGGGGATGGCGGCCTCTTCGATGAGGCTGCGCACGAAGTCGAAGTCGGTCTGGCTCGCGCTCGGGAACCCGACCTCGATCTCCTTGTAGCCCATCTTCACGAGCAGGTCGAACATGATGCGCTTGCGCTCGGGGCTCATCGGGTCGATGAGCGCCTGGTTGCCGTCACGCAGGTCGACGGCGCACCAGCGAGGGGCGACCTCGATGCGCTTGGACGGCCACGTGCGGTCGGGCAGGTCCACCGCGATCTGCTGGTGGAAGGGGCGGTACCGGTGGATCGGCATCGCGGACGGCTTCTGGGTGTTCTTCATGGGGTGCTCTTCTCGCTTCTCGGATGCGTTCAGCCGACGACGAACTCCGCAGCGAGGGAGGCCTGGAAACTAGGACTCGCTGCGGCAGCTAAGGAGAAGCAGGCCGTAAGACACGCACCAAGGCTAACACTGCCACCGGTCGCGCGCACGACGGTGCGGACAGACGCCTCCCCCGAGGCATCCGCCCGCTCCGTTCCCCCAGCCTTCGCACCCCCGTGCGAAGGACCTCTCCATCGAGCCGATCGACCCGTCGCCGCCTCGACGGCACGGCCCACCCGATTCAGTCGACTGCGAGCGCAACCACCGGCGACACGCGCGCGGCGCGTCGCATCGGGGCGACGGATGCCGCGAGCGTGAGCAGTGCGGCGGCGCCCACGACGATCGCGACGATCGGCCACGGGATCACCGGCGCCACGATGCCTGGCCCGCTGCCGACCGACCCGAGGATCGACTGCGCGCCGACCCAGCCGTAGGCGATGCCGAGCACGAGGCCCGTCAGCGTCGCCGCGATCGTGAGCGCCGCGGCCTCGACGAGCACCATCACCCGGATCTGGCGGCGATCGAATCCGAGCGCACGCAGCAGGCCGAGTTCGCGCGTGCGCTGCATGACGCTGATCGACAGCGTGTTCACGAGGCCCACGGCCGCGATCACGGCGCTGAACCCGATGAGCGTCGAGAACACCGCGACCGTGCCGTCGATGACCGGGGTCAGGGCGTCCTGCATCTCGGGCTGGTCGGCCGTGGCGATGAGCAGCATCTCGCGATACGTCTCCATGGTGACCGCGAAGGTCGTGACGAGCGTGACGCCGATCACGAGGCCGATCGTCATGCGCGAGGAGCGTTCGGGGTGGCGAACGGCGTTCTCCGCCGCCAGGCGGGCCGACGGGCGGTCGCCGAAGAGACGCCCGACCAGACGGAGCACGGGCGGCATGACCCGGTGCGCAGCGAGCACGACCGCCGTGAACGAGAGGATGCCGCCGAGCAGCCCGATGAGCACGCCCTCGGGTCGCACGAGCCCGACGACCACTCCGAGCACGAGCAGCGCGACGCCCACGATGCCGAGGATCCAGGCCGCGACGGCCCGGCCCCGGCGCGAGGAGACCTCGTCGAAGTCGGCCTCGGTCGCGTTGCCGAGCGCCTGCGCCGGGCGCACGGCGAGCACGCGGCGCGACCCGGTCCAAGCCGCCAGCCACGTCGTGAGAACGACCGCGACCATCGGCACGAGGAGCAGCGGGTCGACGAGCGAGTACGCCACGCGCGGGATGCTGCCCTGCGCCATGCCGATCTCGGCGATGCTCCACGCAGACGCCGAGCCGACCAGCGCACCGAGCACCGATCCGGCGACCCCGACGAGCAGCCCTTCGCGGGCGATCGCGGCGCGCTGGGCGCCCGCGCTCGAACCGATCAGGCGCAACAGGGCGATGAGGCGCGTGCGGCCGGCGACGACCGTCGCCACGGTGTTCGCCGTGACGACGGCGCTGACGTACACGGCGATCGTGATGAACACGCTCGCGACGAGACCGAGCACGAGCTGTACGGTGCCGCTCTCGGCGAGTCCGTTCTCCGACGTGATGACGGCCGTCAGGATGCCGGTGATCTGCAGCAGCGCGACGCCGAACGCCGCCGCGAGCGTGGCGACGAGCAGCGTCGGCAGCAGGTCCTTGAGGCGCGTCACGCGGCAGCCTCCATCGCGAGCATGTACGAGCTGATCTCCTCGGGCGTCGAACGCGAGGTGTCGCGCACGATGCGCCCGTCGGCGAGGAACAGGATGCGGTCCGCGTGGCTCGCGGCCACCGGGTCGTGGGTGACCATCGCGATCGACTGCCCCGTGCGCGACGACGCCGTTGCGAGCAGCCCCAGCACCTCGCGACCCGTACGCGAGTCGAGGTTGCCCGTCGGCTCGTCGGCGAACACGAGGTCGGGCCTGGTCGCGAGCGCACGGGCGATCGCGACGCGCTGCTGCTGTCCGCCCGAGAGCTCGTGCGGGCGGTGCTTCACCCGCGCGGCGAGTCCGAGGGTGTCGAGCAGCTCGTCGATCCACGCCTGCTCGTCCTTCGACGGACGGCGCCCGTCGAGCTCGAACGGCAGCAGCACGTTGGCCCGCACATCCAGCGTCGGCACGAGGTTGAACGACTGGAACACGAACCCGATGCGCCGCCGGCGGAGCACCGTGAGCTCGCCGTCGGGCAGGTCGGTGATGTCGGTGTCGCCGAGCCAGACCCGGCCGGAGGTCGGCGAGTCGAGACCGGCCATGATGTGCATGAGCGTCGACTTGCCCGAGCCCGACGGGCCCATGATCGCCGTGAACTCCCCACGACGCAGCCCGAGCGACACGTCGTCGAGGGCCGCGACCGCGCCGGGCCCGGTTCCGTACCGCTTGCCGAGGTTCGTGACGCGCGCGATGAGTCCGAGGTCTGAAGGATGGATCTGCATGTCTTCGACGCTACGGCCGCCGGCCGCGACGATCATCGGGCCAGAGGATGGCCCCGCGTCATCCCTCAGGATGACCCGGCGTGCCGAGGTCGTGCTCGTACGCGAAGACCACGAGCTGCACGCGATCGCGCAGCCCCAGCTTCGCCAGGATGCGACTCACGTGCGTCTTGACGGTGGCCTCGGACAGGAACTCGGAGGCCGCGATCTCGGAGTTCGAGAGCCCGCGCGCCGCGAACCCGAAGATCTCGCGCTCGCGCGGTGTCAGCTCCGCCCACGACGCCGGGGCCGGGCGGCGCCCGCTCCCCCGCGCCAGATGCGCGAACAGCTCGCGCGTCGCGCTCGCGGCGATGACCTGGTTTCCCTGGTGCACCGTGCGGATCGCCGCCAGCAGGAACTCGGGGTCGGCGTCCTTCAGCACGAAGCCGCTCGCACCCGCGCGGATCGCCTTCGCCGCATTCTCATCGAGGTCGAAAGTGGTGAGCACGACGATCCGCGGGGCCGCACGCCCGGCACGCTCGGCCTCGGCGAGGATGCGCTCGGTCGCCTGGATGCCGTCGAGCTGCGGCATCCGCACGTCCATGAGCACCACGTCGGGGCGGGTCGTCGCCGCGAGCGCGACCCCGGCGACCCCGTCACCGGCCTCGCCGACGACCTCGAGGTCGGGCTGCGACTCGACGAGCATGCGCACGCCAGAGCGGAACAGGGCCTGGTCGTCGACCAGGGCGACGCGGATCGCGTTCATGCGGTGCTCCTCGGTTGTGCGGGAATGCTCGCGACGACGCGGAACACGCCGTCGCGGCCCGGTTCCGCGGTCAGGCTGCCGCCGACGAGCTGCGCGCGCTCGCGCATACCCGTGATGCCGTGCCTCGCGCCCGTCGACACGGCGGCCGTGGCCCCGGTCGCCGTGGACCCGGTCGCGATCGCGTCCGGCCCGCCAGCGGCATCCGCCATGCGATTCGCGACCATGAGCGAGACGCCGGAGTCGGTCCAGTCGAAACGCACTTCGACCGGCGCATCGGTGTCGCCGTGGCGCAGCGCATTGGTGAGCGCCTCCTGCACGATGCGGTAGACCGCGATCTGGTGGCCGGTGCCGAGCTCGCGCGGCTCGCCGGTCTCGAGGCGGCGAACATCGAGCCCGGCCGCGACGACGCCCCCGATGAGCTCGCTGAGGTCGTCGAGCACGGGCTGCGGCGCGGCGCCCTCTCGATGCCGCAGCTCGGCCAGCAGCACGCGCACATCGCCGAGCGCGCCGCGCGCGACCCCCGCGATCGTCGAGAGCGCTTCGGTTGCCGCATCGGGCCGGGTCTTCGCCGCGAACCGTGCCCCGTCGGCCTGGGCGATGACGACGGCGAGCGAGTGCGCGACGACGTCGTGCATGTCGCGCGCGATGCGGTTGCGCTCCTGCTCGACCGTGTAGCGGTACTCCGCGAGGGCCCGTTCACGATTCGCGGCCTCCTCACGGCGGCGCACCTCGCGCCCGTCGCGGATCGAGCGCGCCAGCAGACCTGCGGTCCAGGCCAGGACGAGGAGCGCGAGGGACCCGACGAGGATGAACGCCGCGGCGTACCAGGTCTGCGGCGTGAGCTCCCCGCTCCCGCCGAAGATCGGCATGAGCACCTGAAGGTACAGGGTCGCGATCAGCGCACCGGCACCGGCCGACACGAGTCCCAACCACTTCAGCAGTCGCCCGCCGTGGGCCGAGGTCGAGTAGAGCACGCCGAGCACGGCGAAGTCGTAGAACTGCAGGTCGCGGAGGGCGGCCATCTGCACGGTCGCCGCCGCCCACGCGACGCCGAGCGCCCACGCGGGCGCGAGCCGGCGCACGGCGAGGGCGCCGACGAAGAGCAGCATGGCGACCAGATCGGCCCAGTTGCCCATGAGGGCGAACGGCAGCGACATGAGACCGAACACGACCGCCAGAACGATGTCGGTCGTCAGCTTCGCGCGGCTGATGCGGTTCTCGGGCACCGATCCACCGTACGCGCTGCCTGCTCCGGATGCCGCGTCAGCGGGCGCGAATCATCCTCGAGTCGTACGGGGCGCGCGTCGCCCTCGCGTGGCAGCGCTCGGGTCGGACGTGCTCAGAACCCGAGGCGGCCGAGGAGCTTCGGATCGCGCTGCCAGTCCTTCGCGACCTTGATGTGCAGCGCGAGGTAGACCTTGCGCCCGAGCAGCCCCTCGATCTGCGCGCGGGCCGTGGCGCCGACCTCGCGGAGTCGCGAACCCCCCTTGCCGATGATGATGCCCTTCTGGCTGTCGCGCTCGACGTAGAGGTTCGCGTAGATCTCGAGCAGGTCCTTGTCTTCACGTTCGAGCATGTCCTCGACGACGACCGCGATCGAGTGCGGCAGCTCGTCGGTGACGCCCTCGAGCGCGGCCTCGCGGATGAACTCGGCGATGCGCTCCGAGGTGTCCTCGTCGGTCAGGATCTCAGCCGGGTAGAGCGGCTGGCTCGACGTCGGCAGCAGGGCGAGCAGCTCGTCGACGAGCACGTCGAGCTGCTCACCTCGCGGCGCCGACACCGGGATGACGGCGTCCCACTCGCGAAGCTCGGACACCGCGAGCAGCTGCTCGGCGATCTTCGCCTTGCCCGCGGCATCCGTCTTGGTGACGATCGCGACCTTCTTGGCACGCGGATACTGCTCGAGCTGCTCGTTGATGAACCGGTCGCCCGGTCCGATCGGCTCGTTGGCCGGAACGCAGAACGCGATGACGTCGACGTCGCCGAGCGTGGACTGCACGAGCGAGTTGAGCCGTTCGCCGAGCAGGGTGCGCGGCCGGTGCAGACCCGGCGTGTCCACGAGGATCAGCTGGCCGTCGTCGCGGTGCACGATGCCGCGGATCGCGCGACGCGTCGTCTGCGGCTTCGAGCTCGTGATCGCCACCTTCTCGCCGACGAGCGCGTTCGTGAGCGTCGACTTGCCGACGTTCGGGCGCCCCACGAACGAGACGAATCCTGCGCGGTACTCAGCCACGGTGCTTCCTTCCATCGGCGTCTCCCGACTCGAACGCCAGTTGGGCGTCGATCAGGGACTGGTCGCGTTCGACGAGGATCGTCGAGATGCGCTTTCTGCGGCCCTCGGTGCGCTCGGCCTTCAGCACGAGACCCGAGACCACGGCCTGCTCGCCCGGCTGGGCGAGGCGACCGAGTTCCTTCGCGAGCAGGCCGCCCGCCGAGTCGACGTCTTCATCGTCGAGGTCGAGGCCGAACAGCTCGCCGAGCTCGTCGATCGGCAGTCGGGCGTTGACGCGGAACCGGCCGGGCTCGAGCTCCTCGATCTGCGCGGCCTCGCGGTCGTACTCGTCGGAGATATCGCCCACGAGCTCTTCGATGACGTCTTCGAGGGTGACGAGTCCGGCGATGCCGCCGTACTCGTCGACCACCATCGCGAGGTGGTTCGACGCGAGCTGCATCTGCCGAAGCAGTGCGTCGGCCTTCATCGAGTCGGGAACGAACACGGCCGGGCGTGCGAGTTCGCCGACCGTGAGGTCGGCGGCATCGAGCGGGCGCTCGAACCCGAGTCGCGCGAGATCGCGGAGGTACAGGATGCCGGCGACGTCGTCGGCGTCCTGCTCGATCACGGGGATGCGCGAGTACCCGGCGTTCAGGAACAGGGCCATCGCCTGGGGCAGGTGCGCCGTCGCCTCGATCGTGACCATGTCGGTGCGCGGCACCATGACCTCGCGCGCGACCGTGTCGTTGAACTCGAAGATCGAGTGGATGAGTTCGCGGTCGCCCTCCTCGAGCACCTCGAGCTCGGTCGCCTCGTCGACCATGCTGAGCAGCTGCTCCTCGCTCGAGACCCCCGCGAAGCGGATGCGGCCGGGCGTCACGCGGTTGCCGAGGCCCACGAGCGCATTGGCCAGTGGGCCGAGGAGCACGCGAAGGAAGTGCACGACCGGGGCGGTCAGGCGCAGCACGACCGGAGCGTTCGCACGCCCGACGCTCCGGGGGCTCGCCCCCACGAGCACGAACGAGACGGCCGTCATGATCAGCGCCGACCAGAGCAGCACCCACCACACGTTGTCGAGGAACGACACGAACGCGAGCGTGACGAGCACGGCCGCCGTCGTCTCGGCGATGATCCGAACGAAGTTGACGGCATTGATGTGCGCGCCCGGGTCGTCGGCGATGGCGAGCAGCGAACGACGTGAGCGGGAGCCGAGCGCGAGCTCGGAGACATCCGCCCGGCTGGTGACGCCGAGGGCGGCGTCGACGGCCGCCATGAGACCGCCGAACGCGACGAACACGAACGCCGACGCGAGGAAGAGCCAGGCCTGCATGGTCAGCGACGACGCTCCTGCATGGTGAAGCCGACGAGGAGGTCGCGCTGGAGGCCGAACATCTCCTTCTCGTCTTCGGGTTCGGCGTGGTCGAAGCCGAGCAGGTGCAGCATGCCGTGCGTGGTGAGCAGCAGCAGTTCGTCGATGAGCGGATGCCCCGCGGTGCGCGCCTGCGCCTCGGCGACCTGCGGGCACAGCACGACGTCGCCGAGCAGCCCGGGCGGGGTCGGGTTCTCTTCGCTGCCGGGCCGCAGCTCGTCCATGGGGAAGCTCAGCACGTCGGTGGGTCCGGGTTCGTCCATCCACTGCACGTGCAGTTGCTCCATGGCGCCCTCGTCGACGAGCACGATCGCGAGCTCGGCGTCGGCGTGCACGTGCAGCGCGTCGAGCACGTAGACCGCGAGACGCTGCAGCACCGCCTCGTCGACGTCGACCGCGGATTCGTTGTTGACCTCGATGCTCACGAGTTGCTGCCCTTTCGAGGAAGGTGGTCGCGCGGACCGGCGTGCCCGCGTCGTTCGGCGCGGTTCGCGAACTCGCGCGCCTGGTCGCGCTCGAAGCGCTGCGCCTGGGCGCGCTGGTCGAACTCGGTGTAGGCGTCGACGATCTGCCCGACGAGGCTGTGCCGCACGACGTCGGCGCTCGTCAGGCGCGCGAAGTGGATGTCCTCGATGCGGTCGAGGATGCGCGTCACGAGGCGGAGGCCGCTCGCTCCCCCGGGCAGGTCGACCTGGGTGACGTCGCCCGTGACGACCATCTTCGACCCGAAGCCGAGGCGCGTGAGGAACATCTTCATCTGCTCGGGCGTGGTGTTCTGGGCCTCGTCGAGCACGACGAACGAGTCATTCAGCGTTCGGCCGCGCATGTAGGCGAGCGGCGCGACCTCGACGGTGCCAGAGGCGAGGAGCTTCGGCACCATCTCGGGGTCCATCATCTCGTTCAGCGCATCGTAGAGCGGCCGCAGGTACGGGTCGATCTTGTCGGTGAGCGTGCCGGGGAGGAATCCGAGTCGCTCGCCGGCCTCGACGGCCGGACGCGTGAGGATGATGCGGCTGACCTCCTTGCGCTGCAGGGCCTGGACGGCCTTCGCCATCGCGAGGTAGGTCTTGCCCGTGCCGGCCGGGCCGATGCCGAAGACGACGGTGTGCTCGTCGATCGCGTCGACGTAGGCTCGCTGCCCCTCGGTCTTGGCCCTGATGGTCTTGCCACGGGAGGTGACGATGACCTGCCCGAGCAGTTCGGACGGGCGGGATTCGGGATCGGCGTCGATCATGCGGGCCGAACTCCTCACTTCGGTGGGCGTCGGGTCCTGGCCTGCTCGCACGAGCTCCAGGAGTTCTTCGATGATGCGGCGGACGCGCAGGCGATCCGCGGCGTCGCCGCGGATGCCGATCTCGTTGCCGCGCACGTGCACCTCGACGTCGGGGTACTCGTGCTGGATGGTGGTCAGCAGGCGATCCTGCGGACCGAGCAGCCGCACCATGGCGATGCCGTCGATCTTCAGTCGTTCCTCGTCGGCGGACTCGGGGGCGACGTCGTGCGACTCATCCGCCAAGCGAGGCCTCCTCGAGACCGCCGGCCAGGACGTGCGCGTGCACGTGGAAGACGGTCTGTCCGGCGCCGGCGCCCGTGTTGAACACGAGGCGGAAGTCGCCGTCGGCGAGGTCGGCGGCGATGCCACGGGCCACGTCGACGAGTTCGGCGAGCAGCGCCGGGTCGCCCGCGGCGAGTTCGACGACGTCGCGGTAGGCGCCCGTCTTGGGGGTGACGACCACGTGCACCGGCGCCTTGGGCGCGATGTCGTGGAACGCGATCACGTTCGCCGTCTCGGCGACGATGTCCGCGGGGATCTCACGCGCGGCGATGCGCTCGAACAGGGTCGGCTCGGCGGTTGCGGTCATGCCTCCATCGTAGCGAGGGATGTCTCACCACCGCCCGAGTCGGGCGTTCAGCACCGCGATGGCCGCCGGGCCCGCCGTCGACGTGCGCAGCACCGAGTCGCCGAGGCGAACGGTCTCGGCGCCGGCCGCGACCAGACGTTCGATCTCGGCGGGCGCGATGCCGCCCTCGGGGCCGACGACGAGCACGAAGTCGCGCCCGTCGTCGTCGAGCGCGGTGAGCGGCGTCGTGGCCGTGGGTTCGAGCAGCAGCATTCGGGCGCCGTCGAGCAGGGCCTCGAGTCCCGCGGTCGACGTGAGCGGTGCGACCTCGGGCATCCAGGGGCGGATCGACTGCTTGGTCGCCTCGCGCACGATGCTCGCCCAGCGGGCGCGACCCTTCTCGGCCTTCGGCCCCTCCCAGCGCGACACCGACCGGCTCGCCGACCACGGCACGATCGCGTCGACGCCGAGCTCGGTGGCGGCCTGCACCGCGAGCTCGTCGCGGTCGCCCTTGGCGAGGGCCTGCACGAGCGTGATGCGAGGGCTCGGGGCGGGCGTCGAGCGCACCTCGGCGACCTCGAGCACGAGCTCGCGCGGCGCCGTCTCGACCACGGTCGCCGTGGCGAGCACGCCGCGGCCGTTGCCGACCGACAGTTGCTCGCCGACGCGCACACGCGAGACGGTCACCGCGTGACGCGCCTCGTCGCCACCGAGGCGCACGAGGTCGCCGGATGCCGCATCCGCCAGTTCGAGGGCCTCGTCGAGGTAGAGGTGACTCATCGCGGCATCCGTCAGCCGAGGAACTTGTCGCGGAGACGGGCGAACAGGCCCTGTTGGAAGTGGCTCAGCTCGGGCGCCGGCGCCTTCTTCGACGACGCGAACTGCTGCACGAGGTCGCGCTCCTTCGTCGAGAGCTTCGTGGGGGTGAGCACCTGCACGCCGATGCGGAGGTCGCCGCGGCCGCTGCCGCGGAGCTTCGAGACGCCGCGGTCCTTCACGGTGAGGATCTCGCCGCTCTGCAGGCCCGCCTTGATCTCGACCTCGACATCGCCGTCGAGCGCCTCGATCTTCGCCGTGGTGCCGAGGATCGCGTCGGTCATCGACACGGCGAGCGTCGCGAGCAGGTCGTCGCCGTTGCGGCTGAACACGTCGTGGTTCTTGACCTTGATCTCGAGGTAGAGGTCGCCGTTGGGGCCTGCGGCCGGGCCGGCCTCGCCGGAACCCGGCATCTGCAGGCGCACGCCCGTGTCGACACCGGCGGGGATGTCGACCGGGACCGTGCGGCGCGCGCGCACGCGCCCCTGGCCCTGGCAGGTCACGCACGGCGTCGCGATGACGGTGCCGTACCCGCGGCAGGTGCCGCAGGGGCTCGACGTCATGACATTGCCGAGCAGGGAGCGCACCGCGCGCTGGATCGAACCGGTGCCGTGGCAGATGTCGCACGTGACGGGCGACGTGCCCGGCTGGCAGCACGATCCGTGGCAGGTCTGGCACACCACGGCGGTGTCGACCTCGATGTCGCGGTGCGTGCCGAAGATGACCTCGTCGAGTCCGACCTCGACGCGGATGAGCGCGTCCTGACCGCGCTCGCGTCGGGATCGGGGGCCGCGGCTCTGCTGCGCGCCGCCGAAGTAGGTCTCGAAGATGTCGCCGAAGCCGCCGAAGCCCTGCCCGCCGCCGAACCCGCCCTGGTCGCCGAGGTCGTACTGCTGGCGCTGCTTCGGGTCGGAGAGCACGTCGTACGCGTGCGTGACCGACTTGAACCGCTCGGAGGCCTCGGCGCCGGGGTTGACGTCGGGGTGGAGTTCGCGGGCCAGGCGGCGATACGCCTTCTTGATCTCGTCGGGGGTCGCCTCGCGCGAGACGCCGAGGACCTCGTAGTGGTCTGCCACGGAGGGCGTGTCCTTTCGATTGCGGATGCCGGTGGGGGCCGGCTGCTCAGTTCTCGCCGAGCGTGCGGGAGAGGTATCGGGCGACCGCGCGAACGGCCGCCATGCTGTGGGAGTAGTCCATGCGGGTGGGGCCGACGACGCCGAGTCGGGAGATGTCGCGGCCCGGGATCTCGAAGGCGCTCGAGAGCACCGACGTCTCGCCGAGGCCGAACGACGCGTTCTCGCGGCCGATGCGCACCGCGACGGCGTGCTCGTCGGCGGCCATCTCGCCGAACAGTCGCAGGAGGACCACCTGTTCTTCGATGGCCTCGATGACGCCGAGGATCGAACCCGGGAAGTCCTGCTCGGTGCGCACGAGGTTCGCGGCTCCGGCCACCACGAGGCGGTCCTGCCGCTGGGCGCGGGCCTGCTCGGCGAGCGTGGCCGCGAGTGCGCGGAGCACGAGCGCGTCGGCCGGCGGGACGTCGGCGAACTCGCCCGACAGCGACTCCGCGGCATCCGCCATCGCCCGATTGCCGGCGAGGTCGTTCAACCGGGCGCGGTGCAGCGCGAGCGCGGTCTCGTCGACCGGCTGCGGAAGCTCGGCGACGCGTTGCTCGACCTGGCCGGAGTCGGTGATGAGGATGCAGAGCACCCGATCGGGCGAGAGCGAGACGAGTTCGACGTGCCGCACGCGGGCGCTGCCGAAGCTCGGGTACTGCACGACCGCGAGCTGCTTGGTCAGCTGGGCGACGAGGCGCACCGTGCGCGCGAGGAGTTCGTCGAGGTCGCTCGACTCGCCGAGGAAGGTCTCGATCGCGTGCCGCTGCGCCCTCGTCATCGGGCGCACGTCGGTGAGCTGGTCGACGAAGACGCGGTACCCCTTGTCGGTCGGGATGCGACCGGACGACGTGTGCGGCGCCGCGATCAGCTCCTCCTCTTCGAGGAGGGCCATGTCGTTGCGGATCGTGGCCGCCGAGACGCCGAACGAGTGCCGCTCGACGATGGCCTTCGACCCCACCGGTTCGCGGGAGGCGACGTAGTCCTGCACGATCGCCCGGAGGACGGCGAGGCTGCGTTCGGAGACCATGTCCCTCGCTTTCCCGGCGGTTTAGCACTCGATCGATGTGAGTGCCAATCATACCGCTCAACTCAGGGTAATCCCCATTGCCGACACTCCCGCCCGGCGCTACCGTGAGCATGTCCCGCGACACACCCGGCCGCGAGCACTCACCTCACGGCAGCGGAACGACCGCCGAAGCCCCGAAAGGCACGCACATGTCAGATCCCAACGCAGGCCCGTCCGATCCGAACGTGCCGCCCACGCCGCCGCAGCAGCCGGCAGCACCCCAGCCCGCAGCGGCGCAGCCCGCCGCGGCACCCGGGGCTCCGCTCTCGCGAGAGCAGGACATCCAGTGGGGCTCGTTCGCCCACCTCGGCGGAATCCTCGGATTCCTGCCGTCGCTCATCATCTGGCTCGTCTTCAAGGACCGAGGCCAGTTCACGAACACCGAGGCGAAGGAGGCGCTGAACTTCCAGATCACGCTCGTCTTCGCGCAGATCGCGATCTTCATCCTCACGTCGATCATCACGATCATCACGTTCGGCCTCGGCAGCATCCTCGGTCTGCTCTCCTGGGCCGTCTGGATCGTCGGCGTCATCTTCTCGATCATCGCCTTCCTCCAGGCCAAGGAGGGTCGCAACTACCGCTACCCCTTCGCCATCCGCCTCATCAAGTAGGGCACGGCGCACACAACGCCCGCCGCTGGAGCGTCACGCTCCCGCGGCGGGCGTTGCTGTGCCACCATGAAGGCGTCCGCAGTCACCCCGCCGTCCCGGCGCACTCGAACAGGAGAAGACGATGTCCGACCTGCCACCTCCCCCGCCGCCGCAGAACCCCTACGAGCAGAGCTCGCAGCTGAGCCCGTCCGACGAGAAGCTCTGGGCGACGCTGATCCACATCGGCGGGATCTTCTTCAGCTTCATCCCCGCGCTGATCGGCTACCTGATCCTGAAGGACAAGGGGCCATTCGTGCGCGCGCACACGGCGACCGCGCTGAACTTCCAGATCACCATGACGATCGCGATCATCATCGGCAGCGTGCTGTCGCTCGTGGTCATCGGCCTCTTCATCATCGCGGCCGTCGGCATCATCGTGATCGTGTTCAGCATCATCGCCGCCGTCAAGGCGAACCAGGGCGAGCCCTACACGTACCCGCTCTCGATCAAGTTCGTGAGCTGAGACGGGGCCCGTTCTCGAACGGGGTTCAGTCCTCGAGCAGGCGCCGCACCACGGCGTCGGCGAGCAGCCGCCCTCGCCTGGTGAGCGTCAAGCCACCGGCGAGGGCGGCTTTCGCGTCGACGAGCTCGTCGGCGATGAGGCCGGCCACGGCGTGGCGGCCGCCCGTGTGGAGCGAGGCGATGTCGATGCCCTCGCGGATGCGCGTGAGCAGCAGCACGCGCTCGGTCTCGCGGGTCGGCGCATCGAGCACCTCGCGACCGACGGCGGGCGAGTGGCCGGCCGCGAGGCGCTCGGCATAGGCGGCCGGATGCTTGGCGTTCCACCAGCGCACCCCGCCGACGTGGCTGTGGGCTCCGGGGCCGACCCCCCACCAGTCGTCACCGCGCCAGTAGCCGAGGTTGTGGCGGGAACGGTGCGCGGCATCCGTCGCCCAGTTGCTGACCTCGTACCATTCGAAGCCGGCCTCGGCGAACGCCGTGTCGGCGAGCTCGTACATGTCGGCCTCGAGGTCGTCGTCGGGCTGCGCCAGCTCCCCTCGGCGGATCTGCCGGTGGAGCTTCGTGCCCTCCTCGACGATCAGGGCGTAGGCGCTCACGTGGTCGGGGCGCTCGGCGACGACCGCGTCGACGCTGCGCCGCCAGTCGTCGAGCGATTCCCCCGGCGTGCCGTAGATCAGGTCGAGGCTCACGTCGAGTCCGGCGTCGCGCGCCCAGCGCACCACGAGCGGCACCCGCGCCGGGTCGTGCGTGCGGTCGAGCGCCGAGAGCACGTGCGGCACCGCCGACTGCATGCCGAACGAGACGCGCGTGAAGCCGCCCTCGGCGAGACGGATCAGGTCGTCGGGCACGACGGAATCGGGATTCGCCTCGGTCGTGACCTCGGCACCCGGTGCGAACCCGAACTCGTCGCGAACGGCACCCAGCATGCGCACGAGGTCGTCTGCGGGCAGCAGGGTCGGCGTTCCGCCCCCGAAGAAGACCGTCTCGGCCTCACGAGGGACGACGTCGGATGCCGCGAGCACGCGCCGCGACATCCGGACCTCGTCGATGGCCTGGTCGGCGTAGTCGACCTGGCGGGCGCCGCGGAGTTCGCTGGCGGTGTACGTGTTGAAGTCGCAGTACCCGCAGCGCACGCGGCAGAACGGGACGTGCACGTAGACGCCGAAGGCACGATCGACGGCGCCCTCGGCGGCCGAGGCGGGCAGCAGGCCGTCGAGCGGTGCCGGCTCGCCGAGCGGCAGCGCGGAACCCACGCCTACACGCCGCCGGCGGGATGCAGTGCGCGCAGCTGCAGCTTCGTCAGCTCGCGGCGCCGACGGCGCACCCACGGCGCGAGCACGCGCTTCGACCCGCCCGCGGTGGACCGGAACGAGCGGATCGTGAGCCACACGGTGTCGTCGTCGCGACGCTCGAGCACGAACGACTCCTCGCCGCTCTCGAGCCCCTCCGCGGTGGTGCCGAACGCGTAGCCGACGCGGTCGGGCTCGTCGATCACGTAGACGACCAGCACGGGCGTGGAGTGCGGGCCCGGGCGACCGTGGCGCACGAGCGTGGCCTGCATGCCCGAGGCGATGTACGGGGTTCCGTCCTCGCCGAAGCGGTCCTCGGTGCGTGGCCCCGGCTGCTCGGTGAGCGGCGCACCGTCGGCGCCGTACACGATGCCGGGATACTGGGCGCCGGTGCCGGCGGAGATCTCCGTCACCTCGTAGCCCGCGCCGCGCTGGATGCCCCAGGTCATGAGGGCCTCGGCCGCGCGCTGGAAGCGGTCGACGCCGCTGCCGAGGCGAACGCGGTCTTCCGCCGGCCGGTAGCCGGTCGGCGGATAGCGCATGAGATCGGGCTCGAGCGTCGCGCCGATCGAGCCGTACGTGACGGACTGATCGGTGAACGTGCTGCGTCGGGTCATCGGGCGCCTACTTCTTCGCGTCCTTCGTCTCGACGTCGCCGCTCAGCGCGGCGATGAACGCCTCCTGCGGGACCTCGACGCGGCCGACCATCTTCATGCGCTTCTTGCCCTCCTTCTGCTTCTCGAGGAGCTTGCGCTTGCGGCTGATGTCACCGCCGTAGCACTTGGCCAGCACGTCCTTGCGCATCGCGCGGATCGATTCGCGCGCGATGATGCGCGCGCCGATCGCGGCCTGGATCGGCACTTCGAACTGCTGGCGAGGGATGAGCTTGCGCAGGCGACCCGTCATGAGCACGCCGTAGGCGTAGGCCTTGTCGCGGTGCACGATCGCGCTGAACGCGTCGACCTGTTCGCCCTGCAGGAGGATGTCCACCTTCACGAGGTCGGCCGCCTGGTCGCCGATGGGCTCGTAGTCGAGCGAGGCGTACCCGGCGGTCTTCGACTTCAACTGGTCGAAGAAGTCGAACACGATCTCGCCGAGCGGGATGTTGTAGCGGATCTCGACCCGGTCCTCGCCGAGGTAGTCCATGCCGAGCAGCGACCCGCGTCGCGACTGGCAGAGCTCCATGATCGTGCCCACGTAGTCCTTCGGCGCGAGGATCGCGGCCTTCACCATCGGCTCGCGCACCTCGGAGATCTTCGCCCCCGTCGGGAACTCGCTGGGGTTCGTGACCGTCACGGACTTCTTGTCTTCGGTCGTCACCTCGTAGACCACCGACGGAGCGGTCGCGATGATGTCGAGGTCGAACTCGCGCTGCAGGCGCTCGGTGATGATCTCGAGGTGCAGCAGGCCGAGGAAGCCGGCACGGAAGCCGAAGCCCAGCGCGACCGAAGTCTCGGGCTCGTAGACGAGTGCGGCATCGGACAACTTGAGCTTGTCGAGCGCCTCGCGGAGCTCGGGGTAGTCGCTGCCGTCGATCGGGTACAGGCCCGAGTAGACCATCGGCAGCGGCTCGGTGTAGCCCGGCAATGCCTGCGTGGCGGGCTTCGATGCGGTCGTGACGGTGTCGCCGACCTTCGACTGGCGCACGTCCTTCACGCCCGTGATGAGGTAGCCGACCTCACCGATGCCGAGGCCCTTCGTCGGCGTCGGCTCGGGCGCACTCACGCCGATCTCGAGGATCTCGTGGGTCGCCCTGGTCGACATCATCTGGATGCGCTCGCGCGGATTCAGATGCCCGTCGATCATGCGCACGTAGGTGACGACGCCGCGGTAGCTGTCGTAGACGGAGTCGAAGATCATCGCGCGCGGCGGTGCGTCGGCATCTCCGACGGGCGCCGGAATGCGCTCGACGACCCGGTCGAGGAGGTCTTCGACACCGAGGCCGGTCTTGCCCGAGACGCGCAGCACGTCGGCGGGGTCGCCGCCGATGAGCTCGGCGAGCTCGCGTGCGTACTTGTCGGGATCGGCAGCCGGCAGGTCGATCTTGTTCAGCACCGGGATGATCTCGAGGTCGTTCTCGAGCGCGAGGTACAGGTTCGCGAGCGTCTGGGCCTCGATGCCCTGCGCGGCGTCGACCAGCAGGATCGCGCCCTCGCACGCGGCGAGCGAACGCGAGACCTCGTAGCTGAAGTCGACGTGACCGGGGGTGTCGATCATGTTCAGGGCGTACGACGTGTCGCCGACCTGCCACGGCATGCGCACCGCCTGGCTCTTGATCGTGATGCCGCGCTCACGCTCGATGTCCATGCGATCGAGGTACTGCGCGCGCATGTCACGGTCGCTCACGACGCCCGTGATGCCGAGCATGCGGTCGGCGAGGGTCGACTTGCCGTGGTCGATATGCGCGATGATGCAGAAATTGCGGATCAGCGCGGGGTCGGTGGCGGCGGGCACCGGCGGGGTAGCAGCTCTCGGAGACATCCCGACGATTCTCCCATGACTTGGCTTCGCACTTTCGACGGATGCCTCCGCGAGGCCCCGCGACTACGCTGACACGCACCATGACCGCGCCCGCAGCCCCGCTTCCGCTCCCCCTCCTCGACTTCGGGAGGGTGTCACCGTCGGCCCTCCGGCCGGTGTTCATCACGCTCCGATTCGGGCTCCACGTGCTCGTGGTCGGGCTCGCCCTGTTCGTCATGGTCCGTGCGCTCCTGGCCGACGACCAGTACGAGGCGGGCATCACGATCCTGACTATCTCGTTCCTCGCGTGCTACGCCGCAGGCATCGCCGCCTCGCAGCGCAACCTCCCCCAGTGGGCGCGCGTGCTCTGGCTCACGGCACTGCTCGCGCTCTGGGCCGGCATGTCGGCGATGACCCCGGATGCCGCGTTCCTCGCGTTCCCCCTCTTCTTCCTCGAGCTGCACGTGCTGGCCGCCCCGCTGGCGGTTCCGCTGGTCGTGGTCACGTTCGGCCTCTCGGTGTGGGGCACGGCGACCCACCTCGGATTCGACGTCGGCACGATCCTCGGCCCGCTGATCAGCGCCGGCGTGGCCATCGTCATCGGCCTCGGCTATCGGGCCATGGCGCAGGAGACGAAGGATCGCCAGGCGCTCATCCTCGACCTCATCGCGACCCGCGAGGAACTCTCGACGGCGAGCCGCGAGGCCGGAACGCTCGCCGAGCGCGAGCGCATCGCCCGCGAGATCCACGACACCGTGGCGCAGGGGCTCTCGAGCATCCAGATGCTCCTGCACGCCGCCGAGCGGGACATCGACGACGAGCGCACGCTCGACAAGCTGAGACTCGCCCGTGAAACCGCGTCGGACAACCTCGCAGAGACCCGCCGCTTCATCCGCGAGCTCAGCCCGCCGTCGCTCGACGAGCAGACGCTGCCCGCCGCGCTCCGACGTCTGGCCGCCGCAGTCGACGAGCAGGCCGCCCAGGCCGGCACCTCGACCAGGGTCTCGTACACGACGAGCGGCGCCCCCGTCACGCTGCCGATGTCCATCGACGCGACCCTCCTGCGCATCGCCCAGGGCGCCCTCGCGAACGTGCTGCGTCATGCCCGCGCGACGCGCGCCGAGCTCACCCTCAGCTACCTCGGCGACGAGGTCGCGCTCGACGTGGTCGACGACGGCATCGGCTTCGACCCCGCGGCGATCGCTGCCGACCCCGCGGCGCAGCTCCGTTTCGGCTTGCGAGCCATGCGCGAGCGCGCCGAACGCGAGGGCGGCTCGATCGTGGTCGAGTCCCATCCCGGCGAGGGCACGGCCGTGTCGGTGCGGATCCCCGTGGCGGCAGCGCCGTGAGCGGGGCCGGCGGCATCCGTCTCGTGATCGCCGACGACCATCCCGTCGTGCGAGCCGGCGTGCGCGCCATGCTCGAGGCCGAGCCCGACCTCGTGGTCGTCGCCGACGTCGACCGCGCGGATGCCGCGGTGCGCCGCGCCGCCGACGGCGGGGTCGACGTCGTGATCATGGACCTGCAGTTCCCCTCGGACATGCAGGGCGCCGAGGCGACGCGCCACATCCGCCTGCAGGCCGACGCACCACGCGTGCTCGTGCTCACGAACTACGACACCGACGCCGACATCCTGAGCGCGATCGAGGCCGGGGCGAGCGGCTACCTGCTGAAGGACTCGCCGCCGGCCGAGCTCGTCGCGGCGATCAGGGCTGCGGCGACCGGCGAGCCGGCGTTCGCACCCGGCGTGTCCTCGCGGCTCGACGCGAACGGCGGGCTCGAGCGCCTCACCGGCCGCGAGGCCGAGGTGCTCGGCCTCGTGGCGAGCGGCCACACGAACCGCGAGATCGGCAAGGCGCTCTTCCTCAGCGAGGCGACCGTGAAGTCGCACCTCGTGCACATCTTCGCCAAACTGGAGGTGGGTTCGCGCACCGCGGCGGTGGCGCGGGCCCGCGATCTCGGCATCATCCGCTCGAACTGACCGCATCGAGCGGATGCCGCGGCCACCGCATTGGTGCCATGCGCGCGTTGCTGGTATCGTTGTCTGTTGGCTTGCGTGTGGGTCCCACCCCGCACGATTCGCCGCGCGAGGCCCCTCTACCTTCGCTCGGCACATCCGGTACCCGCACAAGAACGAAAGACGAACCACGTGGCAAACATCAAGTCGCAGATCAAGCGCATCAAGACGAACCTGAAGGCTCAGGAGCGCAACAAGGCGGTCAAGAGCCAGGTCAAGAGCGCCGTCCGCGCCGCTCGCGAGGCCATCGCAACGGGTGACAAGGACAAGGCCGTCGCCGCGGTCCGCGTCGCCGGTCGCAAGCTCGACAAGGCCGCCAGCAAGGGCGTCATCCACAAGAACCAGGCCGCGAACCGCAAGTCGGCCATCGCGAAGCAGGCCGCCGCGCTGTAAGGCACGCCGTCTGATCGAACGCCCCGCACGAGTCGTGCGGGGCGTTCGTCGTTTCGGGGCGGCGTCGTCTCGCTCATCGTTCCACTCGCCGTTTCGGGGCGAGCCTGGGCGCCTGAGCGTCTGAACGCGAGTGCTCGTCCGCACCATCGCATCGCGTCTGCGCAGACGCATTCCGGGCGCCTGACGAGGATCGCGTACGGACTCAGGCGAGGTTGCGGCCGCGCGACGCGATGACGCCGACGAGCCGCTCGAGCGCGAACACGGGATCGCGCTCGGCGCCCTTGACCGCGGCATCGGTGCGCGCGAGCTGCACGATGGCCTGCTGCAGGCCCTCGTCGGTCCAGCCGGAGAGGTCGCGCCGCGCTCGATCGACCTGCCAGGGTGCGAGCCCGAGCGAGGATGCCACTCCTGAGCCGCCGCCGCGGACCCCGGAGACCTTCGCCATCGTGCGGATCTTCATCGCGAACGCCGCGACCATGGGCACGGGATCGGCGCCACTGTCGAGCGCGTGCCGCAGGGCCACGAGCGCGTCGCCGTGACGCCCGGCGATCGCCGCGTCGGCGACCTCGAACGCGTTCGTCTCGACGCGGCCGCCGTAGTACTTCGCGACCACCGCTTCGGTGATGTCGCCGGCCGCGTCGGCGAGGAGCTGCCGGCATGCGGCGTCGAGTTCGGCGAGGTCGTCGCTGAACGCCGCGACGAGCGCGCGCAGCGCCCTGGGGGCGATCGAGCGGCCGGCGGCGCGGATCTCGGTCTGCACGAAGTCCTGCTTGTCGGACTCGCGCTTGAGCTCGGCGCACACGATCTCGATGGCCTCGCCGTCGCCCGAGCGGATCGCGTCGAGCATCTTCTTGCCGCGCACCCCGCCGCGATGGCGCACCACGACCGTGGTCGCCTCGGTCGGCTGGCCGACGAAGTCGACCATGTCGAGGATGAGGTCGTCGGTCGCCTTCTCGGCGCCGTCGATGCGGATGAGCCTCGCTTCGCCGAAGAGCGAGGGGCTGGCGAGCGTCAGGAGCTCGCCGCGCTGGTACGCGTCGCCGGAGATCTCGCTGACCTCGAGGTCGGGGTCTTCGGCGCGCAGCACCTCGCGGAGCGTGGTGGAGGCACGCTCGGCCAGCACGTCTTCGGGGCCCGAGATGAGCACGATCGGGGCCGGACGAACCTGGTTGTAGGCCAGTTGCGGGATCGCCGCCGCCTTGGCCCGCGCGTTGCCGCGCGCTGCGCCTGAGGATCGAGCTGCCACGGCACCTCCCTTTCCCTTCAAGTCTACGGTCGGGGTGCGACATCCCCGATGCCGCGCTCGGTCCAGAGACGGAACGCGCCGTCGCCGGTCGCCGAGAGCAGCGAGGTGCCCGATCGATCGCTTCGCACCGTCGCCGTGCCGAGGCGGTCGAGCAGCCCGAGCAGACGGCCGGTGGGGTGGCCGTAGCCGTTGTCGGCGCCGACGCCGATGACCCCGACCGTGGGGGAAAGCGTCTCGTAGAGCCGTTCGCTCTGGTCTGCCGAGCCGTGATGGGCGACCTTCACGAGGTCGACCGGACCGAGCGAGGCCGAGGCGAGCAGGCGCGCCTGCGCCTGCTCGCCGAGGTCGCCGAGGAAGATCGCGCTCCCGAGGCGGCCCTCGAGCTCGAGCACGA
Organism: Agromyces aureus; assembly: GCF_001660485.1. Lineage (GTDB taxonomy): Bacteria > Actinomycetota > Actinomycetes > Actinomycetales > Microbacteriaceae > Agromyces > Agromyces aureus. The sequence goes on from NZ_CP013979.1 coordinate 2,559,281, forward strand.
CGCTCGCGTCGTTGCCCGGCGCCGTGTGCGGCGGTGGCCAGAGCACGCTCCAGCGCGAGTCCCCGAGCACGCCCCGGCGGCCGGCCGTGACCTCGACGGGCTCGGCACCGCCTGTGACGAGCGGGTCGAGCACCCGCGAGGAGCGTTCGTCGTCGAGCGGGCCGTGCACGACGGTCTGCACCATGCCGACCACGGCGTCACTGCCGGCGACGTGGTCGGCATCCCAGTGGGTGAGCACGAGCAGGTCGATGCGCTCGATGCCGAGGAACTCGAGGCAGCGCTCGAGCGCGGCCGGGTCGGGTCCGGTGTCGAAGAGGGCGATCGCGCCTTCGGAGCGCACGATCACGGCGTCGCCCTGGCCGACGTCGCAGTCTGCGACATCCCACTCCCCCGGATGCGCGGCACGTGCGACCGCAGCCGGGCCGGCGACGACACCGATCGGCACGGCCACCAGCAGCACGAGGAGCCCTGCCGCCCCTCGGCGCAGCCCGCGACCGCCGCGCGGATCGAGCAGCAGCCACAGTCCGACCGCGGTCGCGGCGACCAGCACCAGGGCGCCGGGCGCGTCGGGCAGCCACGGCAGCCGGCCGCCGGGCAGTCCGGCGGCCCCGTGCGCGACGAGCGCGATCCATGTGGCGGGCACCCAGGCGACCTGCATGAGCGCGAACCCGACCGACGGAAGCAACGGCAGCACGAGGCATCCGAGCATGCCGACGACCGTGCCGACCGGCGCAGCGGGCGCGGCGAGCAGGTTCGCCGCGACGCCGTAGACCGAGATCGCCGGATCGAGCAGGATCAGCACCGGCTGGCACGCCAACTGGGCCGCCACCGGCACCGCGAGCACGATCGCGAGCGGCGTCGGCATCACGTCGGAGAGACGTCGCGCCAACGGTGCCGCGAGCAGCAGCAGGCCGGCGGTGGCCGCAGCGGAGAGGGCGAACCCGTAGTCGCGTGCGAGCCACGGATCATGCGAGAGCAGGAGCACGACCGCGACGGAGAGCGCCGAAGCACCACCCGCACGCCGCGACGTCGCGACGCCGATGAGGATCACGACCGCCATCGCCGCGGCCCGGATGACGCTCGCCTGCGGCGTCACGAGCACCACGAAACCGCCGAGGGCGACGAGCGCGACCACGACCCGCGTGCGGCGCCCCAGGCCGCACGCGGCGGCGAGGCCGAAGGCGGCCGCGGTCACGATCGCGCAGTTCGCCCCCGAGACGGCCGTCAGGTGCGTCAGCGAACTCGCCTTCATGGCGGCGTCGAGTTCGGCGCCCACCGCCGAGGTGTCGCCGATCGCGAGGCCGGGCACGAGCGCGCCGCCGTCGCCGTCGAGTGCGGCCGCGGCACCCGCGAACCCGCGCCGCAGCTCGGAGGCCCACGCGAGCCAGGGAGGCGGACCGGCGACCGGCGCGACGCGGTCGGGCGAGACGAGCCGGAACGCCGTGGCCTCCCCCGCGGGCAGAGCCTGCGCTCGGGCCGAGAACGCGAGGCGCGCACCCCATTCGACGTCGGTCGATGCGCTCACCCCGACCGTGACCGGCACGCCGGACGCGGGCAGCCCGTCGACGCTCACGACCACCCCGTCGACACGCACCATGGGTTCGTCGGCGGCCCAGACGGCCGCGCGCATCGGTCGGGGTGCGGTCGTCGCCTCGATCACCACGTCGACCGTGCTGCGCGCCTCCGCCGCCGCGGCGAGTGGCGACCGCGAGCGCTCGACGAGCCCGGCGGCCGCGCTCGTCGCGGTGAGGGCCGCGCACGCGAGCACGACCAGCAGGGTGGCGGCCACGGCCGTGATCCGTGCTCGCCGTCGTGGGGAGCTCCCGTCGCGAGGCCCGGCGGGCGGCGGGTCTCCGCCAGCTCGCGCACGGCCGCGACGGTCGAGCAGCGGCCAGCCGAGGGCGCCTGCGACGGCGAGGGCGAGCACCCACAGCACGGCGGCCGGCATCCAGCCCGCGATCCCGACGTCGGGCGCGCCGACGGCCATCCAGGCGGCCGCCCAGGTCGCGCACGCGGGCAGCAGCATCCGCAGGTCTTGCACTCAGAGCGCCACGAGTTCGGACAGGCCCGCGAACACGGCGTCGCCGATGCCCGTCACGTCCATGAGTTGATCGACGCTCGTGAAGGCGCCGTTCGCGTCGCGGTAGTCGATGATGCGCTGCGCCAGCGCCGGCCCGATGCGCGGCAGGGTGTCGAGTTCGGCGACGCCCGCACTGTTGAGGTGCACCAACCCATCGGATGCCGCGGCGCCGCCGCCCGGTGCGCCGCCCGCGCCGGCGCCGCCCACCGCCGCTGCCGCCGGCAGCTCGCCCATGGCGAACACCCTGAGCTGCTCGCCGTCGACGACCGGACGCGCCAGGTTGACGCCCGCGGGGTCGGCTTCGGCCGTGAACCCGCCGGCCGCGGCCACGGCGTCGACCACGCGCGCGCCCTGGTCGAGCTCGACGAGCCCAGGACTGGCGACCGCGCCGAGCACGTGCACGAGCAGCGGGAGCGGCTCGCCGACCGCGCCCACCGCACCGCCGCCGCTCGGATCAGCGGCGCCATCGGTCGCTCCGCCGCTCACCGAGCCGCCGGAGTCGGCCGGCCCGCCGATGACCTGCTGCTCACCGCCCCCGCCCGATGCGAACGAGACGACGGCGGCCAGGGCGACCGCAACGACGAAGAGCACCACGGCAGCGCCGACGGCGATGCGCACGCGCGGCCCGGCACGGCGCGCGGCGGGATCGAGCGCATCGAGCGGATCGGGCGCATCGCGGGCGACGGGCGGTTCAGCGGGCATGCCCGCACGCTACGTCGGCCACCGAACGCGGAACGGCCGGTCGGGCCGGAGCCCGACCGGCCGTCGCCGGTGCTGCACTGGGGAGGGGCGGTCACGAGGACCGGCCGCACCCTCCGAGGGACGTCAGCTGAGGTGGGTCAGCCCTTGATCGCGATGTTCACCAGGTTCGGCGCACGCACGATGACCTTCACGATCTCGCGGTCGCCGATGGTGCGGACGACGGCCTCCGAGGCGAGGGCGAGGGCCTCGAGCTCGTCGCCCGAGATCTTCGGCGAGACCTCGATGCGGTCGCGCACCTTGCCGTTGACCTGCACGATCGCCGTGACCGACTCCTCGACGAGCAGCGCCGGGTCGGCCTTGCGCCACGGCACGAGGGCCACGGTCGGCTGGTAGCCGAGACGCTCCCACATGTCCTCGGCCGCGTAGGGCGCGAACAGGTCGAGGATCATCGCCGTGACCTCTGCCGATTCGCGCACCGCGGCATCGCCCGCACCGGCACCCGAGTCGATGGCCTTGCGGGTCGCGTTCACGAGCTCCATGAGGCGCGCAACGACGACGTTGAACTTGTACGCCTCGACGAGCCCCGGGGCGTCGGCGAGCAGGCGGTGGGTGATGCGGCGGAGAGCCGCGTCGCCCGTCTTCCACTCGACGTCGGGGCTCGAGGCCACCTCGCCGGAGATGCGCCACGCACGGGCGAGGAACTTCGCCGCACCGGTGGGCGAGACATCCGCCCAGTCGATGTCGTCTTCAGGCGGCCCGGCGAACGCGAGCGTGACGCGCAGCGCATCGGTGCCGTGCGCCTTGAGCTCGGACGCGAACTCGACGAGGTTGCCCTTCGACTTCGACATCTTCGAGCCGTCCATGAGCACCATGCCCTGGTTGAGGAGCGACGTGAACGGCTCGGTGAAGCTCAGGTACCCCTCGTCGAAGAGGACCTTCGTGATGAAGCGCGAGTACAGCAGGTGCAGGATCGCGTGCTCGACGCCGCCGACGTACTGGTCGACCGGCGCCCACTTCTCGGCCTCGGCCGGGTCGAAGGCGACCGAGTCGGACGTCGGGTTGAGGTAGCGCAGGTAGTACCAGGAGCTGTCGACGAACGTGTCCATGGTGTCGGAGTCGCGGCGCGCGGCTCCGCCGCACTTCGGGCACGCGACGTTGACCCAGTCCTCGGCGGCACCGAGCGGGCTCGAGCCCTTGGGCTTGAGGTCGAGGCCCGCGGCATCCGGAAGCCTGACCGGCAGCTCGCTGTCGGGAACGGGCACCTCGCCGCACTCGGCGCAGTGGATGATCGGGATGGGCGTGCCCCAGTAGCGCTGGCGCGAGATGAGCCAGTCGCGCAGGCGGTAGTTCTTGGCCGCACGACCGAGGCCGCGCTGCTCGAGCAGTTCGACGACCCGACGGATCGCGTTCGACTTCGAGAGGCCGTCGAGCGGGCCCGAATTGATGAGGCGGCCCTCGCCGGTCAACGCGACGCCCGTCTCGGCGGGGTTCAGCGGCGGCAGGTCGTCGGGCAGGTACGGGACGCCGTTCTCGTCGAGCGGGATCACCGGGATCACGCCCGTGACGGGCTGGTTCGTGTCGACCACGACGCGCACGGGCAGGTCGAACGCGCGGGCGAAGTCGAGGTCGCGCTGGTCGTGCGCCGGCACGGCCATGATCGCGCCGTGGCCGTAGTCGGCCAGCACGTAGTCGGCGGCCCAGATCGGCAGGCGCTCGCCGTTCACGGGGTTGATCGCGTGGCGGTCGAGGAACACGCCGGTCTTCGGGCGGTCGGTCGAGAGACGGTCGATGTCGCTCTCGGTGCGCACCGAGTCGAGGTAGCCCTCGAAGCGCGCCTTGACCTCGTCGGATGCCCCGGCCGCGAGCTCGGCCGCGAGCTCGGAGTCGGGCGCCACGACCATGAAGGTCGCACCGAACAGCGTGTCGGGGCGCGTCGTGAAGACGGGGATGCGCTCCTCGCGCCCCTCGATCTCGAACTCGACGTCGGCACCGGCCGACCGGCCGATCCAGTTGCGCTGCATCGAGAGGACCTTCGACGGCCAGGCACCCTCGAGCTGGTTCAGGTCGTCGAGCAGTCGGTCGGCGTAGTCGGTGACGCGGAAGTACCACTGCGTGAGGGCCTTCTTCGTGACCACGGCGCCGCAGCGCTCGCAGTGCCCGTCGACGACCTGCTCGTTGGCGAGCACGGTCTGGTCGTTGGGGCACCAGTTCACCTGGCCCGCCTTGCGGTACGCGATGCCCTTCTCGTAGAGCTTCAGGAACAGCCACTGGTTCCAGCGGTAGTACTCGGGGTCGCTCGTGTGCAGTTCGCGCGACCAGTCGAACGACGGCGCGTACTGGCGGAACGAGCTCTTCTGCTGGGCGATGTTCTCGTATGTCCAGCCGCGGGGGTCGACACCGCGCTTGATGGCCGCGTTCTCGGCGGGCAGGCCGAACGAGTCCCAGCCGATGGGGTGCAGCACGTCGAAGCCCTGGTGGCGCCAGTACCGCGCGACGGTGTCGCCGTAGCCGAACGCCTCGGCGTGGCCCATGTGCAGGTCGCCCGAGGGGTACGGGAACATGTCGAGGATGTACTTGCGCGGCTTCTTGTCGCCGGGGCGGCCGGCCTCGAACGGCTTCGATTCCTCCCACACCGGCAGCCACTTCGCCTGGATGGCGGCGAAGTCGTATGCGCCGGGGTCGACCTCGTGCTGATCGTGTGCCACGTGACTCTCAATCGTGTCGATGCGGGTTTCGTCCGCACTGCTCAGGGCGCGCCAGACGTCGACGCACCGAGCATCCAGCCTAGTCACTCGGACCGGGCGGCGGCCTCACCCGAGTCGAACGCCCGCTCGGAGCTCGCTGAGCGCCCGCTCAGCGCGCGTCCGTCGTCGACGCGCCGAGCACCGCGAGCAGTGCGCGCGCCTTGATGCGCGTCTCCTCGACCTCCTCCTCGGCGACCGAGAGGGCGGTGATGCCGCCGCCGGTGCCGATCGAGGCGCCGTTCGGACCGAGCACGATCGAGCGGATGACCATGGCCAGGTCGAGGCTGCCGTCGACGGCCAGGTACCCGAAGGCGCCCGAGTAGACGCCGCGGGGTCCTGCCTCGAGCCCGTGCAGGATCTGCATCGCGCTGTGCTTGGGCGCGCCCGTCATCGAGCCGGCGGGGAACGCGGAGCGCACGGCGTCGAGTGCGGTGAGCGGATGCCGCAGCCGGGCGCGCACCGTCGACACGAGCTGGTGCACGTGCGGGTACTCCTCGACCGCGAGCAGGCTCGGCACGCGCACGGTGCCGAGCTCGGCGATGCGCCCGAGGTCGTTGCGCATGAGGTCGACGATCATGAGGTTCTCGGCGCGCTCCTTCTCGCTCCCGAGGAGCTCGCGTCGCAGGCGCCGGTCCTCGACGGGGTCGGCGTGCCGCGGCCTGGTGCCCTTCATGGGCTTCGTCGACACGATGCCGTCGCGCGAGACGTGCAGGAACAGCTCGGGCGAGGCGCTCAGCAGGGCGTGGTCGCCGAACCTGAGGTAGCCGCCGTGGTGCGTCGGGCTCGAGGCTCGCAGCGCGAGGTAGGTGCTCGCCGGGTCGGGCGTCACGTCGATGTCGACGCGGTTCGTGAGGCAGAGCTGGTAGGCATCGCCGCGACGGATCGCCCGCTGGCATTCGTCGATGAGCCGCGTGTAGGTCGCCGCGTCGTGCCGCCAGCGGGCGGTCGGTGCGTTCGGTGCCGTCGGTGCCGTCGACCGCGCCCGATCAGGGCGAGCGGATGCCGGCGGCTCCGCCGACATCGCGGTCGCGGAGTCGGCGCGCCCGGCGTCCGCCCGGACGGTCACCCAGACCTCGGCGAGTTCATCGGCCCAGGCCTCGGATGCGCCGTCGCCGCCGTCGCTCCGCTCGACGCGGGCGTCGCCGCCGGAGTCGTCGCCGCGCCCGTCGTCGCACAGCCAGACGAGGTCTGCCGTGCGCGACGCGTGATCGAACACGACCGCGCGGTCGACCCAGAGGAACGCTGCGTCAGGCGTGTCGGTCTCGGCCGCCGGAACCCCGACGAGCTCGGCGCCCAGCTCGTAGCCGAACCAGCCGTACCAGCCGAGCGGGCCGCCGCCCGGCCCCGCGGGCGGGTCGTCGCGCGCCACGCCCGCCGCACTCGCGGCCACGTCGACGCGGTGCGCCGCGAGCCGTTCGCCGAGCGCGTCGAACAGGTCGTCGACGCCGCCCGGCCGCGTCAGCGTCGGGCCTTCGGGAGCCGCGGGCCAGGTCGTCGAGATCGTGCCGGCCGCGACATCCGCCGTCAGCATCACCGAGCCGGCGTGCGCCGATGCGAGCACGCTGACGCCGCTCGTGGCGTCGGAGCCGCCGTCGAGCCACACGACGTGCGTGGCTTCGGTGCAGTGCGCGCGGAAGAGCAGGTGCGGATCGGTCCACCCGTCGAGGCGGCGGCGTCGGATTCGGCGCGGCATCCGTTCAGCCTATGTCGTGCGCCGCCCGTCGAGGCGCCCACCGGTGATGGCGACCTCGCGGTCGACGAGTCGATCGTCGACGGGCGCGTGCGAGATGACGAGCACCGTGCGTCCGGCGTCGCGCGCCGCGTTCACGAGATCGCGCATGAGCTCGTCGGCCTGCACGGCGTCGACGTTCGCGGTCGGCTCGTCGAGCACGAGCACCGGGAACCCGGCGAGCACGGCGCGTGCGAGCGCGATGCGCTGCGCCTGCCCGCCCGACACGAGCGATCCGCGCTCCCCGACCCGCGCGTCGAGGCCGCCGCGCTGCTCGGCCCAGTCGCGGAGGCCCACGCGTTCGAGCGCGTCGAGCAGGTCGTCGTCGGTCGCGCCCTCTCGCGCGAAGAGCAGGTTCTGGCGCACGGTCTCGTCGAAGAGCCACGGGCGCTGCTCGACGAGGCCGACGATCCTGCGGAGCGCGTCGGGGTCGAGCGCACGGGCCTCGACGCCGCCGACGCGGTACGAGCCGCCGTAGTCGAGGAACCGCACGAGCACGTGCGCGAGCGTGGTCTTGCCGGCGCCCGAAGGCCCGCGCAGCAGGACGCACTCCCCCGGTGCGAGGTCGAGGTCGACGTGCTCGAGCGCGGTTCCGGATGCCGCATCGAGCCGTCGCGATGCGCCGTCGCCGTCCACGTCGCCGTCCATGGTGGTCGGAGTCTCAGGGGTCGCGGAGGCCTCTGGGGCCTCAGGGCGCTCGCCGACGGCGGGCCACGAGGCGCGCACACCGCGGAGGCCGATCGCGGGCGGCCCGTCGCCCGTGGGCGGATCGGCGGGCTCCTGCGGCGGCACCGGAATGCCCTCGGGAACCCGCGCGGGGACCGCCGACTCGACGCGCGCGGCGCTGGCGCGTGCCTGTCGACGCGCGGTCGCGGCGAGCGGGATGGCCGCCGCCACCTCGGCGATCGCGAGCGGCACGAGGGCGAGTACCGCGAACACCGGACCGCCGATGCGCCCGTCCTCGAGCAGCGGCGCCGCGGCCGCGAGGCTCGCGGCGACGGCGAACCCGCCGATCGCGGTCATCGAGGCGGATGCGGCGCCGGCCGCCATCACCCTGGCCCGCGTCGCGCGGGCGAGGCGTTCGCCGAGGCGTTCGATGCGGGCTCGGCTCGTCTCGGCGGCATCGAAGGCGACGAGCACGTCCACGGATTGCACGTGCTCGAGGACGGCCGCCTGCAGGGCTCCCCGGAGGGGGGCGAGCTCCCGCTCGGCTCTGGCCGCGGCGAACGACTGGGCGAGGAGCGTCAGCCCGACGCCGATCACCAGGCAGGCGAGCACGGCCAGGGCCGAGGCCGGCGCGAGGATCGCGACGCCGACGACGGCGGCGACGAGCACCACGGCCGCGCTCACGAGCGGCTGGACGACGCGCAGGGGCACGTTCTGCAGCTCGTCGACGTCGTCGACGAATCGGGCGAGCAGGTCGCCGCGCCGTGCGCCGGCGAGGCCGTCGGGCGCGACGGGCAACATGCGTTCGAAGACGCCCGTGCGGATCGCGGCGAGCTGTCGGAACGACGCGTCATGCCCCGTGAGCCGTTCGAGGTACCGGAACACGGCGCGTCCGAGCGCGAATGCGCGCACGCCGACGACCGCGACCGACAGGTAGAGCACGGGGGGCTGCTCGGCGGCGCGGGCGATGAGCCACGCCGAGCAGGCCAGCAGGGCGATGGCCGAGAGGCCCGATGCGATGCCCGAGAGCACCGACGGTGCCAGCCGCCCGGCCGGCGGGATCGCCGCGCGGAGCATCGCGGAGCCGGCTGCCGCGGCGCGCGCAGTCGCCCCGGTTTCGGCGGCCCTGGGGGCGGCACGCGTGGGGTCGGCGGAGGCGCGGTCGACGGTGCGGCGTTCAGACATGCGCACCCGCCAAGGCGATCGTGCGGTCGGCCGCGACGGCGACGCCCGCCCGGTGGGTTGCGACGAGCACGGCGTACCCCTCGTCGGCGAGCTCCCTGAGGCCGGCCGCGATCGCGGCCTCGTGCGCCGGATCCTGTGCGGAGGTCGGCTCGTCGAGCAGCACGATGCCGGCCTCGGTCGCGAGGGCCCGGTGCAGGGCGCGGGCGATCGCGACGCGCTGCGCCTGCCCGCCCGACAGCCCAGTGCCGCCGGCGCCGAGCGGCGTCTCGGGGTCGAGCCCGACCTCGGCGAGGCGCATCGCGCGCTGCCCGATTGCGACGTCGGCCTGCTCGGCGCCGAGGCGCACGTTCGAGAGCACGGTTCCGGCGAAGAGCGTCGCGCCCTGCGGCGACCACGCGATCGCCGCGCGAGTCGCGGGTCCGGGGCGCTCGCCGTTCACGAGCGCGTCGCCCTCGATCGGCGTGAACCCCAGCAGACCGGCGAAGAGACTCGACTTGCCGACCCCACTCGGGCCCGTGACCGCCACGAGCTCCCCCGGTCGCGCTGCCAGATCCACCCCGTCGACCACGACCGCGCCGTCGCGAAGCACGCGAACCCCGGTGAGCGAGACCCCCGCAAGCGCCGCACGGTCGGCCGCGGAGGTCACCACGGCCGTCGCGGCATCCGGAACCACCTCGCGCCCGGCGCTCGACGAAACGGCCGCCGATCGCCGCGCGGCCGCGAAGAGCTCGAATGCGTCGTCGGATGCCGCGACGCCCGCGGACGACGCATGGAAGGCCGCCCCGACGTTGCGCAGCGGCAGGAAGATGTCGGGCGCGAGGATCAGCACGAACAAGCCGGGCAGGAGCCCGATCTCGCCCCACACGAGCCGGAATCCGATCGACACCGCCACGATCGCGACCGACAGGCTGGCCGCGAACTCGAGCGTGAAGCCCGACAGGAAGGTCACGCGCAGCACGGCCATCGTGCGCTTGCGGAAGTCGTCGGTGACCGATCGGATGCGCGAGACCTGCCGCTTCGCGCGGCCGAACACGATGAGCGTCGAGAGCCCCCCGACGACCTCGAGGAACCCGTGCGAGAGCGACGCGAGCGAGTCGTACTGACGCCGTTGCACGGCTTGCGTGGCCATGCCGATGAGCGCCATGAACACCGGGATCAGGGGCAGCACGATCACGAACACCAGCCCCGAGAGCGGGTCGGCCCACCACGCGATCGCGATCAGGATCGGCGTGGCGACGACCGTGAGCACGAGCTGCGGCAGGTACGACCCGAAGTACGCGTCGAGCGCGTCGAGGCCGGGGCCGAGCAGGGTCGTCGTGCGCGCGCTCGAGAAGCCCGGCACTCCCGCGGGCGAGCCCTCGACGGCCACGAGCACGTCGCGTCGCAGTTCCTGCTTGACGCGCAGCGCGCCGGCCGAGCCCACCAGCTCCCACGCCCACGCCGACAGCGCGCGAACGGATGCCGCGCACACGAGGAGCACGAGCAGGGGCCACGCCCGAGACATCCGCTCGCCGTCGATGAGGCCCGCGATGAGGGACGCGAGCGCGTAGGCCAGGGCGACGGTGGCGGCCGCCTGCAGGAGCGCCAGCAGCGCACCGACGACGAGGAAGCTGCGGGCGGCGCGCGAACGCCGCACCAATCGTGGATCGAGGGGTTTCACGTCAGTGCGCGACCGCCGCCTCGACCGATGCGCGCGAGACGCGCTTGCGGAACACCCAGTACGTCCAGCCCTGGTAGAGCAGCACGATCGGCAGGGTGAACAGCGCCACCCAGCTCATGACCGTGAGGGTGTACTCGGTGCTCGACGCGTTCTCGATCGTGAGGCTGTTCGCCGGATCGTTCGAGGCCGGCATCACGTCGGGGAACAGCGCCGAGAACAGCGCCAGCACGGCCGTGGCCACCGTGATCGCGAGCAGCGTGAACGCGATGCCCTCGGCCCCGCGCAGGTTGGCGAGCCAGCCGCCGATGAGCGCGAGGGCGGCGACCGCGGCGAACACCCAGAACCAGAACGTGCCGAACGCGAAGCCGGTCCAGAGCAGGAAGCTCGCGGCGACGACGATCGTGATCAGCCCGGAGCGGACCGCGAGACGGCGGGCCCGCTCGCGCAGGTCGCCCTCGGTCTTGAGCGAGGCGAACACGACCCCGTGCGTGAAGAAGAGGAGCAGCGTCGTGAGGCCGCCCAGGAGCGCGTACGGGTTCAGCAGCGTGAACAGGTTGCCCGTGAAGTTGTGGTCGGCGTCGAGCGGGACGCCGGCCACGATGTTGGCGAACGCGACGCCCCAGAGCAGCGCGGGCACGGCCGAGCCGACGACGATCATGCCGTCGAACCACGCCTTCCACTTCGAGTCGGGCCGCTTGTGCCGGTACTCGAACGAGACGCCGCGGGCGATGAGCGCGAGCAGGATCAGCAGCAGCGCGAGGTAGAACCCCGAGAACAGCGTGGCGTACCACTCGGGGAATGCCGCGAACAGCGCGGCGCCCGCGACGATGACCCACGTCTCGTTGAGGTCCCACACGGGGCCGATGGTGTTGATCAGCACGCGCCGATCGGTGTCGTCCTTGCCGAGGAACGGCAGGGACATGCCGACGCCGAAGTCGAACCCGTCGAGCACGAAGTACCCGACGAACAGGAACGCGACGATCCAGAACCAGAGTGTTGCGAGATCCATCTTCCGTCGCCTCCTAGTAGACCGTCGTCGCGGGTTCGATCTTGCCGGTCTCGGGGTCCGGCTCGCCCACCTCGGGCGGCCCCTTGCGGATCGCCTGGATGATGAGCCGCACCTCGACCACCGCGAGGATGCCGTAGATCAGGGTGAAGGCCACGAGCGAGATGAGTACCTCGAGTCCGGTCACATACGGCGAGACGCCCGACTCGGTCTTCATGAGGCTGAACACGATCCAGGGCTGGCGGCCCATCTCGGTGAAGACCCACCCGACGCTCATCGCGAGCAGCGAGAGCGGGAAGCTCCAGATCGCGACCTTCCAGACCCATGCCTGCTTCGGCATGCGGCCCTTGCGGGTGACCCAGAGCCCGACCACGGCGATCACGACGTGCAGCAGGCCGAGGCCGATCATCCAGCGGAACGCCCAGTAGGTGACCCAGAGGATCGGGGTGTAGTCGCCCGGGCCGAACTGCTGCGTGTACTGCGCCTGCAGGTCGTTGATGCCCTCGACGCAGCCGTCGAACGTATGCGTCGACAGGAACGACAGCAGGTACGGAATACGGATGGAGAAGAGTTCGCTGGACCCGTCGGGCGTGCCGAGGGTGAAGATCGAGAACGAGGCGTCGGCGCCGCAGACCGTGTCGAACGTGGCCTCCGCTGCGGCCATCTTCATGGGCTGGGTCGCGACCATCGCGAGGCTCAACTGATCGCCGAACAGGGTCGTGAGGATGCCGGAGCCGATCATGAGCCAGAGGCCGTACTTGAGCGCCGGCCGCATGGTGTCGATGTGCTGGTTGCGGGCCAGGTGCCAGGCCGCGGCACTGATGATGAGGCCGGCGGCGACCATGAAGCTCGCCGCGATCGTATGCGGGAACGCCGCGAGCGCAACCCGGTTCGTGAGCAGCGCGCCGATGTCGACGAGCTCGGCCCGACCGCTCTCGGCGTTCAGTTCGAAGCCGACCGGGTTCTGCATGAAGGCGTTCGCGGCGAGGATGAAGTACGCCGAGAGAATGGTGCCGATCGCCGTCGCCCAGATCGTGGCGAGGTGGATGCCGCGGGGCAGCTTGTCCCAACCGAAGATCCAGAGGCCGATCATCGTCGCCTCGAAGAAGAAGGCGAGCAGGCCCTCCATGGCGAGCGGGGCGCCGAACACGTCGCCCACGAAGCGCGAGTACTCCGACCAGTTCATGCCGAACTGGAACTCCTGCACGATGCCGGTGACGACGCCCATCGCGAAGTTGATGAGGAAGATGTTGCCGAAGAACCGCGTGATGCGCAGGTATTCGGCCTTACCGGTGCGGTACCACGCCGTCTGGAACACCGCGGTGCTGGTGGCGAGGCCGATCGTGATCGGCACGAAGAGGAAGTGGTAGACGGTCGTGAGACCGAACTGCCACCTTGCGAGCAACAGCGGATCGAGCAGGTCGTTCACTGGAGTCCCTTCCACACGCCGTCGGCTTCGCGAGCCGTTCTTCTACAGAGCGTAGAACATTCAGGCTCGCGGCGGTAGTCTGGAGCCATGGCGAGTCTTGGCGAGTTGGAGCGCTCCGTGATGGAGGTGCTCTGGAACAGCGACGCCGACGTGTCCGCGAACGAGCTCCGCGACGCCCTCGTGCTCCGCCCCGACTCGAGCGGCCGCGCCGTCGCCACCACCACCGTGCTCACGGTGCTCTCGCGCCTCGAGCGCAAGGGCTTCGTCACGCGCTCGCGCGACCAGCGCCCGCACCGCTATCGCGCCCTGCTCTCGCGCGAGGAGCACACCGCCGAGCTCATGCACGAGGTGCTCGACCGTTCGAGCGACCGCGACGCCGCACTCGCCCGCTTCGTCGGCACCGTGAGCGACCGCGAGGCCGCGACCCTGCGCCGGCTCCTCGACGAGCTCGCGCACCACTGACCATGGTCGCGCTCGCCGCCGTCCTCGGCGCGTTCGCCGTGGCCCTGGCCTGGCCGGTGCCGTTGGCCCTCTCACGCGCGACCTGGCCCTCCCGCTCCCCTGCGCTCGCGCTCGCGCTCTGGCAGGCGATCGCCCTCGCGGGCGCGCTCTCGATGATCGGCTCGCTGCTCGCGTTCGGCGCCTCTCCTGCCGGGTCCCTCGCCGCGGCCGTCGACCACCTGGTGCCCGCTGCGCTGCACGGGGCGATCCCCGCCGAGTACGCGATCGTGCACCTCGCGTCGATCACGCTTGCGATCGGCCTCGCGATCCACCTCCTCCTGAACCTCGGGCTCACGGCCGTGCGCGCCGAGCGCGAGCGCCGCCGCCAGCACCAGCTCATCGCACTCCTCGGCGACCCGATGCCCGGCGTGCCGCGCATCCGGGTGCTCGCCCATCCCGAGCCGCTCGCGTACTGCGTTCCCGGCATCCGCACCGCGACCGTGCTGACCGACGGCCTCGTCGACGCGCTCGAGCCCGACGAACTCGCCGCCGTGATCGCCCACGAACGCGCGCACCTCGACCAGTTCCATCACCTCGTGCTGCTGTCATTCCGCGCCTGGCACAGCGCGCTGCCGTGGTTCCCGATCGCGAACCGCGCCGAGCGCGCGGTCGCGCTGCTCACCGAGATGCTCGCCGACGACGACGCCAGGCGCGAGGTCGGCGACGACACGCTGCGCTCCGCGATCGTGCTCGTGGGCAGCTCGGGCGAACCCGGCGCATACGCCGACTCGGGCGGCATCTCGCCAGATCACGCGATGCTCACCGCTCGCCTCGCTCGCCTGAGTGTCACCCCGTAGCGTGACTCGGAATCACCCCCGAGTCTGATGCGACCCCCAGCGGCCGCGGATACGCTCGAACGATGAACGAGATCCTCGACTGGATCCTGAACACGGTGCAGAGCGTCGACCCCGTGGCACGCACGCTGCTCGCCGGGCTCGGCATCATGTTGGAGACCTCGGTGCTGATCGGCCTCGTCGTTCCCGGCGACACGATCGTGCTCGTCGCCTCGACCGCGGTCGACGGGGTCGTCGAGTACCTCGCACTCACCCTCACGGTCATCGTCGGCGCGCTCGTCGGCGAGAGCATCGGGTTCGCGCTCGGCCGATGGTTCGGCCCGCACATCCAGCGTTCCCGGCTCGGACAGCGCATCGGCGACCACAACTGGCGCCGGGCACAGGTCTACCTCGCCCGACGCGGCGGCCCCGCGGTCTTCGTCTCGCGGTTCCTGCCGGTGCTGCACTCGCTCATCCCGCTGACGGTCGGCATGAGCGACATGCGCTACCGCAGGTTCATGGTCTGGACGATCCCCGCCTGCGTGCTCTGGGCGTTCGCCTACGTCTCGGTCGGGTCGGCCGCGGCCGGCGGCTACCGCGAGCTCAGCCGCGACCTGCACTGGGCCGGCTACCTCTTCGTCGCGGTGATCGTCGCGTTCCTCATCATCGTCTGGGCGGTGAAGCGCTGGCTGGTGCGCTCCGAGGCACGGCACATGACGGAGGTCGCGCCGGAACGGCCGAAGGGGCCGGAGACCGAAGTCCCCGACCCCCGCGCGGTCGACGGAGCCTAGATCAGCCCCTTCTCGGTGAGCCAGTCCTTGGCGGCCGTACTGGCCGAGGCCTTCTCGTCGCCCTCGACCCGATTGCGCAGGTCGATCAGGTCGTCGGTCGTGAGCTCGGCCGAGACGGCGTCGAGCGCCTTCTGCAGCTCATCGGACGCGATCTTGCTCGAGAGCAGCGGGATCACGTTCTGGGCGGCGATCAGGTTCTCGGGGTCCTCGAGCACGACGAGGTCCTTCGCCTTCAGGTCGGGCGACGTCGTGTAGATGTCGGCGACCTGGACGGTGTCGTCCGTCAGCGCCTTGACCGTGTCGGGTCCGCCGTAGTCCTCGTACGGAACGAACGTGACATCCGAGACGCCGTAGACCGATGCCAGACCAGGGATGCCGTACCCGAGCTCGGCGAACTGCGGGTTGGCGCCGAGGCTGAACGGTTGCACGGCGGCGAGGTCTCCGATGGACGTGAGGTTGTTCGCGGAGGCGAACTCGCTCGTGACGACGTAGGCGTCCTTGTCCTCGGCCTCGGCCGAGGCGTAGACCACCAGGTCGTCGGCGGCGACCGCGTCGACCAGTGCGGCGTCGACGTCTTCGGTCGTGCGCTCGGCGAACTCCGTGTCGTAGTACGCCAGCAGGTTGCCGTTGTACTCGGGGATCAGGTTGATCGACCCGTCCTGCAGCGCCGGGATGGTCTGCTGGCGCGGCCCGATGTTGAACTTCGTGGAGACGTCGAAGCCCTGCGCGGTGAGCGCCTGGGCGTAGATCTCCCCGAGGATCTCGCTCTCGGGGAATGCGAACGAACCCACGACGATCCCGTCGCCACTGGCGCCGGCGGAGCCGGTCTCGGGGGCGGTGGGATCTCCCGAGGCGCACCCTGCCAGAGCCACGATGGCTCCGACCGCGACAACGCCTGCGGCGATCCGGCCCTTCTTGAACATGCTCATGTCATTCCCTCTCTTGGTTCGGTGTTCCCACCGTCGCCGGCTGACGCTGTGCCTGCCGACGCACCGCACTCCGACCAGTGTCGCGTGAACCGCCGACACCCGGGGTCGCAGTGAGTTTCTGGATGACCGCGAAGACGCCGTCCACGAGGAGGGCGAGCGCGGTGATGAGGATGGCGCCACCGAGGATCCTGTTGTAGTCGTTCAACCCGATTCCGCTGGAGATGATGCGCCCGAGTCCGCCGAGGCCGACGTACGACGCGATGACGACGGTGGCGATCACCTGGAGCACGCCGGATCGCAGGCCGCCGACGATGAGCGGGAGCGACAGCGGGATCTCGACCTTGACGAGGATCTGGAGTTCGGTCATGCCGCTCGCACGGGCGGAGTCGATGGTCTGCCGATCGACGGACTCGAGCCCCGAATAGGCGCCGGCGAGGATCGACGGGATCGCGAGCAGCACGAGCGCGATCATCGTGCCGAGGAAGTTCGCCGTCGTGCTGACCATCGAGTAGCCGAGGACCATCGTGAGGAAGAACAGCACGCCGAGCGTCGGGAGGGCGCGCATGCCGCCCGTGAACGAGATGACGAACTGGCGACCCCTGCCCGTGTGGCCGATGTAGAAGCCGAGCGGGAGCGCGATCACCGCTGCGACCAGGACCGCGACGAAGGTGTACAGCAGGTGCTCGGCGAGGCGGTCCTGGATGGGCAGGGGCGACTGGGCTCCGGCGACCCAGTTGGCCGGGTCGAAGATCCAGGCGAACGCGTTGAAGAAGAGGTTCATCCGGGCCCTCCCGCCGTGATCGGCAGGCGCATCGTCTCGGCCTGGGCCGACGTGGTCCGGTCCTTCCGGTTCCACGGGAGCAGCAGGCGGCCGAGCAGCACCAGGATCAGGTCGAAGACGAGCGCGATGAGCAGGCTCGCGACGATGCCGGTCACGACCTCCTCGAGGATGCCGCGCTGCTTGCCGTTCGTGAACAGGTAGCCGAGGTTCTCGGACCCGATCAGCACACCCACCGAGACGAGTGCGATCGTCGAGACGGAGACGACCCGCATGCCGGCGAGCAGCACCGGTCCCGCGAGCGGGAACTCGACCCTCCAGAACTGCTGCCACCGCGAGTACCCCATCGCGAGCGACGCCTGCTTGACGTCGCCGGAGACCGACGAGAACGCGTCGGCGGCCGCGCGCACCATGATCGCCACGGCGTAGATCGACAGCGCGACGATGAGGTTGATGTCGCTCAGCACCTTGGTGCCGAGGATCGCCGGGAGGATCACGAACAGCGGCAGGGACGGGATCGTGTAGAGCAGGCTCGTCGAGGTGATGATGATGGCGCGCGCGGTGCGCCCCGTGACGGCGATGCGGGCGAGCGGCACCGCGATCACGAATCCCACGATGATCGGCACGACGCTAAGCCGAACGTGGTTGACCGTCAGGGTCACGACGAGGTCGAAGTTCGAGATGACCCAGTTCATGAGGCGTTCGCGTCGGGCGACGCACCGTCTGCGACCGATGCCCGGTCGGCCTCGATGAGGCCGGCCGGACGGCCCGACTCGTCGACCACGAGGATCCGACCGCTCACCGGGTCGCGCGGTTCCAGCCTCAGCCGACGCTGACCGCGGTCGGCCCCGATGAACGAGGCGACGAACTCGTCCGCGGGGTTGGCGAGCACCTCGGCGGGCGTGCCGACCTGGGCGATGATGCCACCGGTGCGGAGGATCACCATCTGATCGGCGAGGGCGAACGCCTCGTCGATGTCGTGGGTCACGAACACCACCGTCTTGTCGAGTTCCCGCTGGAGTCGCCGAAGTTCGGTCTGGAGCTCGAGCCGCACGATCGGGTCGACCGCGCCGAACGGTTCGTCCATGAGCAGGATGTTCGGGTCGGCCGCGAGGGCTCGTGCGACCCCGACCCGCTGCTGTTGTCCGCCCGACAGCTGGCGCGGGTACTTGTCGGCCAGCCCGCGGTCGAGCCCGACGGTGTCGAGGAGTTCGAGCGAGCGCGCGCGGGCCGCCGACTTCGTGACGCCGCGGAGCAATGGCACCGTGGCGACGTTGTCGACGATCCGACGGTGCGGGAGCAACCCGCCGTTCTGCATCACGTATCCGATGCTGCGTCGCAGCCGCACCGGATCGACGGTCGCGACATCCGTGCCGTCGACGAGCACCTGACCGCTGGTCGGGTCCACCATCCGGTTGATCATCCGCAGGAGCGTGGTCTTGCCCGATCCGGAGGAGCCGACGAGCACCGTGGTGGTGCGCGGCTGGATCACGATGTCGACGTGCTCGATCGCGAGTGTGCCGTCGGGATACTGCTTCGTGACACCGCGGAACTCGATCATGGCCGCCTCACAACCCGTTCGAACGATCGTTCGAACTCGAGCCCCCAGCCAAACACCTATTCGGGCACGAGGCAATCTGGAGGGTCCGCGCGTCGCAAGACGGCGTCACCGATGGCCTGGAAATGGGCGCTCTCGAGCGCCGTACCGCCGATATGCCGGAATCAGGCGGCGGTGCTGGCGGCCCGCGGCATGCCGAGGTGCTCGCGCAGGTACGACTGCACGAGGGTGCGTGCCTCGGCGAGATAGCGCTCGTCGCCGTCGACCGAGCGTTCGAACGCCCGATTGATGAGGGCATCGGCGACCTCGAGGGCGATGCCGATCCGGAACCCGAGCTCTTCGGCCTCGAGATCGATCTCGAACTCGGCCGCGATCAGCTGCGCCATCCGGGCGGCGAACTCGGGCTCGTGGTCGTCGCCGCGGTCGCGGTGGCCCGCGTGCACGACCGTGAAGCCGGGCTCGTCGCGGTAGAGCGAGATGCAGGCGTCGAGCGAGATGTCGATGAGGTCCCACCAGGTGGCGGGCGTCGAACGCTCGAGCTCGTCGGCGACCCGCTCGCGGAACCGCTGGATGGCCCGCTCGCGAAGTGCCTCGACCACGGCGACGCGATCGGGGAAGTACCGGTAGACCGTGCCGATCGAGGCACCGGCGCGCTCGGCGACCATCTGCGTCGTGAGCCGCTCGAAGCCGGTCTCGTCGACGATCTCGGCCGCGGCGTCGAGCAGCGCGTCGAGTCGCTGCGAGCTGCGTCGCTGCGTGGGCTCGGTGCGGACTGAGCGTTTCCTGCTCGAATCGGCCCCGAGGATCAGGTCGACATTCGGCACGGAACCTCCTCAGTTTGCGCGGTCAACTCTACCGGCCGTCGAAGCCGCCGGATGACCACGCAACCTGAGCGTTTCACGTGCGTCCGCTTCGGCATGACAGACTGAGTGGATGCCGGCGAGCCCCCCTGATCCGGCCGGATCGAGCGTGAGCGAGGTTCGGCACCGCGCCGCGCGCATCGAAGACTGGATTCACGTCCAGCACGTTCGATGGGCGCGCAGTCGCGGGCAGGTGCCGACGGTCGTCCCGTACACGGGCTACGGGTCCACCGAGTGGGTACGCGTGCTCTGCCGCGTGCTGCTCAGCCGCCGGATCTCCCCCGACGAGACCTCTCCGCGGCGCCGCAGGCGTCGCGAGCAGGGCATCCGCGGGTGGCGCAGCTTCACGAGCGCCCCCGTCGGCAACGTGCCCGTGGTCATCGAGGTCGGCGGGCAGACCATCGAGGTGCTGACCGATCGCGGCGGCGTGGTCGACACGCGCGTCCCGGTGTCGTTGGCGCCCGGCTGGCACCAGGCGACGCTCAGTACGAAGGGCTCCGAGAAGGTGACCGCGCCGATCCAGGTGCTCGATCCAGAGGTCTCGTTCGGCATCATCTCCGACGTCGACGACACCGTCATGGTCACGGCGCTCCCCCGCCCGTTCGTCGCGTTCTGGAACACCTTCGTGCTCGACGAGCACGCCCGCATGCCAACCCAGGGCATGTCGGTGCTCTACGAGCGCCTCGTGCGCGCCCATCCCGGGGTGCCGGTGCTCTACCTCTCCACGGGAGCCTGGAACGTCGCCCCGACGCTCAACCGATTCCTCTCGCGCAACCTGTACCCCGCTGGGCCGTTGCTGCTCACCGACTGGGGCCCCACGCACGACCGGTGGTTCCGCAGCGGTCGCGCCCACAAGGAGGAGAACCTGCGTCGCCTGGCCGGCGAGTTCCCCGGCGTCCGGTGGCTCCTCATCGGCGACGACGGGCAGCACGACGAGGTCATCTACGCCGACTTCGCCGCCGAGTTCCCCGACCACGTCGCGGCGATCGCCATCCGCCAGCTGACCACCGGTGAAGCCGTGCTCGCCGGCGGTCGTGGCAAGGCGTCGCAGGTCGAGGTGACCGTGCCGTGGGTGGCGGCGGCCGATGGCTCCGAGATGGCCGACGGGCTCGCCGAGGTCGGCCTGCTCTGAGCGACCGCGCCGCGCGAGGCGAGCGCGGCTTTCGCGGCGGCGACGACGTCGTCGCGATCCCCGCACAGGGAGATCAGGCGGTGACGGATGCCGCGACGGAGCGCTCGCGGCGGATGCGGGCCAGTCCCCGGTTGATCTGGCGAGCCCACAACGGCCCACGGTAGATGAAGCCGGAGTACCCCTGCACGAGGTTCGCACCGGCGTCGAGCCGCGCCTGCACGTCGGCGGCCGTCTCGACACCGCCGACCGAGATCACGCACATCGACTCCGGCACGTTCGCGCGCACGGTGGCGAGCACCTCGAGCGAGCGACCCGCGAGCGGTGCGCCCGACAGTCCGCCTGCCCCGATGCGCTCGACCTCGGCCGCAGTGGCGCGAAGGCCCTCGCGCGAGATGGTCGTGTTCGTCGCGATGATGCCGTCGAGGCCGAGTCGCGTCGCGAGCTCGCAGATGCGCACCACCTCGTCGTCGGCCAGGTCAGGAGCGATCTTCACGAGCAGCGGCGCGGCGCCTGCCGCGGCGCGGACCGTCTCGAGCAGCGGTGCGAGCGCGTCGAGCTCCTGCAGACCGCGGAGGCCGGGGGTGTTCGGCGAGCTGACGTTCACCACGAGGTAGTCGGCGAACGGCGCGAGCACGCGCGTGCTGCGCTCGTAGTCGCCGACGGCGTCCTCGACGGCCGTGACCCGGCTCTTGCCGATGTTGACGCCGAGCACGGGCCGCCGGCGACGACGCGACAGGCGGGACAGGCGGCCGACCGCGGCATCCGCCCCGCCGTTGTTGAAGCCCATGCGGTTCACGAGCGCGCGGTCGCCGATGAGGCGGAACAGCCGCGGGCGTTCGTTTCCCGGCTGCGCCATGGCGGTGATCGTGCCGACCTCGACGTGACCGAAGCCGAGGTTGCCGAGGCCGCGCACGGCGAAGCCGTCCTTGTCGAAGCCGGCCGCGACACCGAACGGCGACGGGAACGACAGACCGAGGGCCTCGACGGCGAGCGAAGGGTCTGGCTTCGTGAACAGCTCGACCACCCGCCCGAATCCGAGCGTGGGCAGCGCCCGGATCACCCTGAACGCGAGGTGATGCGCGTCTTCGGGGTCCATGCGGGAGAAGAAGAGGGAGAAGACAAGTCCGTACATACCGCCCATCAGGCTATCGGAGTTCCGAGCCCGAACGCGGCGCCTACTCGACGGGGCGGGCGGGCAGGCGTCCGTGCGCCTCGCGCAGCTGACCGATCGCGGACTCGAAGTCGTCGAGCGACTCGAACGCCTGGTACACGCTCGCGAACCGCAAATAGGCGACCTCGTCGAGGTCGCGCAGCGGCGGCAGGATCGCGAGGCCGATGTCGTTGGCCTCGATCTGCGACGTGCCCGTCGAACGGATCGTCTCCTCGACGGTCTGCGCGAGCACCGCGAGGTCGGAGTCGGTCACCGGGCGGCCCTGGCACGCCTTTTTCACGCCGAGCACGACCTTCTCGCGGCTGAACGGCTCCGTCACGCCGCTGCGCTTGATGACCGAGAGGCTCGCGGTCTCGGTCGTCGAGAAACGGCCGCCGCACTCGGGGCACTGACGGCGGCGACGGATCGAGAGTCCGTCGTCGCTCGTGCGGGAATCGATGACTCGGGAATCCGGGTGGCGGCAGAACGGACAGTACATGGTGCTCCAAGCCTAGCGGGGTCACGGCGGCGCCCGCCGGTCACGAGCGCGTGCCGGACTCGGGGGGCCGAGGCGCCCGTGATCGGCCGCCGCTCGTTCGACGAGCCCGGTCGACCTTGCGGCTCAGCGTTCGAAACGCGCGGTGACCGCCTCGCCGTGCGCCGGCAGGTCCTCTTCGGTCGAGAGTGTCGCGATCACGGGTGCGACCTCGCGGAGCGCGGCCTCGTCGTAGCGCACGACCTGCTGCGGCCGCAGGAACGTCGCGGCCGACAGTCCGGACACGTGCCGGGCGGTGCCGCCGGTGGGCAGCACGTGATTGGATCCGGCGGCGTAGTCGCCGAGGCTCACGGGCGAGTGCGGACCGACGAAGATCGCGCCCGCGTTCTCGATGCGCGCGAGGGTGGCATCGACGTCGGCGACCTGGATCTCGAGGTGCTCGGCACCGAACGCGTTCGCGAACGCGGCGGCCTGCTCGAGGTCGTCGACCAGCACGAGCGCGGACTGCGGCCCCTCGACGGCCGTGCGAACGCGTGCTGAGTGCTTCGTCGCGGCGACGCGCGCCTCGAGTCGCACGCGCACAGCGTCGGCGAACTCGGCGGAATCGGTCACGAGCACGGATGCCGCGAGCTCGTCGTGCTCGGCCTGGCTGACGAGGTCGGCGGCCACGAAGTCGGCATCCGCGCTCGCATCGGCGATCACGAGGATGTCGGTGGGCCCCGCCTCGGCATCGATGCCGGTCACCCCGGCGACGAGTCGCTTGGCCGCGGCCACGAACACGTTGCCCGGGCCGGTGACGCGCTGCACGGGCAGCAGGCCGAGGTCGGGCACGCCGTAGGCGAACGCGCCGATGGCACCCGCGCCACCCATGGCGTACACCTCGTCGACGCCGAGGAGCGCGGCGACCGCGGCGATGGTCGGGTGGATCCGCCCGTCGTGATCGGCCTGCGGCGGCGAGGCGAGCGCGATCGACCGCACGCCGGCGACCTGCGCCGGCACCACGTTCATGACGACGCTCGACGGGTACACGGCCTTGCCGCCCGGCACGTAGAGTCCCACGCGTTCGACGGGCTGCCAGCGCTGCTCGATGACGGCGCCCGGGGCGAGCACCGTCGTGACCGGTGCGGGGATCTGCGCGGCGCTGGCGGCGCGCACGCGCGCGATCGTGGATTCGACGGCCTCGCGCACCGCAGGGTCGAGCGCCTCGAGCGCGGCGCGCAGTTCGTCGGCCGGCACGCGGATCGCCGCGGGGCGCACCCCGTCGAACCGTTCGGCCTGATCGAGCAGCGCCGACCCGCCGTGCTCCCGCACCTCGTCGATGATGCGTCCGGCCGGTGCGAGTGCGGCCGTGACATCCGTCTCGGCGCGCGGAACGAGCGCGAGCAGTTCGGCGGGAGACGGACGGGAACCACGGAGGTCGAGGGTGCGCAGCATGATGCTCCCAGCGTACCGATCGAGCGCGCGAACGCCCGTCGGCATCGTCACAGGAGGCAGCCGGGCCCGAGCAGGCTCTTGAGTTCTCCGTAGAGGTCGGCCGTGACCTTGACGGGATACTGGCCAACCTCGAAGACTCGTCCGACGCGCCCCTTCGTGAGGGTGATCCGCACCTCGGTGTCACCCCGATGGCGTACGAGCACCTCCCGCAGCGCCTCGGTCGTCTCCTGCGTCGCCCGATGGTCGGGGACCGTGATCTTCACGATGCCGGAGTCGTCGTCCTGGCCGAGTTCCGGCGTGATGACGCTGTAGGCGTGCAGGTTCATGCCGTCGTCGCGCATGCTCACCCGGCCGCGGACGACCACGATCGAGTCGGACTGGAGCCCCGGCGCGAACTCTTGATACGCCTTGCCCATGAACATGACCGTGATCTCACCCGAGAAGTCCTCGACGGTGATCATGCCGTACTGGTTGCCGGACGCCTTCGCGACCCGGTGCTGCACGCTCGTGACGAGGCCCGCGACGGTGACGGTGTCGGCGTCCTGCGTCGAGTCGGAGGAGGTCAGGTCGAGGATGGTGGTCGAGGCGTGCTTCGCGAGCGGCACCTCGAGGCCGTCGAGCGGATGCTCGGAGACGTAGAGCCCGAGCATCTCGCGCTCGAAGGCGAGCTTCTGCTTCTTCGGCCATTCCGGGCGGTCGGGCACGAGCGATGGCGCGGAATGACGCTCGCTCTCGTCGAAGAGGCTGTCGAAGTCGAATCCGAAGTCGCCGACCTCCTCGGCCCGCTTCTCCTTCACGACCGATTCGACCGCGCTCTCGTGCACCTCGACGAGCGCCCGCCGCGTGTGCCCGAGCGAGTCGAACGCCCCGGCCTTCACCAGGGACTCGACCGTGCGCTTGTTCGCGACCTGCAGCGGCGACTTCTTAAGGAAGTCCTGGAACGACTCGAACCGGCCCTTCGCCTCGCGGGCGCCGCGGATGCCGTCGACGACGTTGAAGCCGACGTTGCGCACCGCGCCGAGGCCGAAGCGGATGTCCTCGCCGACGGCCGCGAAGTAGCCGATCGATTCGTTCACGTCGGGCGGCAGCACCTTGATGCCCATGCGGCGGCACTCGTTGAGGTAGAGCGCGAGCTTGTCGCGAGCATCGCCGACGCTCGTCAGCAGAGCCGCCATGTACTCGGCCGGGTAGTGCGCCTTGAGGTACGCCGTCCAGTAGCTGAGCACGCCGTACGCAGCCGAGTGGGCCTTGTTGAACGCGTAGTCGGAGAACGGGAGCAGGATCTCCCAGAGCTTCTGGATCGCGGCATCCGAGTACCCGTTGGCCTTCATGCCGCCCGCGAAGCCCTCGTACTGCTTGTCAAGCTCGGACTTCTTCTTCTTGCCCATCGCGCGGCGCAGGATGTCGGCCTGGCCGAGCGAGAAGCCGGCGACGCGCTGGGCGATCGCCATGACCTGCTCCTGATAGATGATCAGGCCGTAGCTCGTGTCGAGGATGTCCTTCAGCGACTCCGAGAACTCGGGGTGGATCGGCGTGATCTCCTGCAGGGCGTTCTTGCGGAGCGCGTAGTTGGTGTGCGAATTCGCGCCCATCGGGCCCGGGCGGTAGAGCGCGATGACGGCCGAGATGTCTTCGAAGTTGTCGGGCTTCATGAGGCGCAGCAGCGCGCGCATCGGGCCGCCGTCGAGCTGGAACACGCCGAGCGTGTCGCCCTTGCCGAGCAGTTCGTACGCTCCGGGGTCATCGAGGGCGAGGTCTTCGAGCACCGGTCGGATGCCGCGGTTCGCCTCGATGTTGTCGAGCGCGTCGTCGATGATGGTGAGGTTTCGCAGCCCCAGGAAGTCCATCTTGATCAGACCGAGGGACTCGCAGGCCGGGTAGTCGAACTGCGTGACGATCTGGCCGTCCTGCTCGCGCTTCATGATCGGGATGATGTCGATCAGCGGATCGCTCGACATGATCACGCCGGCCGCGTGCACGCCCCACTGGCGCTTCAGGTTCTCGAGCCCGAGCGCGGTCTCGAAGACCGTCTTCGCCTCGGGGTCGGTCTCGACGATGGCCCGGATGTCGGCGGCCTCTTTGTAGCGCGGATGCTTCGTGTCGAAGATGCCCGTGAGCGGGATGTCCTTGCCCATGACGGCCGGCGGCATCGCCTTGGTGAGCTTCTCACCCATCGAGAACGGGAAGCCGAGCACGCGCCCGGAGTCCTTCAGCGCCTGCTTCGCCTTGATCGTGCCGTAGGTGACGATCTGCGCGACGCGCTCGTCGCCGTACTTCTCGGTCACGTACCGGATGACCTCGCCGCGACGACGCTCGTCGAAGTCGACGTCGAAGTCGGGCATCGAGACACGGTCGGGGTTCAGGAACCGCTCGAAGATGAGGCCGTGCTGCAGCGGGTCGAGGTCGGTGATGCGCATCGCGTACGCGGCCATGGAGCCGGCACCCGAACCACGACCGGGTCCGACGCGGATGCCGTTGTTCTTCGACCAGTTGATGAAGTCGGCGACGACGAGGAAGTAGCCGGGGAACCCCATCTGCGAGATGACGCCGACCTCGTAGTCGGCCTGCTTTCGCACGGCGTCGGGGATGCCGTTCGGGTAGCGCACCTGGAGGCCGCGCTCGACCTCCTTCACGAACCAGCTCTGCTCGTCTTCGCCCTCGGGCACCGGGAAGCGCGGCATGTAGTTGGCGCTCGTGTTGAACTTCACGTCGCAGCGCTCGGCGATCAGCAGCGTGTTGTCGCAGGCTTCCGGGTAGTCGCGGAACACCTGCCGCATCTCGGCGGCCGTCTTGAGGTAGAACTCGTCGGCGTCGAACTTGAACCGGTTCGGGTCGTCGAGCGTCGAGCCCGACTGCACGCACAGGAGCGCCGCGTGGCTCTTGGCGTCGTGCGCGTGCGTGTAGTGCAGGTCGTTCGTCGCCACGAGCGGCAGGTCGAGCTGCTTCGCGAGTCGATGCAGGTCGGTCATGATCCGGCGCTCGATGCCGAGCCCGTGATCCATGATCTCGGCGAAGTAGTTCTCCTTGCCGAAGATGTCGCGGAAGTCGGATGCCGCTTTCACCGCTTCGTCGTACTGCCCGAGTCGCAGCCGGGTCTGCACCTCGCCCGACGGGCAGCCCGTCGTCGCGATCAGGCCCGATGCGTAGGTCGAGAGGAGCTCGCGGTCCATGCGCGGCTTGAAGTAGTAGCCCTCGAGCGACGCTCGGCTCGAGAGCCGGAAGAGGTTGTGCATGCCCGAGGTGTCCTGCGAGAGCAGCGTCATGTGCGTATAGGCACCCGATCCCGAGACGTCGTCGCCGCCGCCACCGCCCCAGCGGATGCGGGTCTTGTCGCCGCGATGCGTGCCCGGCGTGACGTAGGCCTCGGTGCCGATGATCGGCTTGATGCCGGCGTCGGTCGCCTGCTTCCAGAAGTCGTAGGCGCCGAACACGTTGCCGTGGTCGGTGACGGCGACCGCGGGCATGCCCTGCTCCGCGGCGGCGGTGACGAGTTCGCCGACCCTGGCCGCACCGTCGAGCATCGAGTACTCGCTGTGCACGTGCAGGTGGACGAAGGAATCGGTGGCCACTGGGCTCCTCTTCGGATGCTGCGGGGTGATTCTCGGGGTGGTTCTCGGGGTGCGTCGGAGGCGCGTCCGAGCTGGGTTCGAGTGTACGGCGACCTTCCGACCCTCGTCGGCGCGACCGGCTCAGTCGCCGCGGAGGGACTCGAGCGCCGCCGCGAGATCGGCCGGGTACTCCGACTCGAAGGTCACCCAGTCGCCCGTCGCCGGATGCGTCAGCGAGAGTCGGTGCGCGTGCAGCCACTGCCTGGTCAGGCCGAGCCTCGCCGAGATCGTCGGATCCGCGCCGTACATCGCATCGCCGACGCACGGATGCCGCTGGGCGGCCATGTGCACCCTGATCTGGTGGGTGCGCCCCGTCTCGAGGTGCACCTCGAGCAGGGAGGCGTACGGGAACGCCTCGAGGGTCTCGTAGTGGGTGACCGCGTGCTTGCCGTCGGAGACGACGGCGAACTTCCACTCGGAACGCGGATGCCGGCCCACTGGGGCGTCGATCGTGCCCGCGAGCGGGTCGGGATGCCCCTGCACGACCGTGTGATAGACCTTCTCGACCTCGCGGTCGTGGAACTGGCGTTTGAGTTCGGTGTACGCGCGCTCGGACTTCGCGACGACCATGAGGCCGCTCGTGCCGGCGTCGAGGCGGTGCACGATGCCCTGACGCTCCGGTGCACCGGAGGTCGAGATGCGGAATCCCGCGGCCGCGAGTGCGCCGACGACCGTCGGCCCGTCCCACCCGAGTGACGGATGCGCCGCGACGCCCGCCGGCTTGTCGACCACCACGAGATCGTCGTCGTCGTGCACGATGCCGAGATCGGGCACCGGGATCGCGACGACCTCGACCGTGCGCGGCGGCTGCCAGCTCACCTCGAGCCAGCCGCCTGCGCGGAGTCGATCGGACTTGTCGAGCGTTCGCCCGTCGAGGACGACTCCCCCTGCCGCGGCGATCTCGGCGGCCTGGGTGCGTGAGAAGCCGAGGAGCTTCGCGATGCCCTGGTCGACACGGATGCCTTCGAGCCCGTCGGGAACGGGGACGGAACGCGATTCCATGACGATCAGGCTTCGCGGGCGACCGGCGCGTTGGGCGCGCCCTGGTCGATCGAGACGTTCGAGGCCGCATCGGCGGAGCCGGGCGCGCCAGGCCGGGTGCCATCGGTCTCGGACTCGTCGTGCTTCGCGCCGCCCTTGACCTCGCGGGACCCGTCGAGGCCGACCCCGCGGATCGTGAGGATCATGAACAGCACCATGCTCGACACGATCGCCATGTCGGCGACGTTGTAGATCGCAGGGATCATCCACGGCGTCGAGATGAAGTCGACCACGTGGCCGAGCCCGAAGCTCGGCTCGCGCAGCAGCCGATCGGTCAGATTGCCGAGCACGCCGCCGAGCAGGAGCCCGAAGACCAGACCCCATGCCTTCGACCGGATGCGGCGGGCGAACCAGATGATGAACGTGATCACGCCGGCGGCGAGGATCGTGAAGATCCACGTCATGCCGCTCGCGAGCGAGAAGGCGGCGCCGGGGTTCCGGACGAAGTGCCACTGGAGCGCATCGCCGAGGACCGGCACCGTCTCGCCCTCGGTGAGGTTGGAGACGACGAGGAACTTCGTCAGCTGATCGAGCCCGTAGACCGCGAGGGCACCGAGGACGAGAACGACGAGCGCAGTCGAGGTTCCGGTCTTCGTGGCCCGCTCAGGCTCCAAAGCCCTGGAAGGTGGGCGTGGGCGCCTGCTCGTTCGACATGCCGGACGGAGTCTGGAAGCCCTGGTTGTCGGGCACCTGCACCGGAGCGGCCGTGTCGAGGTCGCGGAGCTGGCCCTCGATGTAGCTCTTCAGCTTCTGGCGGTACTCGCGCTCGAACAGGCGCAGTCCATCGACGCGCTTCTCGAGCGTCAGGCGCTCCTGGTCGAGCACGCCGATCTGGGCGCGCTGCTTGGCCTCGGCCTCGGCGACGACGCGGGCCGCCGTGGCGTGGCCTTCGGCGATGAGCGCGTCGCGCTTCTCGATGCCCTCGCGGACGTGCTCCTCGTGGAGACGGCGCGCGAGCTGGAGCAGGTTCGTGGTGCTGGTCTGCTCGTCGAGCTCGGACTGCACGGCGGGCGCCGGCACGGCGACGGCCACGGTCGCGGGCTGCGGAACCGGCTCGGCGTACACCGGCGCCTGCGCCTGCGGAGCGGAGGCTGCGGACTTCGCCGCTTCAGCGGCACGGGCCTCGGCGGCCGAGACGCGCTGGCGCAGTTCCTCGTTCTCCTGATTCAGTCGACGAAGCTCGACCACGACCTCGTCGAGGAAGTCGTCGACCTCGTCCTGGTCGTATCCCTCGCGGAACTTCGTCGCCTGGAAGCGCTTGTTGACAACATCTTCCGGAGTTAGCGCCATGGCTTCCCACCCTCACATCTTCGAACTGTTCGTTGCGTTCTGCTAAACGGTAGCAAAGTCCACTCGGATCACCCAGTGCCGCCATCGGAGGTTGCGCCGGGTTCGCAGGAGATCGTCAGGCGACCTGCGCGAGCCACGACACCACGGTCATGGCCACGATCACCACGAGCATAGCCAGCGACCACCCGAGGTCGAGCGCGACCTGCCCGATGCGGATCGGCGGGATGAGCCGCCGGAACAGCCGCACGAGTGGATCGGTGACGGTGTACACGAGTTCGACCACGACGAGCCACCCGCCCTGGGGTCGCCAGGAGCGGTTGAACGTGCGGATCAGGTCGAGCACGAACCGCGCCCACATGACGAAGAAGTACAGGACGAGCAGCGAGTAGAGGATGCTCCAGACGACGGACAACGCGCAGACCGACGACTACGCGTGCGTGAAGAACGACGCGTCCACGTCGCCTTCGGCCTCGCCGGTCTCGCCCGAGACGACGACGTGCGACGGCGAGAGCAGGAAGACCTTGCTCGTGACGCGCTCGATCTTGCCGTGGAGTCCCTGCGACAGGCCGCTGGCGAAGTCGATGAGCCGGCGGGCGTCGCCGTCGGACATCTGGGAGAGGTTGATGATGACCGGGACTCCCTCGCGGAAGGACTCGGCGATGACCTGCGCGTCACGGTACTGACGCGGGTGCACGGTGAGGATCTCGTTCATCTCCGCCTGCGGGGTGCTCGGTTGGATGTGGTTCTTGCGGAGCGGCGTGACGGCCGCACCGGTCTTGGGTGCCGGTGCGGCATGCACGACCGGCGCCGCCGCTGCCGGCGACTCTCTGGGCTCGGCCTCGAACTCCTCGTCCGCGAGGCCGAGGTAGACCATGGTCTTCTTGAGCGGGTTGGACATCGCTGCCTCCGTCTGTGTTCCGTCTCTTCGAGGCTAACCGGCGATCGGCCGATTGCCCGTGATTGCGGTGCCGATCCGCAGGTGTGTCGCGCCTTCGGCGATGGCTTCCTCGAGGTCGTGGCTCATGCCCATCGACAGATCCGCGGCCGTAGGTGCGAGCGGGCGCACGACCCGCTCCGACAGTTCGCGCACCCGGGCGAACGCCGGCCGGGCCGGCTCGCCGAGTGGCGCGACGGCCATGAGCCCGCGCAGCTCGAGTCCGGGCGTCTCGAGCACGTGCTCGACCAGCGCCCCGAGCTCACCCGGCGCGACGCCGCCGCGACCGGCGTCGTCGGTGAGGTTGACCTGCACGAAGCACTCCACCGAGTCCTCGTCGGAGCGCAGCGCGTCGACGAGCGCGGCGCGATCGATCGAGTGGATGGCCGACGCGTAGGCGCGCACTTGTCGCGCCTTCTTGCTCTGCAACTGTCCGATGAAGTGCCACCGCAGATCGAGGTCGGCGAGCTCGCCGGCCTTGGCCTGAGCCTCCTGGTGCCGGTTCTCGCCGACATCCGCGACACCGAGGGATGCGAGGTCGCGCACGAGCGAGGCCGGGTGGAACTTCGTCACCACGATGGTGCGGATGTCGGCCGCGTCGCGGTCGGCGAGGCGGGCCGCCTCGTCGACGCGCTCGGCGACGACCCGGAGTCGCGCTCGCAGGTCGTCGACTCCTGCGGAGCGCACATCGGTCACTTCAGGAAGTCGGGGATGTCGAGGTCGTCGTCGTCGGCGTCGAAGGCCGGGTCGGAGACGATCTGGTCGGCCGTCGAGGTCTCGGCGCCGCCCCAGTTGGCGGTCTCGACGAGCTCGTCGATGTCGATCTCCCCGATGACGTCGGCCGAGTCGGCCCCGCCTGCGGTGGATCCGCCGACGGAAGCACCGACGCCGACCGCGGCCGCCGCGGGCACGAGCTGCTCGCGACGCACCTCGACGGGCTTGGCACCCGGCTCGCCACCGTCGAAACCGGCGGCGATGACGGTGACGCGCACCTCGTCGCCGAGGGTGTCGTCGATGACCGCACCGAAGATGATGTTCGCCTCGGGGTGCACGGCCTCCTGCACGAGCCTGGCGGCGTCGTTGATCTCGAAGATGCCGAGGTTCGAACCGCCCTGGATGGAGAGCAGGACGCCGTGGGCGCCGTCGATCGAGGCCTCGAGCAGCGGACTCGCGACCGCGAGCTCGGCCGCCTTGATCGCACGGTCGGCTCCTCGCGAGGAGCCGATGCCCATGAGCGCGGAGCCCGCACCCTGCATGACCGACTTGACGTCGGCGAAGTCGAGGTTGATGAGTCCGGGGGTCGTGATGAGGTCGGTGATGCCCTGGACACCGGCGAGGAGCACCTGGTCGGCCGTGGCGAACGCCTCGAGCATCGAGATGCCGCGGTCGCTGATCTCGAGCAGGCGGTCGTTCGGCACCACGATGAGGGTGTCGACCTCTTCCTTCAGGCGTGCGACGCCCTGCTCCGCCTGCGTCTGGCGACGCTTGCCCTCGAAGCCGAACGGCTTGGTGACCACACCGATCGTGAGCGCGCCGATGGACTTGGCGATGCGGGCGACGACGGGTGCGCCGCCGGTGCCCGTGCCGCCGCCTTCGCCTGCGGTGACGAACACCATGTCGGCGCCGGCCAGCGCCTCTTCGATCTCTTCGGCGTGGTCCTCTGCTGCGCGACGACCGACCTCGGGGTCGGCGCCCGCGCCGAGTCCCCTGGTGAGATCGCGGCCGACGTCGAGCTTGACGTCGGCGTCGCTCATGAGCAGCGCCTGCGCATCGGTGTTGATGGCGATGAACTCGACGCCGCGGAGGCCGAGCTCGATCATGCGGTTGACGGCGTTGACGCCGCCGCCGCCGATGCCGACCACCTTGATGACGGCGAGGTAGTTCTGGTTAGTCGACATCTCCGGCCCTTCGTGCGAAACTCTGAACTTTGAACCTCAAGTCGAGGGTTAAAGTCTTGCCGAGTATGCAATTCCTGTGTTCGAAGGTATGCGGATCGCGCACCTCAGGTGGCAAGCACGCGGGCGTGTCGCGAACACCTTCGTCTCGATTGGGGCGCGCGATGAGTCGGGTGCTCGAACGAGCCTCCGATCACATCGTGACCGGACTCATCGGCGCTGAGACATCGTACAGCGACACCGAGCCCGGTGGCGCCGCACGGAGGAGGCCGTCGAGCACGTCGGCCTTGAGGCTCGACTGCTCCGCGCTGCCCCAGACGACCCTCGCATCGCCGACCTGCAACGTCACGTCGTCGGCCGTCTGCGCCGAGGCCGCGGTGACCTGCGCCCGGATCTCCGCAGGCAGACTGCGGACGACGCCGGCCACGGCACGGAAGCCGTCGCTCGCCACTCCCCCGTCGACCGTGATGAGCGGTTGCCCGTCGGGCCGCGACTCCGGCCGTTCCAT
The DNA here is from genome assembly GCF_001660485.1 of Agromyces aureus. Taxonomy (GTDB): domain Bacteria; phylum Actinomycetota; class Actinomycetes; order Actinomycetales; family Microbacteriaceae; genus Agromyces; species Agromyces aureus. The sequence continues at coordinate 2,592,160 of NZ_CP013979.1, forward strand.
GACCACGCCGGCGGCATCGACGAGCGCGAGACCGTCGGCCGTCTCGATCACGCCGACCGGTGTGCGCTCCACGATGCGCACGACGAGCGTGTCGGGCGGCACCGCCTCGGTCTGGTACGTCTCGATGAGCGGGAACCCCGACATGGCCTGCTGCACGCCGCCGCGGTCGATGAGGGCGAGCGGCGTTCCGAGCATCGGCGAGAAGGCGGCCTCGACGTCGGCGGCCGGCACCCGCGAGGCACCCTCCACCCGCACCACGCGCAAGGCCATGACGGGCGAGTAGGCGCCGATCAGCACGACCGCGACGAGCAGCGCGACCACGCCGAGCGCGACCCCCCAGGCGAGCCTGCGGCGGCGCGTGCGCACCGTGAACCGCCGAACCTCGGCACGCTCGTAGCGGCGTCGATTGCGCGTCGCCTTGGTCAGCGAGCGGCGAGCGGCCCACCCGCTCCGCACGGGCGGCGACTCGCCGTCTCCGGTACCTGCACCGGCGTCCGCCGGCCCGGTCGTGTCGTCGACCGGCGTGCGGCTCGGCTCGCGGTCCGGCGAGGCGCTCGGCGCGACGGGAGGCACGTGATCGGCTGCGAGGGGCTCGAACGCGTCGGTGAGCGCGGTCGCGGATGCCGCGGACGGCCGCGTCGCGGCATCCGCTCGCCCTGCTGCGCCAGAACTGCGGCGCTCGATGCCCGCCGTCGCCGGACCGACCGGATCAGGAGCGGCAGCACCGACAGGAGGGGCCGGAGCCGTCGGGCGCGCAGCGGATGCGTCGCGCGCCTGCATACCGGAGTCGGCCTGGCGCGGTTGCGCCGGCCGATCGAACCCCTGCGGCCGCTTCACGCGGTGGGGGTCCTCACCCGAGCTCGCGTTCGAGTGATCCGAGGAGCTGCGGCACGATGCGGTAGACGTCGCCGCATCCGAGCGTGATCACGAAGTCGCCGGCACGGGCGATCTGCGCCGTGTGATCGGCCGCCGCCTGCCAGTCGGCGATGAACGCGACGTGCTCGGGGTGCGCGAACCGGTCGCTCACGAGCGCCCCCGTGACACCGGGCACCGGGTCTTCGCGTGCACCGTACACGTCGAGGACGACGGTCTCGTCGGCGTACTGCTCGAGCACCTCGGCGAACTCGGTGGCGAAGGCCTGCGTGCGGCTGTAGGTGTGCGGCTGGTGCACGGCGATGATGCGGCCCTCGCCGACGACGGTGCGGGCGGCGGCGAGGGCCGCGGCGACCTCGGTGGGGTGGTGCGCGTAGTCGTCGTACACGCTGACGCCGCCCACTTCGCCGTGCAGCTCGAACCGACGCCCGGTGCCAGCGAACCTCGCGATGCCCGCGAGGGCGGCCGTCGGGTCGAATCCGAGCCCGACGAGCACGGCGAACGCGCCGGCCGCGTTGATCGCGTTGTGGTGTCCGGGGATCGCCAGACGAGCCTCGTAGGTCGTGCCCTTGTAGTCGACCGCGAACGCGACCGGGCCGGAGGTGACGACCGAGTGCACGCGCACGGTCGCGTCGGCCGCTTCGCCGAACGTGACGATCCGCTCGTGCGAAAGGCGCTCGCGGACCCGCGTCGCGCCCGCGTCGTCGCTCGAGATGACGACGAGCTCGCCGGCGCGGTCGGCGAACTCGACGAACGCCTGCTCGAAGGCGTCGCGCGACCCGTAGTGGTCGAGGTGATCGGGGTCGACATTCGTGATGAGCGCGACCGACGTGTCGTAGAGCAGGAACGAGCCGTCGGACTCGTCGGCCTCGACGACGAAGAGCTCGCCCTCGCCCGAGGCCGCGCTGAGGCCGAGGTCGGCGAGCACCCCGCCGTTCACGAAGCTCGGGTCGGCGCCCAGCGCCAGCAGCCCGGTCACGATCATGCCCGTCGAGGTGGTCTTGCCGTGCGCACCGGCGACCGACACGAGCCGCTGGCCCGCGATGAGCGCGGCGAGGGCCTGCGAGCGGTGCAGCACCGGCAGCCCGCGCGAGAGCGCGAGCTGGTACTCGGGGTTGTCCTGCCAGAGCGCGCCGGTCACGACGACCGTGTCGACGTCGTCGCGGAGGTTCGCCGCATCGTGCCCGATCGCGACCTCGGCGCCGAGGTCGCGCAGCGCGACCACGTTCGCCGAGTCGCGCACGTCCGACCCGGTGACGCGGTGGCCGGCACCGAGGAACAGGCGGGCGATGCCGCTCATGCCCGAGCCGCCGATGCCGACGAAGTGCACGTTGCCGAGCTCGGACGGGATCGTGGTGGACGGATCGGGCTTGATGGTCACGACGTTGCTTTCTCTGGGCTCTGGGCGGTGATGCAGAGGCCGGCGGCGACGCGCTGCGGCCGAGGTTTCGGGGTGACGGATGCCGCGGCATCCGCCACCTCCACGTTACGCGTCCGCGGCGGTGTCGTCGGCATCCGCGCCGAGGGCGGCGTCGACGAGGTCGACCATGCGGTCGGTGCCGTCTCGTCGACCCACGGATGCCGCGGCGACCGCCATGCGAGCGATGCGCGCTTCGTCGGCCAGCAGCGGAAGGACGGTCAGATCGACCCATTCGGGCGTGAAGTCGGCGTCGTCGACGAGGATCGCCCCGCCCGCTCCGACCACGTCGGCCGCGTTGAAGCGCTGCTCGCCGTTGCCGACCGGATACGGAACGAGCACCGACGGGATGCCGAGTGCGGCCAGTTCGCTGACGGTCGCCGCCCCGGCGCGCGAGACGGCGACGTCGGCGGCTGAGAGGGCGAGGTCCATGCGATCGGCGTACTCGAGCATGCGGTAGTCCGCGAGGCCCGGATCGGTCACCTCGGAGTTCGCACCCGTGATGTGCAGCACCTGCCATCCGGCAGCGGTGAGGGCGACCGCCGACTCGGTGACCGTGCGGTTGATGCGCCGCGCGCCCAGCGATCCACCGGTGACGAGCAGCACCGGCCTGGCGGCGTCGAGCCCGAAGAAGTCCGCTGCGGACTCGCGCAGCGCGGCCCGGTCGAGCTGTTCGATCTCGCGACGGAGCGGCATGCCGACCACCTCGGCGTGCCGGAGCGGCGTGCCGCTGAAGGCGACGCCGACGGTCTCGGCCCAGCGCGCGCCGAGTCGGTTCGCGAGGCCGGGCCTCGCGTTGGCCTCGTGGATCGCGACCGGCACGTCGAGGCGCCGCGCGGCGAGGTACGCGGGCGTCGAGACGTAGCCGCCGAATCCGACGACGACGTCGACCTCGCGCTCGGCGATGATCGTGCGCACGTCGGCGACCGACTCGCGGAACCGCTTCGGGAACCGCAGCGCGGCGCCGTTCGGGCGGCGCGGGAAGGGCACCTTCGCGATCGTCAGCAGCTCGTAGCCGCGGGCGGGAACGAGCCGGGCCTCGAGCCCCTCGGCCGTGCCGAGGACGAGCACCTCGGCCGATGGATCGCGTTCGGTGAGGCGATCGGCGACGGCGAGCAGGGGGTTCACGTGGCCGGCGGTTCCGCCGCCGGCCAGCAGGTAGACGGTCATCGCGTGCGCCCTGCCGGGGTGCCGGTCGTGGAGCGCGCCGAGGCCCTCGCCGCGAGGCGCGCCGCGGCACGAGCGGAGGCCGCCGGGTCGCGGGCGACCGAGAGCACGACGCCGATCGCGAAGAGGGTCGTCACGAGCGCGGTCCCGCCCGCTGAGACGAGTGGGAGGGGGACGCCGAGAACGGGAAAGACACCAAGCACGACACCGATGTTGACACACGCCTGACCGATGACCCACACCATGACGGCCGCCGTGACCGTCTTCGCGAACGGCGTCTGCGCCGAGCGCAGCACGCGAGCGAACGCGACGGCGAGCAGCACGAACAGCGCGATCACGACGACGGCCCCGATCAGGCCCAGTTCCTCGCCGATGATCGCGAAGATGAAGTCGTTGTCGGCCGCCGGGAGCCACGACCACTTGGCGGTGGAATTGCCGAGTCCGACCCCGAAGACCCCGCCGTTCGCGAGTGCGAACCGACCGTGCTGGATCTGCCAGCAGTCGTCGCCGGCGCCCTGCTCGCAGTTCTCCTGGAGGAACGCACTGATGCGGCGCATGCGGTTGTCGCTGGAGACGGCGACGATCACGAACAGCGCGGCGCTGAGGAGCACCGGCGGCAGCAGCAGCCGGAACCTGACCCCGATGAGGAACAGCGTGCCGAGCAGCATGGCACCCATGATCATGACCGTGCCGAGGTCGCCGCCGAGCAGGACGAGCCCGATGGCCCCGCCGCCCACGAGCAGGATCGGCACGACGCCCTTGCCGAAGTCGCCGAGGTGGGCCTGCTTCTTCGTGACGATGAGGCCGAGCCAGATGACGAGCGCCACCTTGATGATCTCCGACGGCTGGAACTGCACGGGTCCGAGCGCGAGCCAGTTCGTGTTGCCGCCGACCTCGATGCCGAGCGGCGTGGCGACGACGAGGAGCTGCAGCACGCAGGCGGTGAGCAGCAACGGCCACGCGACTCGCAACCAGAAGCGCTCCGGCATGCGGCTCGCGATGAGCATGAGCGGCAGGCCGATGCCGGCGAACATGCCCTGGCGGAGGGCCTGCACGAAGAATCCGCCGTCTTCGAGCCGCGATTCGACGGTCGACGACGAGAGCACCATGACGAGCCCGAACAGCACGAGGAACACGACGGTGCTCAGCAGCAGGACGTAGTCCTTCGACTCCACGCGGAAGACGCGCCCGAGGCGGATGCGGGCGGCGACTCCCCCGCGGTCAGCCTCGGGGGTCGGGTTCGGTCGCGGTGGGGTCGTGCGGGGCGGAGTCGCCATCCGCCTCACCTTCCAATCGTGCTCGTACCGCGTGCTGGAACCGACGGCCGCGATCGGCGTAGTCGGCGAACTGGTCCATCGAGGCGGCCGCCGGTGCCAGCAGCACCGTGTCGCCGTCCTGAGCGATCGCCTCCGCGAAGGCGACGGCGCGCGCCATGACCGTTCCAGTGTCATCGGCGTCGACCTCGAACAGCGGCACGTCGCTCGCGTGTCGGGCGAACGCGTCGACGAGTGCCGACCGGTCGACCCCGATCACGACCGCCGCACGCAACCGTCCGACATGGGCCGCGACGAGCCCGTCGACGTCGACGCCCTTCAGCAGGCCGCCCACGATCCACACGACGCGCGGATACGCCTTCAGCGAGGCCTCGGCCGCGTGCGGGTTGGTCGCCTTCGAGTCGTCGACCCAGCGGATGCCGCCGGAGACCGCGACCGTCTGGATGCGGTGCGCGTCGAGGCTGAACTCACCGAGCGCGTCGTGGATGACCCCGACGGGCACGCCCGCGGCACGCACGAGCGCCGATGCCGCGAGGATGTTCGCCACGATGTGCGGCGCGCCGAGTCCGCGGGGTTCGAGCTCGTCGACCGTGATGATCTCGAGCGCTGTGGAGTGCCGATCCTCGAGGAAGGCCCGATCGCAGAGGATGCCCTCGACGACGCCGAAGTCGCTCGGACCGGGGGTGTCCAGCCCGAAGCCGATGGCACGGGCGCCGTCTTCGACCTCCGCCTCCTCGACCATGCGCCGGGTCGCGTCGTCGGCGCGGTTGTACACGCACGCGACGCGCGTGTTCGCGTAGACCTTGGCCTTGGCCGCGCGATACGCGTCGGCCGAGCCGTGCCAGTCGAGGTGGTCGTCGGCGACGTTCAGGCACACGCTCGCGAGCGAATGCAGCGCGCCGGCGCCCTCGATCGGCAGGGCGTGCAACTGGTAGCTCGAGAGCTCCACGACGAGCACGTCGAATCCCCCGGGATCGCGCACGGCGTCGAGCACCGGCACGCCGATGTTGCCGCAGGGCGCGGCCCGCAGGCCGTTCGCGGCGAGCAGCGTCGCCGCGAGCTGCGTGGTCGTCGTCTTGCCGTTCGTGCCGGTGACCAGGATCCACTCGGCCGCGTTCACCTTGTCGCGCACGCGCCAGGCGAGCTCGATGTCGCCCCAGACGGGCACGCCCGTGGCGGCCGCCCACTCGAGCACCGCGTTGTCGGGGTGGAAGCCCGGCGAGGCGACCACGAGCTCGGGTGCGAACGCCGCGACCTCCTCGGGCACGGCGTCCAGCGGATGCCGCAGCACCCGCACGCCGATCACGTCGAGGATGCGCGCGCGATCGTCGTCGACGCCCGTCGCAGCCAGCAGCACCTCCGCGCCGAGCTCCGCGAGCGTGTCGGCGACCGCGAATCCGGTGACGCCCGCGCCGAGCACGAGCACCCGGAGGCCGCTCCACTCGGCGTGCCAGCTCGTCAGGGAGTCGAGGCGGCCGCCCGCGGCATCCGACTCGCTCATCGCTGGAGCCACTCGAAGTAGAAGGCGCCGACGCCCGCGGCGACGAACATGCCGGCGATCAGCCAGAAGCGCACGACGATCGTGACCTCAGCCCAGCCCTTCAGCTCGAAGTGGTGGTGGATCGGACTCATCAGGAAGATGCGTTTGCCGCCGGTGAGCTTGAAGTACGCGCGCTGCACGATGACCGAGCCGGTCTCGATGACGAAGATTCCGCCGATGAGCACGAGCAGCAGCTCGGTCTGGCTCACGATCGCGAGTGCTGCGAGCGCGCCACCGAGGGCGAGGGACCCGGTATCGCCCATGTAGATCTTCGCCGGGTTGGTGTTCCACCAGAGGAACCCGATCAGACCGCCCACGATCGCCGAGGCGACGATCGCGATGTCGAGCGGATCGCGAACGTCGTAGGCCCGATACGCATCGGCCTGATTGAGGTTCGCGCTGAAGATCGACTGGTTGAACTGCCAGAAGCCGATGATGATGAACGAGCCGATCGCGAGCACCGAGGCGCCGCCGGCGAGTCCGTCCAGTCCGTCGGTCACGTTGACGCCGTTCGATGCGGCCGCGGTGATCACGCAGATCCAGATGACGTAGATGATCGTGCCGAGCACCGTTCCGAAGACCATGAAGTCCAACGGCAGGTCGCGGATGAACGAGATGCTCGTGCTCGCAGGCGTCACGTTCTCGGCGTTCGGGAAGCTGATCGCGAGCAGGGCGAACGCGGCCGCGACCGCGGTCTGCCCGGCGACCTTGGCCCATCCGCCGAGCCCGAGGCTCTGCTTCTTGCGGGTCTTCAGGAAGTCGTCGAGGAACCCGACGAGCCCCAGCCCCACCATCATGAACAGCACCAGGAGCCCGGTCGCCGTGGGCTTCTCGTTGCTCAGCAGCAGCGTGGCGACGAAGTAGCCGAAGACGGTGCCGAGGATGAAGATGATGCCGCCCATCGTGGGCGTGCCGCGCTTGACGTGATGGCTCTGCGGCCCGTCGTCGCGGATGAACTGCCCCCAGCCGAGCTTCACGAACAGCCGGATGAAGAGCGGCGTCAGAAACAGCGTGAAGGCGAGCGACAACGCGCCGGCGCTCAGAAGTGCTCTCACGAGAACCATTCTCCCAGTCGGTCGCCGAGGTGACGGAGACCCGCCGAGTTCGAGGATTTCACCAGCACGGTGTCACCGGGCTGAGCGGATGCCACGACGAGGTCGTACGCCTCGTCGGCGGTCTCGACGTAGGCGGACTCGCCGTCCCATGAGCCCTCGTTGATCGCCGTGATGTGCAGGCGCCTGGCGCCCGGTCCGACCACGATGAGCTGCGAGATGCCGAGCCGCACCGCGAGCAGGCCGATGCGGTCGTGCTCCTCGCCCGAGAACTCCCCGAGTTCGCTCATCTCGCCGAGGACGGCGATGGTCCGGGTGCCCGGGGCCTTGACCTGGGCGAGCGTCTTGATCGCCGCGCTCATGGAGTCGGGGCTGGCGTTGTACGCGTCGTTGATGACCGTGACGTCGTCGCGCCCGCCCATGACCTGCATGCGCCAGCGCTCGGCCAGCGTGACCTGCTCGAGCGCCGCGACGACGTCGGCCAGCGCCACGCCCAGTTCGACGGATGCCGCGACGGCCGCCAGTGCATTCATCACGTGATGCTCGCCGAGCACGCCGAAGTGCACGCGGGCGGATTCGCCGCCGGGCACGTGCACGGTGAACTCGGTGCCGCGGGCGTGCACGACGAGGTCGTCGGCGCGCACGTCGGCGGCGGAGCCGAGTCCGAAGGTGACGACCCTGGCCTCGGTGAGACCGGCCATCGGCGCCACCCGCGGGTCGTCGAGGTTGAGCACCGCGACATCCGTGGGCAGCAGGTCGGTGACCATCTCGGACTTCGCGCGAACGGTCTGCTCGATGCCGCCGAACTCGCCGGCGTGCGCGAGGCCGACCTTCAGCACGATGCCAATGTCGGGACGGGCCATGCGCACGAGGCGCGCGATCTCGCCGACGCCCGAGGCACCCATCTCGGCCACGAGGAACTTCGTGTCGTGCGCGAGCGCGAGCATCGTGATCGGGCCGCCGACCTCGTTGTTGTACGACGCCCGGGCAGCCACCGTCGGCCCGACGTGCTCGAGCACCGCGCGCAGCAGGTTCTTCGTCGTCGTCTTGCCGTTCGAGCCCGTGACGCCGACGATCTTCAGGTCGCCGTGGGCGCGCACGCGCGCGACGACGTCGGTCGCGAGCGCACCGAGCGCGACGACCGAGTCCTCGACGACGATCTGCGGAACCTCGAGGTCGAGTTCGTGCTCGACGACGAGCAGCGCCGCGCCCTGGTCGGCGGCAGCGGGTGCGAAGCGGTGGCCGTCGTCGAACTCGCCGCGCTTGGCGAAGAACACGTCGCCGGGGGCGATCTCACGGGAGTCGGTGGTGACGGTGCCGTCGACGAGCGTCGCGGACGTCGCATCCGTCGAACGCAGGCGGAGCGACCCGCCGACGGCCGCGGCGATCTCGTCGAGACTGAGGGCGATCATGCGAGCCACCCGGCTTCGCGGAGCGCGGCGCGCGCATCGTCTCGTGCTGAGTAGGGGATCTTGACGCCTTTCACTTCGTGATAGTCCTCGTGACCCGGGCCGGCGTAGAGGATCGAGTCGCCGTCGCCGGCGAGGGCGAGCGCAGCGCGGAACGCGGCACGCGGGTCGGCGATCTCGTGGAGCTCGCGGTCTGGCACCGCGGCTCTGGCGCCCTCGATGAGGGCCGCGCGGATCTCCGCGGGGTCCTCCCATCGGGGGTGGAAGTCGGTGATGACGACGACATCGGCGCCGCGCGCGGCGATCGCGCCCATGTCGGCGCGCTTCGTCGTGTCGCGGTCACCGTCGGCGCCGAAGACCATGATCACGCGCCCGGTGGTCGTTCGACGGATCGCGTCGAGCGTCTGCAGGAAGGCGTCGGGGCTGTGACCGTAGTCGATGTAGACGGTCGGTCCGCGCTCGCCCGAGATGCGCTCGGCGCGGCCCGGGATGTACGCGTCGATGCCGTCGGCGCCGAGGCTCGCCCCGATGCGCTCGAGGTCGTAGCCCGCCTCGACGAGCATGACGATCGCGAGCGCCGCGTTCGCGGCCATGTACCAGCCGAGCAGCGGCACCCGGGTCGCGAGGCTCCGGCCGTCGGGGCCGTCGAGACGGAACGCCGTGTACGTCGGCTGCTCCTCGGTCACCGTCAGGCGCCAGTCGGCCGCGACGTCGGGCTTCGTCGTGAGCGTGGTGACCGGGATGCGCGAGTCCTCGACGAGACGTCGTCCCCACTCCGAGTCGACCGTGACCACGCCGCGGCGTGCGCGCTCGGGCTGGAACAGGTCGCGCTTCGCCTCGTAGTAGACGTCCATCGACGCGTAGTCGTCGAGGTGGTCGTGGGTGAGGTTGGTGAACCCCGCGACGTCGAACACGAGTCCGTCGACGCGGTGGCGCGAGAGCGCCTGCGCCGAGACCTCGACGCCGACCGCGCGCACGTCGACCTCGCGCATGCGGGCGAGCAGGGCGTGGAGCTCGCTCGCCTCGGGGGTGGTGAGCGAGCTCGTGACGGCCTCGTCGCCGATGCGTCGCTCGGCCGTGGAGGTGAGTCCTGCGACGACGCCGAGCTGGCGCAGGATGCCGAAGAGCAGGTACACGACGCTCGTCTTGCCGTTCGTGCCCGTGACCGCGAACAGCGTCGCCGGGTTCTCGTCGGTGCGGTGGATCCACGCCGCGACATCGCCGAGCGTGGCGCGCGCGTCGTCGGCGACGAGCACGGGCAGGCCCGAGTCGGCGGCGAGGAGCGCGCCCGCGGCATCCGTCAGCACGGCGACCGCACCGGCGTCGCGAGCCGCGGCGGCGTACTGCGCGCCGTGCGCGTTGCGGCCGGGGACGCCCACGTAGAGATCGCCGGTGCGCACGGTGTTCGACGACAGCACGACGCCCGTGACCTCGAGGTCGCCCAGGTCGCCGCGCACTTCGAGCGCGAACGTCTCGGCCAGTCCGCGAAGCGATCGGGGGGCGGGGTGCTGAGGCCGGAGGGCCGTGGGAGGCGATCCGGTCACGAACCCAACTTTCTCACCAGGTTTCTGGCAGGTCAGGCGCCGCGGCGCCGGATGGAATCGTCCGATACTTCTTCAGCACCTGGCTCATGACCTGTTGGAACACGGGAGCGGATGCGGCGGACGAATTCATCTTAACGGCATTCATGATGCTGACCGAAACGACGAACTCGGGGTCGTCGGCCGGCGCGAAGCCCGAGACCGAGACCAGGTACTCCTTGCGGTACCCGCCGTTGCCGTCGGGCACCTGTGCGGTGCCGGTCTTCGCGGCGACGCGATAGCCGGGAATGTTCCAGTCCTTGGCGAGCCAGCCCTTCGTGTACACGTTCTCGAGCATCTCGCTCGTCTCACGCGCGGCCTGTTCGCTGATCACCTGCGTGCCCGTGACCTCGGGCGAGGTGGTCTTCCCGTCGGCGCCGGTGCAGCCCTCGACGAGTTGCACGGGCATGCGCACGCCCCCGTTCGCGATGGTCTGGTAGGCGCTCGCGATCTGCACCGCGGTCGTGGTGAGGCCCTGTCCGAACATCGTCGCGTAGCGGGTCTGGTCGTCCCAGTCGGCCGGGTCCCCGTGCAGGTCGCCGGAGGCCTCGGCCGGGAAGCCGACCTCGCTCACGCGGCCGAAGCCGAACTTCTGCATGTACTCGAACCGCTGCTGGTCGGTCAGCATCTCGCCGAACTTCGACATGCCCGTGTTCGACGAGTCGATGAGCACCCCGGTCAGGGTGTACCGCGTGTCGTCGTGGTAGAAGCTGTCGTTGACGTCGGCCCCGCCGACCTTGTAGCGGTACCCGGCGACGATCTGACTGAGCGGGTTCGCCTTGCCCGCGTCCTCGACGGATGCGGCGGTCACGGCCTTGAACGTCGACCCGGGCTCGAACGGCGCCGTGAACGTGCGCGAGCCTCGATCGCCCGAGTCCGTCGCAGCGGGGTCGTTCGGGTCGACGGTGGGCACGTCGGCGACGGCGAGCAGCTTGCCGGTCTTGGCCTCCATGACCGTGACGGTCGCCCATTCCGCACCGACCGCGAGTCGCTGCGCCTCGGCGATGCGCTGCACCTCCCACTGCAGGTCGGAGTCGATGGTCAACTGCAGCTTGCCGCCGTTCCTCGCCTGCTTGTGCACGACCTCGGTGCCGGGGATCTCGACCCAGTCCTGCAGGCTCGGGATGTACGTGACCTCCCCGTCCTCGCTCGCGAGGCAGGCATCCTGACCCAGCTCGAGGCCGGCCTGCGCCGCGCCGTCCTCGCCGACCCAGCCGAGCAGGTTGCCGCCGACCGCGCCGTTCGGGTAGCTGCGGCTCGGGTGCGGGTACTGCACGACCCACGGGATGTCGAGGGCCCGGATCTTCTCGTAGGTGTCGACATCGACGAGCTTCGCGACGTACGCGAAATCGGAGTCGGGATCGTCGGCGAGCTCGGCCGCGACGATGCCGAGGACCTGGTCGCCGGTGAGCCCGACGATCGCGCCGAGCTCGGCCGCGGTCTGCTCGAGCGGAACCTTGACCCTGACCGTCTTCCCTGGATCGCCGGGGTCGGGTTGCTCGCGCTCGATCGGCCCCTTCTTCGCGTTCTTCGGCGAGAGGGCGACGTCGTAGCGCATGACGCTGTCGGCGAGCACGATGCCGTTTCGGTCGACGATCTCGCCGCGCGTGCCGTACACCGGAATCGGATCGGTCGAGCGCACCTCGTCGGCCTGCTCGTTGAGCGCCGCGGCGCGCACGACCTGGATGTCGACGAGGCGCACCACGAAGAGCGCGACGAGCACGACGAGCACGACTCCTGCCGCGAGGATCCTCCGCATCGGGTGACGGCTGATGCGGTTCACCTGGATCCTCCTCTGGCGGCTCTGCAGGTCAATGGGTGGTGGGCGTCGGCAGCGAACCGCTGACGGGCGGCGGCGCCGGTGCGGCCGGTACGGCCGGATCTGCAGCCGCTCCTCCGAGGCCGGCCCCCTGACCGCCCACAGGTGCAGTCTGCCCCGAGGGCTGCTCGGTCACGAGCGGCACGCCGCCGATCAGCACATTCGGAACCAGGGCAGCGGATGCCGCGGCTCCCCCGCTCGCGGCGGTCGGCTGCCCGAGCACCGCGCCGTCGCTGAGCCGCAGGAACACGGGGTTCGTGTTGGGAACCATGCCGAGCGCCTCGGCGTTCTTCGCGAGGTACTGCGGGGACTGCACCCGGTCGAGGTCCTCGGAGAGGGTCTGCTGCTGCCGGGAGAGCTTGGCCTGGCTGAGTTCGTAGCCGTCGATCTCGTAGGCGCCCTGCGTGACGGCGATCGACAGCATGAGCTGTGCGATCGCGATCGCCACGACGCCGCTGACGGCGATGACCGCGTACGCGAGGCGGGGCTTCGACCGCGCGGCGCGGTCGGGCGCCGGGCGGAGGATCTCGGGGATCCACGCGCGACGACGGATCTGTGCGGGTGCGAGTGCGCTCTGCGCGGGAAGTGCGCTCATGTCGCCCTCCTCACGCGTTCGGCGGCGCGCAGCCGCACGGGCTTCGCCCGCGGGTTCTCGACCTGTTCGGCCTCGCTCGCGAGTTCGGCGCCGCGCACGAGCAGCTTGAACTGCGGGCGGTGCTCGGGCAGTTCCATCGGCAGGTCGGCCGGAGCCGACGACGTGGAGGCGGCCTGCAGCACGCGCTTGACGATGCGGTCCTCGAGTGACTGGTAGGCGAGCACGACGATGCGGCCGCCGACGTTCAGCCCCTCGAGGGCGGCGGGCATCGCCCGCTGGAGCACCGAGAGCTCCTCGTTGACCTCGATGCGCAGCGCCTGGAAGACGCGCTTGGCCGGGTGACCCTGCCGCTGCACGGCAACCGGGGTCGCGTCGTGGATGATCGACACGAGTTCGGCCGATCGCAGGATCGGCTGGGTCTCGCGAGCCTTCACGATCGCCTTCGCGTATCGCGCCGAGAGCTTCTCCTCGCCGAAGTCCTGGAAGATGTGCCTCAGCTCGGACTCGCTGTACGTCGCGATGATGTCGGCCGCGGTGCGCCCGGTCGTGCCGTCCATGCGCATGTCGAGGGGCGCGTCCTTGGAATACGCGAATCCGCGCTCGGCGCGGTCGAGCTGCAGCGACGAGACGCCGAGGTCGAAGAGCACCGCGTCGACCTCGTCGTATCCCTCGGAGCCGATCGCCTCGAGGATGCCGTCGTAGACCGTGTGCACGAAGCGGGCGCGGTCGCCGAAGCGCGCGAGCCGCTCGCGGGCGATCCCGAGCGCATCGGTGTCGCGGTCGAGTCCGATGACCGTCAGCGACGGGAACCGCTCGAGCATCGCCGCCGTGTGGCCGCCCATGCCCAGCGTGGCGTCGACGACGACCGCGCCGTCGCGCCGCAGCGCGGGTTCGAGGAGTTCGAGCGTGCGCTCGAGCATGACCGGTGTGTGGATGCGTTCGATGTCCATGATGCCTCCGGGATCGTGTCCGACGGATTCCGATGCCCATCCGTTCGTCCTGTTGCGGGGAAGTGCAGCAGGCGCGTACGGCTGGGAGTCGCAACCCGTCGAGCTAGAAGAGCCCCGGGATCACCTCCTCCGCCGTCTCTGCGAAGGCCGCCTCCTGTTCGGCGAGGTAGGTCTGCCAGGCCGTGGCATCCCAGATCTCGACCCTGCTGCCGGCACCGATGACCGTGAGGTCTCGACCGAGCCCCGCATAGCTGCGGAGCGTTGCAGGGACCGTGATCCGGTGCTGCTTGTCGGGCGTCTCCGCGGAGGCCCCCGAGAGGAAGACGCGCATGTAGTCGCGCGCCTGCTTGCTCGTCACCGGGGCTTGGCGGATCTTCTCGTTCATCTGCTCGAACTCCCTGGCGCTGAACACGTAGATGCAGCGTTCCTGCCCGCGCGTGAGCACGAGACCGGTCGACAGTTCGTCCCGGAATTTGGCCGGAAGAATGACGCGGCCCTTCTCATCGAGCTTGGGCTCGTAGGTCCCGAGGAACACCGCACCACCCCCTTTCCTCCGACCAGGATCCAGGTGCCCCCACTTTACTCCACTCTCATCCCCGAAACAACGACATGCGGCCGATCGGTATGGAACAGCAGCAGAACTGCCCTGGAAAGACGGGCATTCACGGCGTGGAGGGGTGTGGAGGGATTCGAGCGCAACGGGGAGCAACGACGGCATTCCGATCGTCGGATGCCGCGTGCGCGCGCCGAGGCGGCCGCACCGTCCTCGCCATCGAGGTCTCGGATCAGCCGCAGAACCGCCGACTCGACGTGCCGGGAGCCCGGAAACGACGAAACGGGCCGATCCGGAGGATCGACCCGTTCAACGGTGGAGGGTGGTGGAGGGCCTAGTCGCCGCGCTCCTGGCGACGGTCCCAACGCTCGTTGAGGCGGTCCATGAAGCCGGCGGACTGCTGGCCCTGCGTCTTGCCGGTCGACGGCGCACCCTCTTCGGGAGCCGGAGCGGACGCACCTCGTTTGCCCGGCGTGATCGCGACGAGCACGCCCGCGAACATCATGGCGAAGCCGAGGATGCCGACGATGAGCATCTGCAGCGCCACTCCCGCGATGAGGGCGCCGGCGCCGATCACGGCGAGCAGAACACCGAGCACGATCGCCCGGTAGTTCGGGCGTCGCCCATGACCACCTCCGACCGCATGCACGAAGTCCGCATCATTGCGGTAGAGGTTCCGCTCCATCTCCTCGAGAAGACGTTGCTCCTGCTCTGAAAGCGGCATCTCTTTCCCCTCAGGCTCGGGACCGACGCATCCGTGCCCATTCTAGCGCCGCCCGGCCTCGCTAGGCTAGGCGAGTGGCTCAAGGTTCTCGACTGGTCGATCTGGTTCAAACGCGCATCGATGGGTTCCTCGATGACCGCAGCACCATTCTCCGCTCGATCGCACCCGAGCTGGAGCCGCTCGACGACTTCTCAAGGCGCTTTCTCAGCGGAGGCAAGCGCTTCCGGGCCCTGTTCTGCTATTGGGGCTGGGAGTCCGTCGGCGGAAGCGGATTCGACCCGTTCGGCGACGACGCCGAGCGCGACACCTTCCCGATCGTGTCGGCGGCCTCGGCGCTCGAGGTCTTCCACGCCGCGGCGCTCGTGCACGACGACATCATCGACAACTCCGACACGCGTCGTGGGGCACCGGCCGCGCACCGCCTGTTCGAGCGGATGCACGCCGATGCGGGCTGGCTGCGCAGCAGCGACGAGTTCGGCCGGGCGTCGGCGATCCTGCTCGGCGACCTCCTCCTCGGCTGGAGCGACGAACTGCTCGACGAAGGGCTCGACACTCTGAGCGACCGGGCCGCCGCTCGCGCGGCGCGTGCCGAGTTCATGCGCATGCGCACCGAGGTGACGGCCGGCCAGTATCTCGACATCCTGGCCGAGCAGTCGTGGCGCACGAAGCCCGATGACGAGCAGCGGCAGATCGCCGAGCGCGTGATCACGTACAAGGCCGCGAAGTACTCCGTCGAGTCGCCGCTCGCCCTCGGCGGGCTCATCGCCGGCGGCACACCGGCGCAGATCCGGTCCCTCCGCGACTTCGGGCTCCCGCTCGGCATGGCGTACCAGCTGCGCGACGATCTCCTCGGCGTCTACGGAGACCCGGCCGTCACGGGCAAGCCGAGCGGCGACGACCTGCGCGAGGGCAAGCGCACCATGCTCGTCGCGATCGCCAGGGAACGCCTGGCGGCCGGCCCCCGCAACCTGCTCGACGAGTTGCTCGGCGACCCCGAGCTCACCGACGAGCAGATCCGGATGCTGCAGCGGACCATCGGCGACTCGGGCGCCGTCGACGAGGTCGAGACGATCATCGCGGCCGAGGTCGGGCGTGCGCTCGCCGCCCTCGCCGACGCGCCGCTGAGCTCGCCTGCACGCTCCGAACTCGCCGCGCTCGCGACGACGGTCAGCCGCCGCAGCAGCTGATCGCATTCGGGCGGGGCCGGCCGGAGGCCGCGTCCCGGCCGTCGATCAGGTGGCGGTCGATCAGGCCAGCGCCTGCGCGACGCGCCTGACCTCGGCCTTGCGACCGGCCAGCAGGGCCGTGATCGGGCTGACGCCGAGACTCTCGTCTTCGTTCAGGAGCCACTCCAGCGCCTCGGCGTCGCTGAACCCGCCATCGCCGAGCACCACGATCGTGCCGTGCAGCTCGGGCAACGGGTGGCCGTCGCGGATGAAGACCGCGGGCACCTTGAGCACGCCGTCGAAGCGGGCGGCGAGCAGATGACGATCGTCGATCAGGCGACGCACCCGGCTGGGGGTCGAGCCGAAGAGCTCGACGAGGTCGGGAACGGTCAGCCATTCGGTCGCGGTCGAATCGGGCGCAGTCGCATCGGTCACGCCTCCAGCCTAGCCAGCGCGCGGTCTCGGAAGGTACCCGTCCGAGCTTGCGGAGCACCGCGCGGAGGCACCCGCCGACGTCGCATCGGGCCACTCCCGGTGACACGCGCGCATGTCGTTGACTCCTCCGGTCCGCTGTGGAACGGTGACGCACAGAACCGATGGGGGTCGGTCGAGGGGGCAGCATGACGAACGGCGAGACGCCGGCCGAGACGTCGGCACCGACGACCAGGCGCGAACTCGCGCGCGAACGGCGGCCACGCGGCATCCGTCGCCTGCTGACCCTGCCGATCGCGATCGTGGGCACGCTCGCCGTGACCCTCGGCGTCGTGCAGCCGGCCGTGGCGGCCCCGCACACCGCGAAGCGGCTCGCGAAGGCCAAGGCTGCGAACACCGAGGTGCGCCGCACGGCGGCGGTCGCGGCGGTCGCCCCGCCGGCAGAGGTCGTCGTCGCCGAGGGCGACACCGTGAGCGGGATCGCCGAACGCTACGGACTCGCGACGGCCGAGGTGCTCGCCGCGAACGGACTCGGATGGTCGAGTCTCATCTTCCCGGGCCAACGGCTGGCGCTGCCTGGCGGCTCGGTGCCCGTCGCGCCTCCACCCACGGCGGCCACCGACATCCGTCGCCACACCGTCGTCGCGGGCGACACCGTGAGCGGGATCGCCGAGCAGTACGGCCTTCGGGCGAGCGATGTGCTGAGCGCCAACGGCCTGAGCGCGTCGAGCCTGATCTTCCCCGGCGAGTCGATCGTGCTGCCAGGTACCGGTGGAGCGCCGGATGCCGCGGCGACCGCCGCTCCCCCGGCCGTGCCGCCGCCGGCCGCGCCCGAGCCCGCCGCCGCCGAAGCCGTGACCGCGGAACCCGTCGCACAGGTGGAGCCCGCCGCGCCGGCGGAACCCGCAGCGCCCGAGCCCGACCGCCCGGCAACGCTCACCGACGAGATGCGCGCCAACGCGCAGCTCGTCATCGATGTCGGCCGGTCGATCGGAGTGTCCGATGCGGGCATCGTGGTGGCGCTCGTCGCCGCGGCGCAGGAGTCCGGGCTCCGCGACCTCGACACCGGCGACCGCGACTCGCTCGGGCTCTTCCAGCAGCGGCCGAGTCAGGGCTGGGGAACGGTGGAGGAGGTCTCCGACCCCGCGCACGCGGCGCGCTCGTTCTACGGGGGGCCCGGCGGGCCCAACGCGGGCCGTGCACCGGGCCTGCTCGACGTCGACGGCTGGGAGTCCATGCCGGTCTCGGCCGCGGCGCAGGCCGTGCAGCACTCCGCGCACCCCGATCACTACGCGAAGTGGGAGACGGCGGCACGGGTCTGGATCGCAGAACTCGGCTGACCCGCGACCACCGGTCGCATCACGAAGCGATTCCGATCCCAGCGTGCACGGTGTGTAGTCGGCCATCGGCATGAACGACTTCGTACACTTCTCTGGTGACCACTGCGCCCGTCGACCCGATGATCGGCCGTCTCATCGACGGCCGGTACCAGGTGCGCTCGCGGATCGCGCGCGGCGGCATGGCCACGGTGTACCTCGCGACCGACCTGCGCCTCGAGCGCCGGGTCGCGATCAAGATCATGCACGGGCACCTCGCCGACGACAACACGTTCAAGACCCGCTTCGTGCAGGAGGCCCGCTCGGCCGCACGCCTGGCGCACCCGAACGTCGTGAACGTCTTCGACCAGGGCCAGGACTCCGACATGGCGTACCTCGTCATGGAATACCTGCCGGGCATCACCCTGCGCGACCTCCTCAAGGACTACAAGCGCCTCACGCCGGAGCAGACCGTCGATATCCTCGACGCCGTGCTCGCCGGCCTCGCGGCCGCGCACAAGGCCGGCATCGTTCACCGCGACCTCAAGCCCGAGAACGTGCTGCTCGCCGACGACGGCCGCATCAAGCTCGGCGACTTCGGCCTCGCGCGCGCAGCCAGCGCGAACACCGCGACCGGGCAGGCGCTGCTCGGCACGATCGCCTACCTCTCCCCCGAGCTCGTGACCCGCGGCATCGCCGATGCCCGCAGCGACATCTACGCCGTCGGCATCATGGTCTACGAGATGCTCACGGGCGAGCAGCCCTACGTCGGCGAGGCACCGATGGCGATCGCGTACCAGCACGCGAACGACCAGGTGCCGATGCCGAGCACCAAGAACCCGTCGGTCCCGGTCGAGCTCGACGAGCTCGTGCTGTGGTCGACGTCGCGCGACCCCGACGCGAGGCCTCGCGACGCGAAGGAGATGCTCGACCGGCTCCGGCAGATCGAACCCGAGATCCGCGGCGGTCGCATGAACACGACGCAGGCCACCTCGGTGCTCACCGGCGGCTTCCTCGCGGCACCCGCTCCGGTCGGCGCCTCGACGGCGGCGACCACGGTGCTCACGGGCACCGCGCTCGCGCCGACGCCCGTGCCGTCCCCGTCGTTCCCCCCGTCGGATGCCGACGGCGACGGCCCCGACGCTGCGGCGCTCACCACTGCGGCGGCGCACCGCCGCCGACGCGGCTACTGGATCCTCGCACTCGTGCTGCTGCTCACCGGCCTCGCCGCGGGCACCGGATGGTACTTCGGCGCCGGCCCCGGCTCCTACGCGACCGTGCCCCAGATCGTGAACGAGACCCCCGACGACGCTCGTGCCGCCCTCGTCGATGCGGGCTTCGAGGTCACCGATGCGCAACGCTCCGACCCCGAGGTCGCCGATGGACTGGTGTCGGGCAGCGATCCCGCGCCGGGCGAGCAAGCACAGCGCGGGTCGGCGCTCACGATGTACATCTCCACCGGTCCGGCGATCATCGCCGTCCCGCAGGTCGTCGGTGCTGCCGAGGCCGATGCCAGAACCCAGCTCTCGGCGTTCACGGTGAACGCGAAGTCGGTGGAGCAGTTCTCGGCCGATGTCCCCTCCGGCTCGGTCATCGCGGTGCTGGCCGCCGACGGCTCCCCCGTTCCCGACCAGTACGCGGAGCGCGGCAAGCTGAGCCTCGTCGTCTCCGTCGGTGCCGTGCCCCCGGTCGAGGGCAAGCTCGCGACCGACGCGGAGGCCGAGTTGAAGGCGGCCGGCCTGACGGTCGAGTACGCCGAACCGGTGTTCGACAACGAGGTGCCGAAGGACCACGTGAAGACGGCCGACTGGGCCGACGACCCGATGGTGCCGGGCTCGAAGGTCATGCTCACCGTCTCGAAGGGGCCCGACCTCGTCGCGGTCCCCGACGTGGTCGGCCAGTCCATGCGCGACGCCATCGCCGCGCTCGAGGCCGCGGAATTCGAGGTCAGCTACAGCCTGCCCGACGTGTTCCTCGACTTCGCCAAGGTGACCTCGACGGATCCCGCCGGGGCCGCGCAGGCACCGCGCGGCTCGACGATCACCGTCGTCGGTCAGCTCACGCTCTGACGCGGGTCTCCTGATCCGCGGCTCGGCTCCCCGTCGAACGGTCGCGACCTCACCTGCGCGCACCGGCGCGCAACGCAGAAGCGCGGCATCCGCTCATCGAGAACGGATGCCGCGCGCGCGGATGGATCAGCGGGCCGAGAGCTCCTCGGCCACGAGGAAGGCCAGCTCGAGCGACTGCATGTGGTTCAGTCGCGGGTCGCAGAGCGACTCGTACCGGGTCGCGAGCGAGGCCTCGTCGAGGTGCTCGGAGCCTCCGAGGCATTCCGTGACGTCGTCGCCCGTGAGCTCGACGTGGATGCCGCCCGGGAACGTGCCCGCTGCGCGGTGCGCCTCGAAGAAGCCCTTGACCTCGTCGACCACATCGTCGAAGCGACGTGTCTTGTAGCCGTTCGGCGTGGTGATGCCGTTGCCGTGCATCGGGTCGGTGACCCAGAGCGGCGTGGCGTCGCTGGCCTTGACGGCCTCGAGCAGGGGCGGCAGCCCGTCGCGGATCTTCGATGCGCCCATCCGGGTGATGAAGGTGAGCCGGCCGGGCTCGCGGTTCGGGTCGAGCTTGTCGATGAGCTCCAGCATGGTCTCGGGCGACGTGGTCGGGCCGAGCTTCACGCCGATCGGGTTGCGCACCCGCGACAGGAAGTCGACGTGCGCGCCATCGAGCTCGCGCGTGCGCTCGCCGATCCAGATGAAGTGCGCCGACGTGTCGTACGGCGTGCCCGTGCGGGAGTCGATGCGCGTCATCGGGCGCTCGTAGTCCATCAGCAGGCCCTCGTGGCCCGTGTAGAACTCGGTGTGCTTCAGCGCCTCGAAGTCGGCACCGCAGGCGTCCATGAACCGGACGGCACGATCGATGTCGCGCGCCATGGTCTCGTAGCGGGCGTTCGCGGGGTTCGCGGCGAAGCCCTGGTTCCACGAGTGCACCTGCCGCAGGTCGGCGAACCCGCCCTGCGTGAATGCCCGGATGAGGTTCAGCGTCGACGCGGCCATGTGGTAGCCGCGCACGAGCCGCGCCGGGTCGGCGTTGCGCGACTCGGGCGTGAAGTCGTAGCCGTTCACGATGTCGCCGCGGTAGGCGGGCAGCGTGACGTCGCCGCGGGTCTCGGTGTCGCTCGAGCGGGGCTTGGCGAACTGCCCGGCCATGCGGCCCATCTTCACGACGGGCATCGAGGCGCCGTACGTGAGCACGACGGCCATCTGCAGCACGGTCTTGACCCGGTTGCGGATCTGGTCGGCCGTGGCGCCCGCGAAGGTCTCGGCGCAGTCGCCGCCCTGCAGCAGGAAGGCCTCGCCGCGCGACGCGGCGGCGAGCCGGTCGCGCAGGTTGTCGACCTCGCCCGCGAACACCAGGGGCGGCAGCGTGGCCAGCTCGGCGGATGCCGCGGCCGCCGCTGCGGCGTCGGGCCACTGCGGCTGCTGCTTGATCGGCAGGGTGCGCCAATAGTCGAGGCCGTCGATCACGGAAGGATCTGCATTGACGACGGGCTCGACGAGCTGTACCACGGATATGTCCTGAGGGGTTTCGGGGCGCGGGGCGCCGGTGACTTGAGATCGGGGGCGCGAGCGCGCCACACCTTTCGAGACTACCCCGATTGCGCGGCGCGTTGCTCCCGCACGGAACTCGCGTAGACGTCGACGTAGTCCTGCCCGCTCAGGGCGCGGAGCGAGTGCACGAGTTCGTCGGTGACCGACCTCAGGACGAAGCGATCGCCCTCGAGGCCCTCGAAGCGCGTGAAGTCGATCGGCTCGCCGATGATGATGCCGATGCGGCGGACCTTCGGAAGGCGGGTGCCAATGGGCATGACCTTCTCGGTGTCGATCATCGCCACCGGGACGACCGGCACGCCCGCCTCGAGCACCATGCGCGCGACACCGGTGCGGCCGCGGTACAGGCGGGCGTCGGGGCTGCGCGTGCCCTCGGGATAGATGCCGAGGATGCCGCCGCCGCCCAACACGCGGAGTCCGGTGGCGAGCGAGGCCTCGGACGCCTTGCCGCCCGACCGGTCGATCGGGAGCTGTCCGGCGGCCTGGAAGAACATCTTCGTCGCCCAGCCCTTGAGCCCCTTGCCCGTGAAGTACTCGCTCTTGGCGAGGAACACGACCGGACGATCGACGATGAGCGGCAGGAAGATCGAGTCGATGAAGGAGAGGTGGTTGCTGGCGAGCACCACGGCCCCCTGCTTCGGGATGTTCTCGAGGCCGACGACCCAGGGCCGGAAGATCGCGAGGAGGATCGGTCCGACCACGATGTGCTTCATGATCCAGTAGAACACCGCGCTGTCGCTCCTTCCGCTCGCCGGGTCAACCCTATCGCCGGAGCGCGTCAGGCGTGCTCGGCCGCCCAGACGCGCGCGAGATCCGCGGCGCCGACCACGCCCGCGTCGTTGACGAGCTCGGCGATGACGAAGTCCGGCTCGGGGTGGTACCCGCGGGCGGGAAGGTGCTCGAGGTACGCCTCGCGGATCGGGCCGAGGAGCAGCTCGCCCGCCGCGGCGACGCCGCCGCCGAAGACGAAGCGCTGCGGGTCGAGCACGGCCGAGATCGACGCCGAGGCCTCGCCGAGCCAATGCCCGAGCTGTCGGAGCGCGGCGATCGCGCCCGGGTCCTCGGCTTCGATCATCTTGCCGACGATGCCGCCGTCGAGTGCACCGCTCGCCTCGCGGGCGCGAGCCAGCTGCAGGCCGATGCCACCGGCATCCGCGATCTCGTTGGCCATGCGCAGCAGTGCGCGACCCGAGCCGTACATCTCGATGCAGCCGCGCTGGCCGCAGCCGCACGGAAGGCCGCCCGGCACGACCCTGAGGTGGCCGAGCTCGGCTCCGGCGCCGAACCCGCCGCGGAACAGCCGATCGCCGGCGACGATCGCGCCGCCGACGCCCGTGCCGATCGTGAGCATGACCATGTCGCTCACCATGCGGCCCGCGCCGAACCTGAACTCGGCCCAGCCGGCGGCATTCGCGTCGTTGTCGACCACCACGGTCGCGCCCACGCGGGCCTCGAGCTTGGCGCGGAACGGCTCGTTGCGCCAGTCGATGTTCGGCGCGTAGTAGACGGTCGACTGCGCGGCGTCGATGAACCCCGCAGCCGCCACGCCGACGACCACGTCGTCGGCCGCACCGTCGGAGAGCGTGCGGATCATCTCGACGACCGCGTCTTCGAGCAACTGCGAATCGCCGGCTGGCGTAGGAACACGTTCGCTGCGGACGATGCCTCCGGCCTCGTCGACGACCGCTCCCGCGATCTTGGTTCCGCCGATGTCGATGCCGATCGCGTGCACGGTGGATCGCCTTTCCGTTGGGCTGCCGTGGGAGGGTTGCGCGCCGCCCGGGCACTGGGATCCGAGGGCAACCACTAGAGTGTAATGGACCGGGACGTCTCCCCTACAGCGGCCCGGGAGCCCCCCGTTCGACCCCGGTGCCGAAGGAGCTACCGTGATTCAGTTCGAAACCCCCGCTGTCGTCCCCGCCGATCCCGAAGCGAACACGACGGACCTGCTGGTCCAGCGTGTCGCGGCGACTCCAGACTCCGTCCTCTTCTCGCTGCCGACCGCCGACGGCGGCTGGTCGCCCGTGACGACCCGCGAGTTCTACGACCAGGTCATCGCCCTCGCCAAGGGGTTCGTCGCCGCCGGCATCCAGCCGGGCGACAAGGTCGGCCTCATGAGCAAGGTGCGCTACGAGTGGACCCTCATCGATTTCGCGATGTGGTTCGCCGGCGGCATCCTCGTGCCCGTCTACGAGACGAACTCCCCCGCGCAGGTGCGGTGGAGCCTCAGCGACTCGGGCGCGATCGCCGCGATCCTCGAGACCGCCGACCACTTCACGCGCTTCGACGAGGTGCACCCCGACCTCCCCGAGATCCGCAGCACGTGGCAGATCGACCTCGGAGACCTCGACAAGCTCGTCGCCGCAGGTGTCGACGTGCCCGATGAGGAGATCGAGCGTCGCCGCAACCTCGCCGTCGGCTCCGACATCGCGACCCTCATCTACACGTCGGGTTCGACCGGCAAGCCGAAGGGCTGCGTGCTCACGCACTCGAACTTCGTCGAGCTCTCCCGCAACGCGGGCGTGGCGCTCTCCGACGTCGTGGCCGACCCGAACGGGGCTTCGACCCTGCTGTTCATCACGACCGCGCACGTGTTCGCCCGCTTCATCGCGGTGCTGAGCGTGCACGCGGGCGTGCGCGTCGGGCACCAGGCCGACACCAAGCAGCTGCTTCCCTCGCTCGCGAGCTTCAAGCCGACGTTCCTCCTCGCGGTGCCCCGCGTCTTCGAGAAGGTCTACAACGTCTCGGAGCAGAAGGCCGAGGCCGGCGGCAAGGGCAAGATCTTCCGTGCCGCAGCCGAGACCGCGGTCGCCTACTCGAGCGCGAAGGAGGCCGGCGACCGCATCCCGCTCGGCATGAAGCTGAAGTTCAAGCTCTTCGACACGCTCGTCTACTCGAAGCTCCGCGCGGCCATGGGCGGCAACGTCAAGTACGCCGTCTCCGGTTCGGCACCGCTCGGCCCGCGCCTCGGACACTTCTACCACTCGCTCGGCATCACGATCCTCGAGGGCTACGGCCTCACCGAGAGCACCGCGCCCGCGACCGTGAACCTCACGACCCGCTCGAAGATCGGCACCGTCGGACCCGCACTTCCCGGCGTCGCGGTGCGTCTCGCCGATGACGGCGAGATCCAGATCAAGGGCATCGACATCTTCAAGGAGTACTGGAACAACCCCGAGGCGACCGCTGAGGCGTTCGACGGCGAGTGGTTCAAGACCGGCGACCTCGGTTCGTTCGACGACGAGGGCTTCCTCACCATCACGGGCCGCAAGAAGGAGATCATCGTCACCGCCGGTGGCAAGAACGTCTCCCCCGCAATGCTCGAGGACCCGATCCGGGCCAACCCGCTCGTCGGGCAGGTCGTCGTCGTCGGCGATCAGAAGCCGTTCATCTCGGCCCTGATCACGCTCGACGCCGAGATGCTCCCGGTGTGGCTGAACAACAACGGCGAAGACGCGACCATGACGGTCGAGGAGGCCGCTCTGAACCCGGCCGTGCTCGCCGAGGTGCAGCGCGCGATCGACACCGCGAACGACCACGTGTCGCGCGCCGAGTCGATCCGCAAGTTCGCGATCCTCCCGGGCGAGCTCACCGAGGCGAGCGGTCACCTCACGCCGAAGCTCAGCATCAAGCGCAACGTGATCCTGCAGGACTTCGCGCCGCAGATCGAGGGCATGTACGCCGGCGCCCCCGCGACCGAGGGGCACTCGATCATCCGCTGACGATCGAGCCGACGTCGAAGGGCCCCGCGGAGACATCCGCGGGGCCCTTCGTCGTTCGCGCTGCGGCCGAACCGAACGCGGTGCGGGTCAGAACCAGTCCGACTCGCGCACCGCGCGCATCGCGGCACGACGTTCGTCCTTCTCGAGCCGGTCGAGGTAGACGAGCCCGTCGAGGTGATCGCACTCGTGCTGCAACGCCTGCGCCATGAGGCCGGTGCCCGAGAGCTCGATCTCATTGCCGTCGAGGTCGATGCCGCGCACCCGGGCGAACGGGTAGCGCGGGGTCTTCTGCCAGAGACCCGGCACCGAGAGGCATCCCTCGTCGATGAGTTCGAGGTCGCCGGATGTCTCGACGACGACGGGATTGATGATGTACCCGACGTCGCCGTCGACGTTGTAGCTGAACACCCGCAGGTTGACCCCGATCTGCGACGCGGCGACGCCGGCTCGGCCGGGCACCCGCACGCTGTCGATCAGGTCGGTCACGAGCGAGCGCACGCGATCATCGACCTGTTCGACGGGGGCTGACACGGTCTTCAGTACTGGGTCGCCGAACAGGCGAATGGGTCGTTCCGGCAAAGCCGCTCCGTTCAATGGCCGCCGCGGTCGACGGGCAGCCCCTCCACGACGAGCGCGGCGAGCTCGCGTGCGGCGTGGCGCGTGACGGGACGGAGTTCGTCCCAGTGCACCACGGATCCGGCGGCCAGTTGGGGGTCGTACGGGATGCGCACGATCTCGCGGACCCTCGACTGGAAGTGGGCTTCGATCTCGTCGACCTTGACCAGGTGCGTGCCCTGCGTCGCGAGGTTGATCGCGACGATGGCGTTGCGCACGAGTTCGCCGAAGCCGTTCGCCTCGAGCCACGTGAGGGTCTCGGAGGCGAGTCGGGCCTCGTCGACGCTGCCGCCCGAGACGATCACGATCGAATCGGCTCGCTGCAGGGTCGCGCGCATGACGGAGTGGACGATGCCGGTGCCGCAGTCGGTGAGCACGAGCGAGTAGTAACGGGCTGCCAGCCCGGCGACGACGTTGTAGTCGTCGTCGTTGAACGCTTCGGACAGCGTCGGGTCGGTGTCGGAGGCGAGGATGTCGAGGCGGGTCTCGTCGCGCGAGACGAACGCCGAGAAATCGGTGTACCCGCCGATGGAGGACGCGCGCGTGACGACGTCGCGCACGGTCTCGCGGGTCTGGCGGTCGACCCGCTCCGCCAGTGTGCCGCGGTCGGGGTTCGCGTCGATCGCGATGATGCGGTCGTCGCGCGCGTCGGCGAGGGCCATGCCGAGCAGGGTCGTGATCGTGGTCTTGCCGACCCCGCCCTTGCGGGTCAGCACCGGCACGAAACGTGCACCGCCGTCGAAGCGGCGCTGGATGCGGGCGCTCAGTTCTTTGTAGGCGCGGGCCTTGGCCGAGTCGCCCAGGTTGACCAGGTGCAGCGACGCCTCGTAGACGAACCGGTTGAAGCCGCCGTGCGGCGCCGGTCGCGTCGTGCGGTTGAGGTCGATGAGCCGGTCGGCGGTGAGGGATTCGGACGTCTCGGGAACCTCGGCGGGCGTCGCGGCATCCGTCGGCACGTCGACGATCGCCACGTGGCTGCCGGTGTCGGTGCTGACCCGCTCACGCCGGAGCCTCGAGGCGTCGGCCGCGAGCAGCGCGCCGTACGGCGACGGATCGGCGTGGGCTCCGGATCGGGCGGACGCGCCCGCGAGAGCCGGAGTGATGACCTCGACCGACGTGGTGGTCGGACCCGCGACGAGCCCACCGGGATCGACCGCGACGTCGTCGATGGCCACGGCCACCTCGTCGTCGGGCATGACGGGTCTCGGCGACGGCGGAAGGTCGACGCGGATGTTCAGGCTGTCGGGAATCGTCGCCGCCGAGTGCGCCCCGTTCGACGCGTCTTGCGCGGACCGATCGATCGCCGCAGTGCGGCCACCCGAGCGCCTGGACGCCGAGTGATCGTCTCCCCTGTTGTCTGCCACCGATAACCCCTCCTCAGTGCGAACGTGAGCCCACGTTACCGAGAGCTCACGCTCAGCCTACAGCGGACGAACGACGACGAGGAGGTCGCCGGCCTCGACCTGCTGCGTCTTCGGGATGGCGACGCGCTCGAGCACACCGGCGACCGGCGACGTGATCGCCGCCTCCATCTTCATCGCCTCGATCGACGCGACGCTCTGACCGACGGCGATCTCGGCGCCCGGCTCGACCTGCAGGGTGACCACGCCGGAGAACGGCGCTGCGATGTGGCCCGGCTGCGTGGCATCCGCCTTCTCGGCCGCGCGCGAGTCGACCTCGATGCTGCGGTCGCGCACGAACACCGGCCTCAGTTGACCGTTCAGGATGGTCATGACCGTGCGCATGCCCTTGTCGTCGGCCTCGCCGATGGCCTCGAGCCCGGCGTACAGCCGCACGCCGCGGTCGATCTCGACCACGTGCTCCGAACCCTGTCGGAGTCCGTAGAGGTAGTCGATGGTGTCGACGACCGAGAGGTCGCCGAAGAGCTCGCGGATCTGCTCGAACTGTCGGGTCGGCGCCGGGAAGAGCAGGTTGTTGAGCATCGCACGACGCGTCGTGCTGTCGCCCTCGAGTGCGGCGATCTGCTCGGCGGTCAGCTCGGTGACGCCGGTGCGCACGTCGCGGCCGGCCAGCACCTTGGTGCGGAACGGCTCGGGCCAGCCGCCGGGCAGGTCGCCGAGCTCGCCCGCCATGAAGCCGATGACCGAGTCGGGAACGTCGTACTTCTCGGGGTTCGCCTCGAAGTCGGCCGGATCGGCGCGCACCGCGGCCAGGTGCAGCGCGAGGTCGCCGACGACCTTGGACGACGGCGTCACCTTCGGCACGCGACCGAGGATCTTGTCGGCCGCGGCGTACATGTCCTCGATGAGCTCGAAGTCGTCGGCGAGGCCGAGTGCGATGGCCTGCTGGCGCAGGTTCGAAAGCTGGCCGCCCGGGATCTCGTGGTGGTACACGCGGCCCGTGGGGCCGGGCAGCCCCGACTCGAACGGCTTGTAGACGCGACGCACGGCCTCCCAGTACGGCTCGAGGTCGGAGACGGCCTGCAGCGAGATGCCGGTGTCGCGATCGGTGTGCGCGAGGGCCGCGACGAGCGACGATGCCGACGGCTGGCTCGTGGTGCCGGCCATGGGCGCGCTCGCGACGTCGACCGCGTCGACGCCGGCGCGGCTCGCGGCGAGCAGCGTCGCGAGCTGGCCGCCCGCGGTGTCGTGCGTGTGCAGGTGCACGGGCAGGTCGAAGCGCTCGCGGAGCGCCGACACGAGCTTCTCGGCAGCAGCCGGGCGCAGGAGGCCCGCCATGTCCTTGATGGCGAGGATGTGCGCACCCGCGGCGACGATCTCGTCGGCGAGGCCCAGGTAGTAGTCGAGCGTGTACAGGTCTTCTGCCGGGTCGAGCAGGTCGCCCGTGTAGCAGAGGGCCACCTCGGCGACCGCGGTGCCGGTCGCGAGCACCGACTCGATCGCCGGGCGCATCTGGTCGACGTCGTTCAGCGCGTCGAAGATACGGAAGATGTCGACGCCCGTCGCGGCGGCCTCGCGCACGAACGCGTCGGTCACCTCGGTGGGGTACGGCGTGTAGCCGACCGTGTTGCGACCGCGGAGCAGCATCTGGATGTTGATGTTCGGCAGCGCTTCACGGAGCGCTGCGAGCCGCTCCCAGGGGTCTTCGCCGAGGAACCGCAGCGCGACATCGTAGGTCGCGCCGCCCCAGGCCTCGACCGAGAGGAGCTGCGGGGTCATGCGCGCGACATACGGTGCGACGGCGACGAGGTCTTTCGTGCGAACCCGGGTCGCCAGCAGCGACTGGTGCGCGTCGCGGAAGGTCGTGTCGGTGACGGCGAGCGGGGTCTGCGCGCGGAGCGCGGCCGCGAACGCCGTCGGGCCGAGCTCGAGCAGCTGCTGGCGCGAGCCGGCGGGTGCGGGCGCCGCGAGGTCGATCGGGGGCAGCTTCTCGACCGGGCTGACGGTGGTGGGCGCCTGCCCGTTCGGCTGGTTCACCGTGACGTCGGCGAGCCAGTTCAGGATCTTCGTGCCGCGGTCCTTCGACACGCGACCGCGGAGCAGCTGCGGGCGTTCGTCGATGAACGATGTGCTGAGGTCGCCCGCGATGAACGCCGGGTCGTCGAGCACGGCCTGCAGGAACGAGATGTTCGTCGACACGCCGCGGATGCGGAACTCCGCGAGGGCGCGTCGGGAGCGTGCGACCGCCGACGGGTAGTCACGGGCGCGGCAGGTCAGCTTCGCGAGCATCGAGTCGAAGTGCGGGCTGATCTGGGCACCGGGATTCACGGTTCCACCGTCGAGGCGGATGCCGGCACCGCCGGGCGAACGATAGGTCGTGATCTTGCCGGTGTCGGGGCGGAATCCCGCGGTCGGATCCTCGGTCGTGATGCGGGTCTGCAACGCAGCACCGCGGAGCTTGATGTCGCCCTGCTCGAGCCCGAGCTCCACGAGCGTCTCGCCCGCCGCGATGCGGATCTGGGAGACCACGAGGTCGACATCGGTGACCTCTTCGGTGACCGTGTGCTCGACCTGGATGCGCGGGTTCATCTCGATGAACACGTGCTCGCCGGCACGCTCGCCCGCGGTGTCGAGTAGGAACTCGACCGTGCCGGCGTTCACGTAGCCGATCGACTTCGCGAACGCGATCGCGTCGCGGTAGAGCGCCTGGCGGACGTCGTCGGAGAGGTTCGGCGCCGGCGCGATCTCGATGACCTTCTGGTGACGCCGTTGCACGGAGCAGTCGCGTTCGAACAGGTGAACCGTCTCACCCGTGGCATCCGCGAGGATCTGGACCTCGATGTGACGGGGACGCAGCACGGCCTGCTCGAGGAACATCGTCGGGTCGCCGAAGGCGCTGTCGGCCTCGCGCATGGCCTCCTCGAGGGAGGAGCGCAGGTCGTCTTTGGAATTCACGCGGCGCATGCCGCGGCCGCCGCCGCCGGCGACCGCCTTGGCGAAGATCGGGAAGCCGATCTCGTCGGCCTGGGCGACGAGCGCCTCGATGTCGCGCGAGGGCGGCGTGGACTTGAGTACCGGAACGCCGGCCGCGATCGCGTGCTCCTTGGCGGTGACCTTGTTGCCCGCCATCTCGAGGACGTCCTTCTTCGGACCGATGAAGGTGATGCCCGCAGCCTCGGCCGCCTCGGCGAGCTCGGGGTTCTCGGAGAGGAATCCGTAGCCCGGGTAGATCGCGTCGGCGCCGGACTCCTTCGCGACGCGGATGATCTCGGAGACGTCGAGGTAGGCGCGCACCGGATGCCCCGGCTCGCCGATCTGGTAGGCCTCGTCGGCCTTCAACCGGTGCAGCGAGTTGCGATCCTCGAAGGGATACACCGCGACGGTCTTCGCACCGAGTTCGACGGCCGCTCGGAACGCCCGAATGGCGATCTCTCCGCGGTTGGCTACCAGAATCTTCGAGAACATGCAGGCCTTTCGGTGGGGGTTTCCGCACAGCGAACGTTTAGGTTTCGCCCAAGCAATAGAGGTAGCGTATCTGTTCGTGCACGTACTCAGCGTCAGTTCCCTCAAGGGCGGTGTCGGCAAGACGACCGTCACCCTCGGACTGGCGTCGGCGGCGTTCGCCCGCGGCGTCAGGACCCTCGTCGTCGACCTCGATCCGCAATCGGACGTCTCCACCGGCATGGACATCCAGGTCGCCGGTCACCTCAACGTGGCCGACGTGCTGGCGTCGCCCAAGGAGAAGATCGTCCGTTCGGCGATCGCGCCCAGCGGGTGGGCCAGGTCCAACCCGCAGTCCACGATCGATGTCATGATCGGCAGCCCGTCGGCCATCAACTTCGACGGGCCGCACCCCTCGATCCGCGACATCTGGAAGCTCGAAGAGGCCCTCGCCAACGTCGAGTCCGACTACGAACTCGTGCTCATCGACTGCGCCCCGTCGCTCAACGCGCTCACACGCACGGCCTGGGCCGCGAGCGACCGTGTCGCCGTCGTGACCGAGCCCGGCCTGTTCTCGGTCGCGGCCGCCGACCGCGCGCTGCGCGCGATCGAGGAGATCCGCCGCGGCCTCTCCCCCAGGCTCCAGCCGCTCGGCATCATCGTGAACCGGGCCCGCGTGCAGTCCCTCGAGCACCAGTTCCGCATCAAGGAACTGCGCGACATGTTCGGCCCGCTCGTGCTCTCGCCGCAGCTGCCCGAGCGCACCTCGCTGCAGCAGGCGCAGGGTGCCGCGAAGCCGCTGCACATGTGGCCGGGCGAATCGGCCGAGGAGATGTCGGCGAACTTCGACCAGTTGCTCGAGCGCGTCCTGCGCACCGCGCGCATCGGCGAGTTCGCGTCGGCTCCGTACGAGCTCGAGTCTCCGCTCGCCTGAGCCTGAGCCTGCGCCCCGACTCGTTCGCGTTCGTCGGTCGCTCCGTCGCGGTCTGCTCGCGGCCATCGCTCCGTTGAACGTGCGAGTCGACGTCGGTGCACCCCGCATCAGCAATCGCGGCGGACCGTCGGAAGCGGCGACCCGTCAGAGACCGGAACGCATCGTCAGGAGATGCGGCGGGACCTGACTCCGCGGCGAGCAGCCAGCTCGTCCATCGGATCGGCCGTCTGGGTGTCGAGCTCCACGAGCGAGTTCTCGACTTCGCGGAGCACCTTGCCGACGGCGATGCCGAAGACGCCCTGTCCGCGGTTGACGAGGTCGATGACCTCGTCGTCGGAGGTGCAGAGGTAGACGCTGGCGCCGTCGCTCATGAGCGTGGTCTGCGCGAGGTCTTCGACCCCGGACTCGCGCAGCTGCGTGACCGCGGTGCGGATCTGCTGCAGCGAGATGCCCGTGTCGAGCAGACGCTTGACGAGCTTCAGGACCAGGATGTCGCGGAAGCCGTACAGGCGCTGCGACCCAGAGCCGGCCGCACCGCGAACGGTGGGTTCGACGAGCTGCGTGCGGGCCCAGTAGTCGAGCTGCCGATAACTGATGCCGGCGGCGCCCGCCGCGACCGCGCCGCGATAGCCGGTGCCGTCTTCATGCTCGGGCATGCCATCGGTGAAGAGCAGGCCGAGGTCGTATCGATCGCGCGCGCTCCGGTCGAGCTCACTCATGCGATCCCCTCACTCTCTGCCACCTCACCCCGGCGGGGCATCGACCACGCTACCGAGGTGAGGGGTCGCGACCAAACACATCCGGCCGAACGTCACGGCGTGTCGCGTTCGAGTTCAGCGGGCGCTCAGCGGACGAGCTTGGCGAGGGTCGCCCGCACGACCTCGGCGCGAACGCACTCGAGTCGGGCGGCCAGCTCGGCGGCGTGCTCCGAGACGCGCGCCCTGCCCGCGGCATCCGACCGCCTCGACGGGGCGATCGCGCGCTCGATGAGGGCGGCCTCGCGCTCGGCGGCCGCCCGCAGCGATCGCAGATGACGCGGCTCGATGCCGACGTCGCGGAGTGCCACGAGCGACTCCAGCACTCGGAGATCCTCGTCGTCGTAGGGTTCGGCCGAGGTCATGAGCGACATCGCGACCGCATCGTCGAGCAGGCCTCGCGGCGCCTTCGCGGTCGCGATGAGCTCGTCGCGGGAGAGTCGGCGCGCGCCGAGGAATCCGCGCGCATCGGTCGCTCCCGGCAGGGCCGGGGTGTCACCGGCGTCGATGGCCTCGAGATGTGCGCGGATGACCTTCAGCGGCAGGTAGTGGTCGCGCTGCATGGAGAGCACGAGCGTGATGCGCTCGACGTCGGCCGTGGAGAACTTGCGGTACCCGGCCGCGGTGCGGGCCGGGAACACGAGCTGCTGCTCTTCGAGAAAGCGGAGCTTCGATGGCGTCAGGTCGGGGAACTCGGGCTGCAGGCGCGCGAGAACCTGGCCGATGCCGAGCAGGGGGGCCGAGCCGCTCGCATTCGTGGCGGCGGCGAGGCCCGGCACTAGCTGCTCGCCAGCGGCGCCAGGTCGCGGCGCGATGCGTAGAACGTGAGTCGGAACTTGCCGATCTGCACCTCGGCGCCGTCGCTGAGGAGCGCGGTCTCGATGCGCACCCCGTCGAAGTACGTGCCGTTCAGCGACGAGAGGTCCTTCACCTCGAACGCCGTGCGGTGGCGCACGAACTCGGCGTGCCGGCGCGAGACCGTGACGTCGTCGAGGAAGATGTCGGCGTCGGGATGACGCCCGACCGTCGTGAGGTCGGTGTCGAGCAGGAATCGTGCCCCGCTGTTCGGCCCGCGACGCACGATGAGCAGTGCCGACCCCGACGGCAGCGCCGCGATCGCCTCTTGCTCCTCGGCCGTGATGTCGGCGTCGACGATCGACAACTGCGCGGCCGCTTCTCGGCTGAAGCCGATCGTCGTGCCGGCCGTGTTGCTGTCTCCGAACTCGCCGTTCGTCGTCGTGCGGCCGCCCTCAGCGCCGCCAGCCTGTGAAATGTCGGTATCCGCCACGCTAGCCTCCCTCTTCAAGCGTATCCGATCGAGACCCATCCGCCACCCGTGGAATGCGGATGACGCGTGCCGTCTCGATCGCGTAGATGACGCCCGCCCACCAGTAGAGGAACGCGCCCCAGATCGTGATGGCCCAGCCGACGGGCGCGCTCACCGGCTCCACTGCCGGGAATGCGAGACCCAGCATGATGACCGGGAGGCCGAAGAACAGCGCGAAGGTCGCGACCTTGCCCAGTTGATGCACCGGGAGCGGGCCGTAACCGTGATTCGCGAGCACCACTCCGAGGATGAGCAGGAACACGTCGCGGGCGACGATGACGATCACGATCCACCAGGGAACGAGGGCGTTCGCGGCGAGGCCGACGAGGGCGGCGAAGATGTAGAGCCGATCTGCGGCGGGGTCGAGCAGCTGCCCGAGTCGCGTGATCTGGTCGAGACGCCGTGCGAGGTAGCCGTCCAGCAGGTCGGTGAGGCTGGCCGCGACGAGCACGACGAGCGCGGTGACGTACTCGCCCGCCACCACGGCCCAGAGGAAGACGGGGACGAGCAGGAGTCTGAGCATGCTGAGGATGTTCGGAATCGTCCAAACCTGCGATCCGACCGCCCCCGCGCTCCGCCCAGCCACACGGCGATCCTATCGACCCCTAGAATCCAGCCATGACTGCCCTCGCCGTGTGTCTGGTGCTCTGCGCCGCGATCACCGCCGCCACCTGGATCCTCTCGCTCATCACGAACGAGCACTCCTGGGTCGACCGCATCTGGTCGATCGCGCCGATCGCCTACGTCTGGGTGTTCGCGGCGTCGAGCGGCTTCGACCCGCGACTCGTGCTCATGGCGCTGCTCGTGACCGCGTGGGGCGCACGCCTCACCTTCAACTTCGCGCGGAAGGGCGGCTACCGCCCCGGGGGTGAGGACTACCGATGGGCGGTCCTTCGCGAGCGGATGCCGCGGCTCGGGTTCGCGGCGTTCAACCTGTTCTTCATCTCGATCTACCAGAACGCGCTGATCCTGCTCATCACCCTGCCGGCGCTCACCGTCGCCGAGGCGGCGGGCACGCCGCTCGGCATCTGGGACGTGGTGCTCGCGGTCATGTTCCTCGGGTTCCTCGTCGGCGAGACGATCGCCGACGAGCAGCAGTGGCGGTTCCACCGGTGGAAGGCGACCGAGCGGGCGGCCGGGCGTACGCCGACCCCGGGATTCCTGCAGTCGGGCCTGTTCGCCGTGTCGCGGCATCCGAACTTCTTCTTCGAACAGGCGCAGTGGTGGACCTTCTACGGCTTCGCGATCGCGGCGACCGGCGCATGGCTGCACTGGAGCATCGCGGGCGCCGTGCTGCTCACCCTGCTGTTCGCGGGGTCGACGGTGTTCACCGAGTCGATCTCTCGGGGCCGCTACGCCGACTACGACGCCTACCGCTCGCGGGTGTCGGCGGTCGTGCCGTGGTTTCCGCGCGCGACGCGGGCCGAGGCATCCGTCACCGCCGGTCGCTGACGGCCCGACGACCCGATGGCCCGACAGCTCAGAGGCGAGCCCGCAGGCCTGGCCAGGCCTCGGCGAACCGCGGATGCAGCGGCAGCGCGTCGACCTCGTCGATGGGCGTCCAGGCGACCGTGATGGACTCGGGGTCGCCGATGAGCGGCTCGAACCGGCGCTCGGCCGTGGCGACGACGGTCGTGTACGACCAGTAACCGAGGTCGAGCACGCTCGAGAACCGCACGGCGAGCGCGTCTGCGGGAACGCCGGCCTCTTCGCCCGCCTCGCGGAACGCGGCCTCGCGGGCGGTCTCATGCTCGTGGCGGGCACCGCCCGGCATGCCCCAGGTGCCGCCGAAGTGGCTCCACTCGGCGCGGTGCTGCAGCAGGACCTCGCGGTCGGCGCTCACGACGAGCAGGCCGGCCGCGCCGAAACGCCCCCAGTACCGCGCCCCGTCGGGACCCTCGACCCACCCGTCGCCGCTCGCTCCGCTCATGCCTCAAGCATGGCCCACGGACGGCGCCGGCGGCTCACTCCGTGACGCCGGGTGGCGGACCCGGCCGTGGAGCCGACTGCTCGGGTGTCGCGTCGAGCGGCGGCGCGATCGCGTCGGCCAGCAGATCGAGGAAGCGGATGAGCACGCGCTGCTCGGCGGGGCCGAAGGACTCCGCGACGCGGCGCAGGCGCTCGTGCATGGGTCCGAGCGTGCGATGCAGGCGTTCGTGCGCCTGCGGCAGCGCGCGCAGCGACAGGATCCGTCGATCGGTCGGATGGGGTTCGCGCGCGAGGTCGCCGCTCGCGACGAGCCTCGCGACGAGCTTCACGGTGGCGGCGGTCGTGACGCCCAGTTCACGGGACAGGCCGGCGCTCGTCGGCAGTCGGCCGGCGCGCTCCTCGGCGACGATCCAGCGCAGCGCCGCGGCATCCGTGTCCCCCATGTCCATGTCGATGCGGAGGCGGCGGCGCATCTCGGCCTCGGCGGCGCGGTGGCGGCGGACGGCCTCGAGCAGGGCCACGGTGCCATCGCCGTCGGCGGCGTACCAGTAGCGCCCTGCTCTCGAACTTTCGATTGTTCCCTCGGCCACGCTGCAATGGTAACGTCACAATCACTAACTTGGTTAGCGATTCCGGGAGGCCATGATGACCATCGCAATCGACCTCATCGACGACGACGTCGTCCTGCTCGACGACTTCGGCACACCGATCGGCACCGCGCCGAAGAGTGCGGCGCACGGCCCGGACACCGCGCTGCACCTCGCGTTCTCGTGCCACGTGCTGAACGCGGAGGGCGAGGTGCTCGTCACCCGGCGTGCGCTCACGAAGCAGGCATGGGCCGGCGTCTGGACGAACTCGTTCTGCGGGCATCCGAAGCCGTCGGAACCGCTCACGGCCGCCGTGCGCCGACGCGCCGAGTTCGAGCTCGGCCTCGAACTGGATTCCCTCGAACTCGCGCTGCCCACCTTCCGCTACCGCGCGGTCGACGCCGACGGCACCGTCGAGAACGAGATCTGCCCCGTGTACATCGCGACCGTCTCGGGCGAGCCCGACCCCAACCCGCGCGAGGTCGTCGAGTACCGGTGGGTCCGACCGGCCGAACTGCGGCAGGCGATCGAGGCAGCGCCCTGGGCCTTCAGCCCGTGGCTCGGCCTCCAAGCCGGACGGCTGGAGCTCTACCGTGACTGATCTCGCGCCGCCCGCCGCGACCGGTTCGGACACCGACATCGAACACGAGCTCGGCACGCTGTTCGCCGACGCCCGCCGCCGTGCCGGCGACCTCGACCCGCACTACGCGGCACTCTGGACGTCGCTGGCCAAGCAGAGCTCCGGTGGCAAGCGGATCCGGCCCCAGCTGGTCCGGATGGCCTACCGGGGACTCGGCGGAACCGATGCGACCCTCGCGACGCGCGTCGCCGTCGCCTTCGAGCTGCTCCACACGGCCTTCATCATCCACGACGACGTCATCGACCGCGACTCCGTGCGTCGCGGCGACCCGAACATCTCCGCGAGATTCGCCGCCCGCGCGATCCGCAACGGGACCGACGAGCGCACGAGCGAGATCTGGGGAGAGACCGCCGCGGTGCTCGCGGGCGACCTCGCGCTGAGCCTCGCGCACCGCGAGCTCGCACTGCTGCCCGTCGACACGAAGCGCCGCGAACGCCTGCTCGACATCCTCGATCGCGCCGTGTTCGTCTCGGCGGCCGGCGAGCTCGCCGACGTCGTGAACGCCGGTGCCGCAGAACCCACGAGCATGCCGCGCGTGCTCTCGACGCTCGAGCAGAAGACCGCCGTCTACTCGTTCGAATGCCCGCTCTCGGCCGGGGCCGTGCTCGCCGGAGCCCCGGAGCCGTCGATCGCGGCGCTCGAGCGCTTCGGACGGTTCATCGGCATCGCGTTCCAGATCACCGACGACGTGCTCGGCGTGTTCGGCGACCCCGCCGTCACCGGCAAGTCCGCGGCATCCGACCTGCGCGAGGGCAAGCGCACGGCCCTCATCGCCCACGCGGCGACCACGTCGGAGTGGCCCCGCATCGCCGCCGGACTCGGCGACCCGGCGCTCGACGACGCCGAGGCCGACGAGCTCCGCGAGGCGCTTCGCGACTGCGGCGCGCTCGACACCGCGATGGCGCTCGCCGAGGAGCACGTGACGCTCGCCAGGTACGAGCTCGATACGGCCGACCTGCCGCCGGAACTCACGGCCGAACTCGGCGCGATCGCCCGCCGAGCGGTGGAGCGGGCCCGATGAGCCGCACACGGGGTTCCCTGCCGAGCGCCGCCGAGCAGACGGCCGCACGGTCCGAGCTGCTCGCACGCTACGACGACGCGGCGGTGGCGAGCGCGGCGACGGTCATCAGCCGCTACTCGACCTCGTTCGGCGCCGCGGCGCGACTGCTCGACGCCCCGGCGCGGCGCGGCATCCGCTCGATCTACGCGCTCGTGCGGGTGGCCGACGAACTCGTCGACGGCACCGCTGCGGCAGCCGGCCTCGCGCCGGTGGAGCTGCGTCGTGTGCTCGACGAGCTCGAGGCCGAGACCGAGGTCGCGATGACCCGCGGATTCTCGACCAACCTCGTGGTGCACGCGTTCGCGACGACGGCGGTCGCCGTCGGCATCGGGCCGTCGCTGACGCGTCCGTTCTTCGCGTCGATGCGACGCGACCTCGACCCGAGCCCGATCCGCGACGACGAGGTCGGGCCCTACATCCACGGGTCGGCCGAGGTCGTCGGCCTGATGTGCCTCGCGGTGTTCCTCGCCTGCGAGGAGGCGGCCGACCCCACCATGGCGCCCGACGCCGAACGTCGGCAGCGCCTCGAGCACGGCGCGGTCCACCTGGGCGCGGCGTTCCAGAAGATCAACTTCCTGCGCGACCTCGAGACGGACTGGCGCACGCTCGGTCGCAACTACTTCCCGTGGTGCGACCCCGACGCCTTCACCGAGGCCGACAAGATCCGGATCCTCGACGACATCGACGACGACCTCGCGATCGCGGGTCGATCGATTCCCGAACTCCCCCGGCGAGCCCGCGGTGCGGTGCTCTCGGCGCACGGGTTGTTCGCCGGACTCGCCGCACGCTGCCGCGCGACCCCGGCCGCCGAGCTCATGTCCACCCGGATCCGGGTTCCGGACGCCGCGAAGCTCGCGATCGTCGCACGCTCGATGATCGCGGCGGCGGGAGGGTCGCGATGATCGGCGGTTCGGAGCGCATCGCGGTCATCGGCGGCGGCATCGCCGGACTCGCGACGGCGGCGCTCCTCGCGCGCGACGGACACCGCGTGACCCTGCTCGAAGCCTCCTCCGTGGTCGGCGGCCGCGCCGGAACGTGGAGTCGCGACGGCTTCCGTTTCGACACGGGCCCATCGTGGTACCTCATGCCGGAGGTCTTCGAGCACTTCTTCCGACTGTTCGGCACGAGCGCCGAGCGTCAGCTCGAGCTCACCAAGCTCGACCCCGGATACCGGGTGTACGCCGACGGCTACGCCGACGCCATCGACATCCGCTCGACGAGGGCCGAGAACGTCGCGCTGTTCGAATCGGTCGAGCCGGGCGCGGGCGCGGCGCTCGAACGCTATCTCGATTCGGCCGCGTCGACGTACGACATCGCCCGTCGCCGATTCCTCTACACGAACTTCGACGGCGTGCGCGGCTTCGCCTCCCCCGAGGTGCTGCGGGGCGCTGCACGGCTCACGGGCCTGCTGACGACGCCGCTCGACCGGTTCGCGGCACGTGCCGTGCACGACCGGCGACTGCAGCAGGTGCTCGGCTACCCGGCGGTGTTCCTCGGATCGGCGCCGTCGATGACGCCCGCGATGTACCACCTCATGAGCCACATGGACCTCGAGCAGGGCGTGTTCTACCCGCAGGGCGGCTTCTCACGGCTCATCGAGGCGATCGCGTCGATCGCGTCGGAGGCCGGCGTCGAGATCGTCTGCAATGCGAGGGTCGAGCAGATCGAGATCACGGGCGAGTCGGAGCCGTCGGTCACGGGCGTCCGCTTCGTCGAGGCGTCGGGTGCGGTGCGGCGCGTGCCGGCCCACCGGGTCGTCTCGGCCGCCGACCTGCACCACACCGAAACCGAACTGCTCCCGCCGCACGCGCGCACCTATCCCGAACGCTGGTGGGATCGGCGCACCTCCGGGCCCGGCGCGGTGCTCGCGATGCTCGGCGTCCGCGGCGAGGTGCCCGGGCTCGCCCACCACACGCTGTTCTTCACCGAGGACTGGCGCGAGAACTTCGGCCGCATCTTCGGCGCCAACCCGTCGGTGCCCGACCCTGCGTCGTTCTACGTCTGCATGCCCAGTGCGACGGATGCCTCGGTGGCGCCGCCCGGCGACTCGAACCTGTTCGTGCTGGTTCCGGTGCCCGCCGACGTCTCGATCGGTCGCGGTGGCGAGGACGGTCGCGGCGATCGGCTCGTCGAGGCTGCGGCCGACCGGGCGATCGCCCGCATCGCGGAGGTCGCGGGTGAGCCCGACCTGGCCTCGCGCATCGTGGTGCGCCGCACCGTCGGGCCGGCCGACTTCGCGGCCGACCTGAACTCGTGGCGCGGCGGAGCCCTCGGGCCCGCCCACACGCTCCGCCAGAGCGCGTTCCTGCGCGGCTCGAACCGGTCGCGTCGGGTGCGCGGCCTGCTCTACGCCGGCGGATCGAGCGTGCCGGGGGTCGGCCTGCCGATGTGCCTCATCAGCGCCGAGAACGTCGTGAAGCGCGTGCGCGGCGACCGCACGAGCGGCCCGCTGCCCGAGCCCGAGCCGGGAGCGCCGGTCGCACCCGCCGCTCCCCCGGCATCCACCGGCTCGAAGACCAGGGTGCCGAGGTGACCGGCGTCGTCTATCTCGCCGCGCTCCTGGCGTCGATCGGCGCGATGGCCCTCATCGACGCCCGCTGGCGGATCGCGTTCTGGCGCGATCCGCTGTCGGCGGGGGTCGCGGTCGGCGTCGGTACCGCCATGCTGCTCGTCTGGGACCTCGTCGGCATCGGATTCGGCGTGTTCTTCCGCGGCGAGTCGATCTGGGCGACGGGGCTGCTGCTCGCTCCCGAGCTGCCGATCGAGGAGCCCGTGTTCCTCGCGTTCCTCTGCTACCTCTCGCTCATCGTCGTGCTCGGTGTCGAACGCCTGCTCGCCGCGCGTCGGTCCTCGCGTCGGTCCGATCGCACCTCGCCGACCGCCGGCACGGTCGAGCTCGGGGCGGATGCCGCGAGGGAGGCCCGCACGTGACGTACCTGCTGATCTGCGTGCCGTTCCTGCTCGTCTCGGCGATCGTCGCCGTGGTCGCGCAGCGGAGGATCGAACCCGGGGCACGCGCCCGACGCACGATCGCCCTCGCCGTCGGCGCCGGCATCCTGCTCGTGCTGACGGCCGTGTTCGACACCGTGATGATCGCGGCCGGCCTCTTCGGCTACGCCGAGGGCACCCGGCTGGGGGCGACGATCGGGCTCGCCCCGGTCGAGGACTTCGCGTATCCGATCGCCGCGGTGCTCCTGGTGCCCGCGGTGTGGACCCTCATGACGACGCGGCGCGGCGCGGCGCGCCTCCGGGCCGCTTCCCCGGCTGACGATCACACCGAGGGAGGCGCGCAGTGACCGCCATGCGATCCGCGCCGGCGCGGTCGCGCGCCGTGCAGGTGCTCATCTCGTCGCGCCCCATCAGCTGGATCAACACCGCGTTCCCGTTCGCTGCCGCGTACCTGCTGACCACGGGCCGCATCGACGTGATGTTCGTCGTCGGAACCCTCTTCTTCCTCGTGCCGTACAACCTGCTCATGTACGGCGTGAACGACGTCTTCGACTACGAGTCCGACCTGCGCAACCCGCGCAAGGGCGGCGCCGAGGGCGCGCTCCTCGACCCGTCGCTGCATCGCACCGTCGTGTGGGCCGGCGTGATCACGGCCACCCCGTGCCTCGTGGTCATGCTGTGGTCGGCCGGCACGGGGCATCCGTGGTCCTGGGTCGTGCTCGCCGCGAGCCTGTTCGCGGTGTTCGCCTACTCGGTGCCCGGGCTGAGGTTCAAGGAGCGACCGGTCCTCGACTCGCTCACCTCGAGCTTCCACTTCGTGAGCCCCGCGCTCTACGGCCTCGCCGTCGCCGGTGCCTCGACGACGCCGCAGCTCGTCGCACTGCTGATCGCGTTCTTCTGCTGGGGCATGGCGAGCCACGCGTTCGGTGCCGTGCAGGACGTCGTACCCGACCGCGAGGCCGGAATCGCCTCGATCGCGACGGCCTTCGGCGCCAGGGCGGTCGTGCGCCTCGCGCTCGCGCTCTGGGCGCTCGCGGGCGTCCTGATGCTCGCGACCGAGTGGCCGGGACCGCTGGCGAGCCTGCTCGTGGTGCCCTACCTGGTGGTCGTGTGGCCGTTCCGCTCGATCGACGACGCGCACTCGGGCGACGCGAACCGAGGATGGCGCCACTTCATCGCCCTGAACTACGGGGTCGGGTTCCTCGTGACGATGCTGCTGATCTGGTGGGCGGCGATCCGGGCGTAGGCCCGTCGAAGCGTGCAGGGAGGTGCGGCCCGCGCGTAGGCTGGCCGCATGCCCACGCCGATCTCGGACTCCCCCGTGCGCATCGACGCATGGCTCTGGGCCGTGCGGCAGTACAAGACCCGTTCGGCGGCGACCGCGGCATGCCGCGCCGGCCATGTGCGCGTCAACGGCGAACGCGCGAAGGCCGCGCAGTCCGTTCGTCCGGGCGACGAGGTGCGCGTCAGGGTCGACGGCTTCGACCGGCAGCTCATCGTGCGCGCGACGCTCGTGAAGCGCGTGTCGGCGACGATCGCGGCCACGGCCGTCGAGGACCGCACGCCGCCACCGCCACCGCGCGAGACCGTCGCGATCCTCCCGGTGCGCGACCGCGGGGCCGGACGCCCCACGAAACGCGAGCGACGAGACCTCGAGAAGCTCCGAGGCAGGGAGGCCTGATGCGCAAGGACTTCACCCACGAACCGGATGCGGACCGGTACGTGCTGCGTCTCGACGACGAGATCGCGAGCGTGCTCGACTACCGGGTGCTCGGCGATGCGATCGCGATGACGCGGGCGTTCACGAATCCGCGCCATCGCGGTTCGGGACTCGCGGGCGAACTCGTGGCCTACGCCGTCGACGACGTCGAGGCGACCTCTGGCCGCCACGTGGTGCCGAGCTGCTGGTACGTGGCCGAGTGGTTCGATCGGCATCCGGAGCGTGCGCAGCTGCTCCGCCCGCGGTCGACCTGATCGGTCGAGCTGCGAGCGGAGCGGACTGCGGCGCGGCCGCGGTCAGGGCCGGATCAGTACCAGTCGACCGACTGCGAGTGCGACCATGCGCTGCAGGGCGAACCGTACGAGCCGGCGATGTAGCCGAGGCCCCACTTGATCTGCGTGGCGGCGTTCGTCTCCCAGTCGGCGCCGGCCGTGGCCATCTTGCTTCCGGGCAGCGACTGCGGGATGCCGGTGGCGCCGCTCGAGCCGTTGTACGCCGTGTACGACCACTGGGATTCCTTGGTCCACAGCTTGTTGAGGCACTGGAACTGGTCGTCGCCCCAGCCGTACATCGACGCGGCGAGCGAGCGAGCGGTCGCACGGGCGCCGTCGGGCGTGTTCGCGTTCGCGAGCGCCTGGGCGGCCTCGGCGGCGGCCGTCTCGGCGGCGATCCGCTGCTGCTCGTCATAGGCCTTGGTCGCGGCGGCGGTCTTCGCCGCTTCGGCCCTGGTCTGCTTCGTGAGGCCGACGATGGCCTCGGTCGGGATGACCTGGTAGTCGCTGAGCGAGGCGACGGAGGCCTGCAGGCCCGAGGCGTCCACCTTGCCGTCGGCGGCGGCGAGCGTCGCGTTGGCCAGCGTGATGGTGTCCTTCGCCTGCGAGGCGGCCTTGGCGGCGGCGATGCCGCTGTAGACGCCGAGGCCGTCACGGCTCAGACCGGTCGCCTGCGTGAGCTGTGCGGTCGCGTCGATGCGCTCCTGCGTCTTCACGGCGTCCTGCACGGCGAAGCCGGTGCCGACGACCAGCCCGAGGGCGGCGACCGCACCGACCGCGATTAGACGCTGACGGTTCACGCGGCGCGTGCGGTTGCCGCGCCTTGTGTCATGGAGTTCGGGGGTGGTATTCGAGCGTTCTGAGGCTGCATTCGAGAAGGGGCGCATGAATCCTGAGCGCTCGGGAATCGGGGGAATCGGGGGACGCGCCCGCCGAGCTCGGGCACAAGGCACAAACTCTGCCGGTGCTTTCTGTACGGATCCTCATTTCTCGCTGTGCGGTCCATGACCGCACCCCGACTCGCCCCCGGAATACTGGGGGGATGGCGCAAACCTCCGAATCCCCTGAGTTCCCCGCTTCGGGCAACCGCTGTCCCTGCACGAGCGGACTCGCATTCGGCGAGTGCTGCGGGCGGCGGATCGTCGGCGGCGAGCCCGCGCCGACTGCCGCGCAGCTCATGCGCTCGCGGTTCACGGCGTTCGCGATCGGCGACGTCGAGTACCTGCTCGCGACCTGGCATCCGTCGACGCGACCACCTGCGCTCGACCTCGATCGCGACCTCAGGTGGACGCGACTGGACATCCTGCGCACCGAGCAGGGCGGACCGCTCGATCGCGACGGAGTCGTCGAGTTCGCCGCGCACTACCGGCACGCTGGCGAGCGCGGCGTCCAGCAGGAGGTCAGCACCTTCGTGCGAGAGCAGGGTCGCTGGTACTACGTCGACGCGCTCGACTGAATCGGCGCCGCACCGGCCGACCGCTCACGCGTCGCCCGCACCGCCCTCGTGGAGGGGACGACCATCGAGCGCGAGGTAGGCGCGCTCCACGGCGCCGACGAGCCCGTCGGCCGGGAACGGCCACTCGGCATGCGCCGCCAGCACGCCGTCGGTCGGCACGCCCAGCGCGTGCGCGGCGGCGAGTCGCTCGGCGATCACCCGCAGCTCGCCGGACTGCCGTGCGACGAAGGCCCGGTCGACGACCGCCCCGTGCCCGGGGATCACGAGAT
Organism: Agromyces aureus; assembly: GCF_001660485.1. GTDB lineage: Bacteria > Actinomycetota > Actinomycetes > Actinomycetales > Microbacteriaceae > Agromyces > Agromyces aureus. Next base: position 2,636,672 of record NZ_CP013979.1, read on the forward strand.
CGCCGTCCTGCATGCCGGCGACGAGCTCGTCGAGCACGTCGGGCCAGGTCAACGGGTAGGAGCCGGAACCGTACATGGGCGGCCCCGACTCCTCGACGAGGTCGCCGAGCACCCACACCCTCGCATCGGGTACGAACAGCACCAGATCGGTGTCGCTGTGGGCCGGCGACTGCGGCAGGAGCCGCACGATGCGCGCGCCGAGATCCAGGTCGACGGGTTCATCGAGCGGATGCGTCGGCGGCATGAGTTCGACGTCGGCCCACGCCCTGGCCGGCTCGCGCGACGGGTCGATGCGCCACGCGGCGAGTCGTGGCCCCTCGTACCGCGCGAAATGCGCCGCGATGAGCGCATGACCGTGGATCGCGACATCCGGAACGCCGGTCCTGAACGCCTGGTTGCCGAACGTGTGGTCGAAGTGGGCGTGCGTGTTCACGAGCCCCAGCACCGGCCGGTCGAAACGCGAGCGCACATCGTCGAGGATCTCGGCACCCTCGACGGGATCGCCGCCCGCGTCGACCACGAGCAGCCCGTCGGCGCCTTCGACGACCACGACGGACAGATCGAACGGTCCACCGCGGCGCTGGTGCACGCCCTCGGCGACGGTGGTCCAGGTCGGCATGCCCGAAGCCTAGGTCATCGGCCGCGCTGCCACCGGCCTTCGACCACCGGCCTCGGTCAAAGGGAATGCAGAGGTTCGCCTCGTACGGTGGAACACGTGACTGCGATCGAACCCACCGCCGACCGCGACGCCGGCGGCCGAGGCCTCACCGAGCGGGCTCAGCGCGCGATCGAGGCGATCGACGGCAGCACGCTCGAAGAGATGCGCACGCTCCGCGATGAGACCGAGCGCTTCATGCTGCGCTACAAGTTCGGCATGGACGAGGTGATCACGAAACTCTCCATCCTTCGCGAGGAGTTCGGGCAGACGCATGCGTACAACCCGATCGAGCACATCTCGAGCCGCCTGAAGAGCCTCGACAGCGTCATCGAGAAGCTCGAGCGCAAGGGCATCGACCCCACCTTCGACTCGATCCGCGAGACGATCACCGACATCGCCGGCGTGCGCGTGACCTGCAGCTTCGTCTCCGACGTGTACCGGGTCGCCGAACTGCTCACCGCGCAGGGCGACATCCGCGTGCTGAAGAAGAAGGACTACATCGCGGCGCCGAAGGAGAACGGCTACCAGAGCCTGCACCTCATCGTCGAGGTGCCCGTCTTCCTCTCGACGGGCACGCACCTCGTGCCCGTCGAGGTGCAGGTGCGCACGATCGCCATGGACTTCTGGGCGAGCCTCGAGCACAAGATCTACTACAAGTACGACGGCCAGGTTCCGTCGGCGCTGGTCGACGACCTGACGGATGCCGCGCACACGGCCTCCGAGCTCGATGCGCGCATGGAGCGACTGCACCGCGAGCTGCACGGCGAGCGGCCCTCGAGCCGTCGACCGATCGCCATCTGAGCCGAGCGAGCACAGCGGGGAGCAGGCGACGTCGACGGACTCAGGCGAGGGCGGCGAGCACGTCCCGGCCGGCGTCGGTCAGCTTGAGCGATCGATCGTGTGCCAGGCCGATCGCCCAGCCGCGCTCGAGGAAGGCGCTCCGGATGTCGGCGCCGAGAGCGCCCGCGATGTGCGGCCGGCGCTCGGTCCAGTCGAGGCACCCACGCACGGCCGGGCGTCGGCCCGAGCCGGTCTCGTGACGGAGCCCGATGAGCTGCGCGGCGCGCCCTTCGCCGGTGATCTCGCCGACGTCGCCGGCCACGAGCGGAGCGATCGACCCCTCCTCGACGAGCGCGTCGGCGACGACGAGCGCGACGCGGCCGGCGAGGTGGTCGTAGCAGGACCGCAGCTCGGCCAGCCGCAGCGCGGTCGACGACTGGCGGAGCGAGGTCACGCGCTGGCGCGGTGCGATGCGCTGGAGCGCCTCGACGGCATCGGCGACGCTCGCATCGGCGAGCGAGAAGTAACGGTGGCGGCCGAGGCGACGATCCACGAGCAGTCCGCCCTCGACGAGCTGCGCGAGATGCGCGCTCGCGGTCGGCGGGCGCACCCCGGCGATGGCCGCGAGCTCGCTCGCCGGGCGGGCACCGCCGTCGAGGAGGGCGACGAGCATCGCCGCCCGCGCCGGCTCGCCCATGAGCCTGGCGGGGTGGGAGAGGTCTGCGTCGCCGTTCACGTCGCCAGCGTACGCCGACGACGGTTCGCCGCGCGGCGAAGCGTTCCGGGCATAGCGTCGAAGCATGCCGATCACGATCACCGAACCCGCCGAGGTGCGCCGCATGCTCGGCGACCCCGACCTGCTCGTTCCCGAAGCGGATGCCGCATCCGAACGGGCGAACGAACGGTTCCGTTCCGCGAGCTCCCGGTTCGTGAACGGCGAGCGGCACGACCTGCGCCGGCGATGGATCGAGGAGCGGCTCGCAGCCCTCGATGTGTCGGCACTCGCGGAGACCGCTGCGGCGCTGACCCGCCGAGCGGGGAGCACACCCTCGCACGTCATCGCCCGGACGGTGCCGGTCGAGTGCCTGGCCGCGCAGCTCGGCTTCGCCGACCCGCCGGCCCTCCCCCGGCTCGTGGCGGCCGTCGCGGCCGCCTATCCGACCGGCGAGGCGTCGGACGCCGCCGATGCCGCCGCCGCCCGCCTGCTCGCCGCCGCGCCGGTGGCGGCGATCACGACCACGACCACCTCCACGTCGTCGCTCGACGTGCAGCTGCTCGTGCAGGCTCATCTCGCGACCGCCGCGCTCATCGAGGGCGCGCTCCGCGCCGTGCACGACGAGCCGTCGCTCGGAACGAGTGCGGCGCTCCTCCGAACGCTGCACCGCACGCCGCCGGTGCCGGCGACACGCCGCATCCGCCCAGACGGCGAGGTCCTGCTCCTGCCGCTCACCGAACTCGAGGCGGCGCATGCCGGCGGCACGGAGTCGACTCCCCCGCTCGCATTCGGCGCCGGCGACCGCGCGTGCCCTGCGCCGGCGCACGCTTTCGCGATCTCGGCCGCCGTCGTCGGCGTGCTCCGGGAGCGTGGACGCGCACGAGCGTCCGATGCCGCGTCGGATCACGCCCGCACGTCTCACGACGGTTCGCTGCGATGATCACGCCGGCCGAGTTCGCCGATCGTCACCGGCCGGGCGCGCCGCTGCTGCTGCCGAACGCGTGGGACGCGGCATCCGCCAGATGGCTCGCCTCACGCGGCCACGACGCGATCGGCACGACGAGTCTCGGCGTGGCGCTCGCGAACGGGCTGCACGACGGCATGGGCGAGACGGCCGACGAGACCATGCGCCTCGCCGAACGCCTCACCGGCGCCGGCATCGGGGTCAGCGTCGACATCGAGTCAGGATTCTCGGACGACCCGCACGAGGTCGGCGCCTACGCACGTCGGCTCGGCGAGCTTAGGGTGCTCGGCGTCAATCTCGAGGACTCGACCGCGGCCGGCGAACTCGTGGACCTCGACCTCGCGGCGGCGAAGGTCGCGGCGATCGCCGCCGCCGCTCCCGGGCTCTTCCTGAACGCCCGCACCGACGCCTTCTGGATCGGGGACGGCGGCTCGGCGCCAGAACGCGAGGCGGTCGCCGTGGCGCGCGCAACGCGCTACCTGCAGGCGGGCGCGAGCGGGATCTTCGTGCCCGGTCCGATGCCGATCGACCTCATCGCCCGGCTCGCCGCTCGGATCGCTGCCCCGCTCAATGTGCTCCCGCAGGCCGACGTCGCGTTCGACCGGCTCGCCGCGGCCGGCGTGGCCAGGATCAGCACCGGGTCGCTCCTGTTCCGGGCGGCGCTCGGCGCCATGGACGACGCCGTGGCACGCGTGCTCGGAACGGGAACGGCGTCGGGCTCGGTGCCGACCTACGACGAGGCGGTCGAGCTCGCCGGGCCGCCGCCTGCGCGGGAGTCGCGATGAGCGGTGCGCGGGGCCCGCTTCGTCGGCGCCTCGGGAGCGAACGCCCGACGCTCAGTCGTCGCGCTTCGCCCGGCTCGGCTGCACGCGCGTCGGCTCGCCCGGCATCTTCGGGAAGTCGGGCGGGAACGGCAGCTCACCGAGTCCGTCGTCGAGGTCGCGCCGCCACCACTCGAGCAGGGTGTCGAGTCGCCCCGGCTCGTCGTGCATGCCCGCCCACGGGTCGCCGACCTCGGCGAGACGAGTCGGCACCGTGCGGATCGTGAGGGTCGTCGGGTCGGTCGTCTCGAGTTCGCTCCACTCGAGCGGGCAGGAGACGGTCGCCTGCGGCAACGGCCTCGGGCTGTAGGCGCCCGCCATCGTGCGGTCGCGATTCGCCTGGTTGTAGTCGATGAAGATGCGGTCGCCGCGCTCCTCCTTCCACCAGTTCGTGGTCACGAGATCGGGCATGCGCCGCTCCAGCTCGCGCCCGAGGGCGATCACGGCGTGGCGCACGTCGAGGAACTCGTGCTCGGGCTCGATGGGCGCGAACACGTGGATGCCGCGGCTGCCCGAGCTCTTGACGAACCCGGTGAGCCCGACCTCGCCGAGCAGGTCGCGCAGGGCGAGCGCGATCGGCACCGCTTCGGCGAATCCCGTGCCGGGTTGCGGATCGAGGTCGATGCGCAACTGATCCGGGTTGTCGGTGTTCTCGGCGCGCGACGCCCACGGATGGAACACGATCGTGTTCATCTGCGCCGCCCAGACGGCGCCGGCGGGTTCGTCGAGCACGACCTGCGGATGGCGCCGGCCGCTCGGGTAGGTCACGGTCACCGATCGCAGCCACTCGGGGGCGCCCCGCGGCGGGTTCTTCGAGAAGAACTGCTCGCCGTCGACGCCCTCGGGGAATCGCTGCAACGACACCGGCCGCCCGCCGTTCGCCTCGATGAACGGCACTCCGACCGCGACGAGGTACTCGGCGAGTTCGAGCTTGGTGATGCCGACCTCGGGCCAGAGCACGCGCGAGGGTGACGACACGCGCACCTGACGCTCGCCCTCGGGGCCCGGAACGATGAGCTGTGCTGCGTCGCCTGCCATGCCAGCGACGCTACTCCACGCCGCAGACACGCCGCAGACAGGATGCCGACGCGGTGCGAGAGCGACGAGGTGCCGGGGCCTACGGCGTCTCGGTGCGGCGCGCCTCGCGTGCGCGCTCGCGCTCGGCATCCGCCGCCGCAGCCTCTTCGGGCGTCGGAGCGGTGCCGCCGAGGTGCCTCGGCTGCCACCACTGCCCGGTGCCGTCGACGGGGTACTCGCGCTGCACCCGATCGACGAGCTCCTGCAGTCGCGTCTTGAGCTGCTCGGTGGCGACGTGGGCGTCGTCGGCGATGCCGACCGTGATCGGCGCCCCGAACGCGAAGCTCACGGGGACCCCGAACCGTTCGAAGAACCCGACCTTGTGGCGCTTCGTGAGCAGGCGGTGGCCGCCCCACACGGCGACGGGGATGATCGGCACGCCTGCCTCGGCCGCGAGCCGCGCCGCGCCGGTCTTGAGATCGCGGACCGTGAACGACGCGCTCACCCCGGCCTCGGGGAACACGCCGAGCAGTTCGCCGCTGCGAAGCGCCTCGACGGCCTTCGCATATGCTGCGGCGCCCGCCTTCATGTCGACCGAGATGTGCCGCATGCCGCGCATGAGCGCCCCGACGACGGGCTTGTCGAACACGCTCTGCTTCGCCATGAAGCGAATGCGACGACGATTCGCGAGCCAGGTCGCCCACTCGACGAGCGCGAACTCGAGGTAGCCGAAATGCGTCATGGCGAGCACCGCGCCGCCGGTCGTCGGCACGTGCTCGACCCCGGTGACGTTGCGCTTGACGCCCAGCGCCCCGAACAGGCCGCGACCCACGACGATCGCCGTGCTGTAGATGGGTTCGCTGTCGCGTCGTGCGGTCATGCGTCAATCGTACGGCGGAGCGCTGAGCACGGGCTGCAGCCTGAACAACCGCACCACGCGGCCGGAGTCGCGCTCGTACGCCCGATACCCCGGCCACTGCGCCTGGATCGTCGCCCAAGCCGCCTCGCGCTCGAGGTCGTCGTCGATGAGGGTGGCGTGCACGGGCAGTTCGCGTCCGCGGACGGTGATCGCGGCATCCGGCACTCGCATGAGGTTGTAGGTCCAGCCGGGATGGTGCGCCATCGCGAAGGTCGTACCCGCGACGATCGCACGCCCGTGGCCGTCGGGCGTGTACATGAGCGGGGTGTCCCGCGCCTCGCCGGACTTGGCGCCGACGGTGTGCAGCACGAGCGAGGGCACCAGGAGGGCGCTGAGCTGCACGCGCCCTCCGGTCAGCCGCCCGAGCGTCGACTCGATCGGCGGCAGCAGCTTCGGAGCGACGGCACGGAACACGCGGGTCCGCGTCAGCGGAGCGACCATGCTGCGCACGATGCGCAGGACCGTCGGGGTGCGCCGTCGCGCGGGCAGTCCATCGGAGGGCCCGCCCTTCGCGACCCGCTCGCGGGTGCGAACGCGTTCGAGCACCTCGCGATGCTCGAGTTCCGACTCGCGCAGGCGGCCGTCCTCGACGGCCGTGACGATGTGGGCCGACGCGATCAGGATCACCTGGGCCGAGAGGTTCAGCCACAGCAGCAGCGCGATCAGGGAGCCGAACGATGCCAGCAGGGGGTTCGAGGTCGCGCCGCCGATGAAGAGGCTGGAGAGCTGCTGCAGGACCGTGAGTCCGACGCCGCCGAGCAGCGCGCCGATCCAGAGCGCGCGCGCCCCCGGTCGGATGCCGGAGAGCATGACGAACATGCCGGCGACCGCGAGCGTGTCGATCGCGAAGATCACGAGCACGCCGAGCGCCCCGGTGAGGAAGGCGTAGCCGTCTTCGCTCTGCGAGAGTCCGAGCCAGCCGAACAGCACGTCCAGCGCCGCCGTGCTGAGGAACGTGACGGCGGCGGCGATCGCGAACGTCGCGCCGAACCCGATGGCGAGCAGCAGATCGCGCAGCAGTGTCCACAGGAAGAACGCCTGCGGATCGGGTTGCCCGCCGATCCTCCGCATGGCCACGCGCATCGACCCGATCGCGCCGATCGCCGCGGTCACGAGTCCGACGAGCGCGATCGCCCCGGCGATGCTCAGCGTGACGGGTTGCACGAGGTCGTCGGGGTCGATGAGGGCGCCCTCGCCGACGAGCCCCGGGATCGCCTGCTGCACGGTGGCGACGAGCGCGTTGATCGCCTGCGGGTTGCCGGCGAGCCAGACGCCCGCGATCGCGAACCCCAGGAAGACGCCGGCGAACACCGAGAAGAGCGTGCGGTAGGTGACGCTGTCGGCGAGCACGGCGCCGTGGTAGCGCTGGTAGAGCAGGAAGGCGCGCACCGCCCTCAGCGCCATCGCCCAGTCGATCACGGCGCGCACGCGCGCCATGAAGCCGGTCTGCTCCGGGAGCCGTTCGGGTTCTGCGATCTCCCCAGTCATCCGGTCAGGCTATCGAGTCCGGATGCCGCGTGCAGGCGCTTGACGCGGCGCGCGCGGAGTGCCAGCCCCCGCGTCGCGAACACTCAGATGCGACCGGATCGAGTCGCGATTCGCCCTCGTCGGCGACGGCGTGCCCATCGCATCGGGGACGGCGATGGCGCCCGGGCCGGAGCCCGGGCGCCATCGAGGCGATCACCGTCGGGTGGTCGGGGGTCAGTACCAGCCCTGCGAGAGCGCCGTGTTGTAGGCGCCGCACGCGTTGCCGTAGCGGCCGGCGATGTAGCCGAGACCCCAGGAGATCTGGGTCGCGGGGTTCGTGGCCCAGTCGGCACCGGCCGAGGACATCTTGCTGCCGGGGAGGGCCTGCGGGATGCCGTAGGCGCCGCTCGGGTTGGAGGCGTTGACTCGCCAGCCCGACTCGCGGCTCCAGAGGGCCACGAGGCAGCCGAACTGGTCCTCGCCCCAACCGTAGCGGGCCGCCATCATGTCGCGGGCGATGGCCTGGGCCTCGCTCGGGTTGACGGGCGCGCTCGGTGCCGCGCCGCCGGTGGAGCCCGACGGGCTCTTCGCCGCGGCGGCCGCGGCTGCTTCGGCGGCGGCCTTCGCGGCGGCGGCGGCGGCAGCAGCTGCGGCCTGCTCGGCGGCGATGCGGTCGACCTCGGCGACCGCGGCGGTCACCTGGTCGGCCTGCTGCTTCGTGGTGCCGACGAGCTGGAACACCTTGCTCGGGCTGAGGAGCGCGTAGGAGTCGAGGGCGGCGACGCTCGTCGCGAGGGCCGACGCGTCGGTCTTGCCCGCCGCGGAGGCGAGGGTCGCACCGGCGGCGGTGAGGGTGTCCTTCGCCTGCTTCTCGGCACGGACGTCGAGCACGGCGCCGTGATCGACCTCGAGCCCCTGCCGCGAGTCGCGCTCGTGGGCGAGCGCGAGCGCTGCGGTGTCGGCGACGCGCTGCGCCTTGGCCGTGCTCTCGCTCTGGACGGCGTAGCCGGTGCCGACGAGGGCGCCGACCGCGATGATCGCGCCGGCGGTCAGGATCGGGGTGCGATACCGGCGGAAGGCGCCATCGCGGCGATCTCGTCGGGTCGTCTCGATCTCGGGGGTCATCTGGGGGGCGTCGGTCTCAGCCGCCAGGGCCTCGGTCGTGATGGGGGAAGGAGTCTGGTTCTGCATGTCTTTCACCTGGGCGGCACGACGCGACGGGGCGCTTCGAACCTTGCTTGGCGTTCCACGGACGCGGGGGCGGCCGGGCGAAGTCGCCAGTCTGCCGACAGGTTCTGTACAACCCCTCAGTTGTTCCTGTGAATGTCATCTGAGGTATTGACGGATTCTCATTGATCACGTTTTGGAAACATCACCTGATGGGCGGCGCAATTCGAGGCTGATCTGCACGGCGTCCAGGGCTGCGAGGGCCTCGGTGAGCGCGGTCGAACTGAATCCGCCGTCGTCCCGCTGCGCCGAGAGCGCCGCGCGTTGCTCGTCGATCACCCGCATGCGCAACGCGAATCCGCCGGCGGTCCGCGCTCGAACCGCGTCGCCCGGAACTTCCCCTGCGGCCTTCGCCTCGGCGGCCGCGTCGGCGGTCACGCGGCGGGCGATACCGCGCAGGAGGTCGTCGAGCTCGTCGCGATCCGCCTCGACCGCGGCGCGGTCGAGCTTCGCCGGCTTCACCCAGCGCACGAGCATCGGCAGCGTGCCGCCCTGCACGATGAGCGAGGCCGCGGCGACGACGAACGCGACGAACACCAGCAGCGAACGTTCCGGCGTGTCAGGTGGCAGGGTCTGCGCGGCTGCGAGCGTCACGGCGCCGCGCATGCCGGCCCAGACGATGACCGTGCCCTCGCGCCAGCCGAGCGGCTCAGCCGTGAAGTAGTCGATGTCGGCGACCTTGCGGCGGATCCGCATGCGGAATCCCGCCAGGCGGGCCTTCGACACCGCCCGCTCGGTCCCGGGTTCGCCGGCGTACGATCCGCCCATGCGGTCGAGCCGCACCGGGGCGTCTGGGTCGGTGTGGTCGAGCCGGTCCTGCATGTTCGCCAGGTGGCCCCGCATCTCCGCGCCGCGGCGAGCACGTCGCCGCTGCAGGCCGAGCGTCGGGAACACGTAGGCGGCGCGCACGAGCAGTACCGCGGCGAGCGCCACCCCGGCGACGACGAGTCCGGCCACGATGCCGGCACGGCCGCCCTGCACATCGGCCACGATGGCCGACATCTCGAGGCCCATGAGCAGGAACACGGCTCCCTCGAGCACGAGCTCCACCGTGCGCCACGCCTGCGTGTCCGAGGCGCGGTGCTGCGGCGAGAGCCGCTGCAGTGCGCCACGACCCGTGACCAGGCCCGCGACGACGGCCGCGACGAGCCCGGATGCGCCGAGCGCCTCGGACGGCACCGCCGCGAGGAACGGCACCGTGAACGAGATGACCGTATTGACCGTCGGGTCGGTCACGCGTTCGCGCACCCAGAGGTTCGCCTTGCCCACGAGGTAGCCGATCACGATCGCCACGACGACGGCGAACACGAAGTCCCCCACCACCTCCCAGAAGGTGACGGATGCCGCGGTCGCGACGATCGCCGACCGCAGCAGCACGAGCGCGGTCGCGTCGTTCAGCAGGCTCTCCCCCTCGAGCACGGTCACGATGCGCGGACTCACGCCGATGCGCTTCACGATGGACGTCGCGACGGCGTCGGTCGGACTGACGATCGCGCCGAGCGCGATGCCGGCCGCGAGGCCGAGCCCGGGGATGATCAGGGCGAACACGATGCCGAGCACGATCGAGCTCACGACGACGAGCCCGACCGACAATCCGCCGATCGCACTGAACTCGCGGCGGAACTCCATGGTGGGCATCGACACGGACGCCGAGTAGAGCAGCGGCGGCAGCACGCCCGCGAGGATGAGCTCGGGGTCGATCTCGACGTCGGGCACGAACGGCAGCAGGCTCGCGAAGATGCCGACGATCACGAGCAGCAGCGGCGACGCGACGCCGAGTCGCGGCCCGAAGGCGGTCGCGGCGGCGATGCCGAGCAGTCCGAGCACGGCCACGACGAGCAGTTCCACAGGCCCTCCCTCCGCAGCCGCGCCCGGACTCGGCATCCGGCCCGCAGCACTGGGGAAAGTCTGGCGCACCGCGCTCGGCCTGTCACGGACCGCCGACCGCGCGCCCACCTGCGCCGCACGCGTCACGCAGCAGCACCGGCCCCGCACCGCTCACAGCGAAGTCACAGCGTGCAGGCGCGACATCCGGAACAGGCGAACCCTCCAGATGGTTTTCTCTGGTGTCGCGCATCGTCTGGCGACCAGCGACCCAGCGGGTGCCGCAGCCAGCGGCGCCCCATGAAGGAGGACCGAATGTCGAACGACTACCGCAGCACTCCCGAGGCGATCGCCCGCCTCACACCCCTCCAGCGCAGCGTCACGCAGGGCGACGGCACCGAGCCGGCGTTCCGCAACGAGTACTGGGACAACCACGACGCAGGCATCTACGTCGACGTCGTGTCGGGGCAGCCACTCTTCTCCTCGACCGACAAGTACGACAGCCGGTCGGGCTGGCCGAGCTTCACGAAGCCGCTCGACGCCACCGCCGTGACCGAGCATGTCGACCGCACCCTCTGGATGAAGCGCGTGGAGGTACGCTCATCGGGTGCCGACAGCCACCTCGGGCACGTGTTCGACGACGGCCCCGCGGCCGAGGGCGGCCTGAGGTACTGCATGAACTCTGCCGCACTGCGCTTCGTGCCGGTCGCCGAGCTCGAGGAGCAGGGCTACGGCGACTTCCGCAGCCTGTTCACGACAACGGATGCCGCACCCGCCGCATCCCAGAAGGAGGACGCATCATGACGAACCCGACCGAGACCGCCATCCTCGCGGGCGGATGCTTCTGGGGCATGGAAGACCTGATCCGCAAGCGCCCCGGCGTCGTGTCGACGCGCGTCGGCTACACGGGCGGCAGCAACGCCGAGCCCACGTACCGCAACCACCCGGGTCACGCGGAGGCGCTCGAGATCGTCTTCGACCCCTCGCAGACGAGCTACCGCGACCTGCTGGAGTTCTTCTTCCAGGTGCACGACCCGTCGACCCTGAACCGTCAGGGCAACGACATCGGCACGAGCTACCGGTCCGCGATCTTCCCGCAGAGCCTCGAGCAGCAGGAGGTGGCGCTCGACACGATCGCCGACGTCGACGCCTCCGGCCTGTGGCCCGCGAAGGTCGTCACGACGATCGAGGAGGCCGCTCCGTTCTGGGAGGCCGAGCCCGAGCACCAGGACTACCTCGAGAAGTACCCCAACGGCTACACGTGCCACTTCGTGCGCCCCGGGTGGAAGCTGCCCAAGCGCGACGCCGAGACCGTCGCGTAGCGCATGATCCCAACGGATGCCCCGTCGAACCCCGGTTCGGCGGGGCATCCGCCGTTCCCGCGTCAGCCGGCGGGCGCGGGCCTGACGCGCGTGGTGCCGCGGCACAGGTTCGCGAACGTAGGCTTGATCACATGGCCGCGCCCGATCAGATCCCCCTCGCCGACGCCGATGCCGTGTCCGGCATCCTGCCGACGGACGCCGCGGCGCCGACGATGCTCGACGCGACCGCCGAGGCGTTCAAGGCCGCGTTCCGCGACCATCCGGCCGGGGTCGCCCTGATCACGGCGATGACCCCCGACGGACCCGTGGGCCTCACCGCCTCGAGCGTCGCGTCGGTCGCCGCGGAGCCGGCCGCACTCTCGTTCTCGGTCACGCGCGCCACGGGTTCGGCCGGAGGCCTGCTCGCCGCCGAATCGGTCGTCGTGCACCTGCTCGCCGCCGACCAGGTCGAGGTCGCGCGGGCCTTCGCCCGCTCGGGGGCAGCCCGCTTCACGCCAGAGCAGGGCTGGTCGTCGCTGCCCACCGGCGAGCCGTGGCTCGTCAGCGCGCCCGTGGCCCTGCGCGCGCGCATCGCGCACACGCTGCCCGTCGGCGGCTCGTCGCTCGTCGTGGCCGAAGTGCTCGACGTGCACCTCGGCGAGCGCGCTCCGTCGCTCGTGTACCGCGACCGCCGGTTCCACGTGCTCCACGACGAGTCGCCGCAGGTGTGATGTCCGAGTCCACTCCCCCACGACGCCGTCGGCGACGACGGCCCGTGTCGGTCGCGCTGCTGTCGGTGCAGCTGCGTCGCTACGGGCTGGTCGCGATCATCGCGCTGACCGCGATCGGCACGATCATCGCGGCGCTCGTCAGCTGACGCCGAGCCGCTCGAGCGCGTCCTGCACGATCGTGAGACCGCCGAGCCCCGGCATCGCGCTGATGCTGTCGTCGACCTTGCGGGCTGCACGCGCGCCCTCCTGGCCGCTCATGAGGTGGGACATGACGTGGCGGACGTCGTCCTCGCTCGAGATGCTCGAGCCGACGGGCGCCCAGAACCGGCTGAGCGCGAACCGCGTGATCTTCTGCGCCTTGGTGCTCGCGGCGAGGCGTTCGCGCGCCTGCGAGGTGTAGAACGCGACGTGCCTGGCCTCCTGCTTCGCGATCCGGCGCAGGAGTTCGGCGAGCATGGGATGCTCCTCGAGTTCGGCCATGCGCTGGTACGCGGTGATCGCCGACCACTCGTTCGCCGCACCCCAAGACATGTGCACGGCGACGAAGTCCTGCCCGACGAGACCGCCGAGCACCGACTGCTTGATCGGGTCGAGTCGGTCCTTCCAGCCGAGCTTCATGCGGTTGGCCTTCAGCGCGTCGTAGTCGACCGTGATGTCGTGCACGGCCAGCACGGCGGCGAGCGCCTCGCCGTGCCAGAACTCCTCGCGGTTCCACATCGTCATGAACGCGCTCATGTCGGCCTCGCGATGCGACGGCGTCGTGAGCAGGTCCCTCGTGTAGCAGACGGTGTGGTACTCGACGTCGGCCATGTACCGCAGGGTGCGCAGCGACGACTCGGGCAGCGGGTCGCGGCGGAACACCTCGAGATCGAGATCGCTCCAGTTCACCCCGACGGACGTCGCGCTGTACCGGTCGATGTCGAAGGCCATGGCTTCCCCTCTCAGCCGCCCATCCGTCGCACCACGGCGGCGGCGGTGCGGTCGTCGACACCCGGGATCGAGCGGATGCCGCGGGCGAGCGAGCCGAGGACCGCACCGTCGGCTGCCGCGAACCGCGCGAAGGCCTTGCGGTCGGCCGGGCCGACGGCGCCTCCGCCGAGCGGCCACGGCGAACGCCGGATCTCGCGGCGCGCGAGACGCGCGGCCCGTGGCGACGCCGTGAGGCGCAGCCTCGTCTCACCCTCGAAGAACTCGGTGTGCCTCGACTTGATCGCCCGGATCCGGGCGACCGCCTCTCCGAGGGCCGGGTTCTCCGTCGCTGCGAGCCGCGCATAGGCGAGGTCGAGCACGAGGTCGTCGACGTAGCCGAGCGCGAGATGCGCGCCGATCACGTCGAAGCCCTGCACGAAGCCGGCCACCGCACGGCGAATAGGCCCGCGACCGGTCGTCGCGGCGTCGGACTCACGGCGTTCGCCCTCGCCGGCGTCTCCCACGATCTGGCGCAGCGCATCGGCGATCCAGTACTTCTCGTACGCCCACGACACGAGGAACGCGGTCACCCGGGCATCCTTGTGCGTCGCCGTCACGAGTACGTTGCGCAGGTGGGTCATGGTGGCGCCCTCGAGGTCGGCGAGCACGGCGATCGCGCGACGCGCCTCAGTCGCCATGCCGCCGTCGGCGATCGCGACGAGGTCGAGTTCGTCGCGCAGGCTCCCATGCGCCGTGCGCGCGAACCCTCGGACGTCGAACGGCGCCGGCTCGCGCCCCGCGATGGGGGCACGGCCGACGCCGGTTGACGGGTTCATGTGCCGAGGCTACTCCGCGGTCGGCACCCGGCACCGGGTGCCTGGTCGACGAGCTCGAGGCGCGGCATCCGCTCAGGGTTCAGAACTTGCTGCCGAGCGCCTTGGCCTTGATCGCCTCGAACTCGCCGTCGGTGATCACGCCCTGATCGCGCAGCGCCTGCGCCTTCGTGATCTCCTCGGCCGGATTCGCGAAGGAGACCTTGCGCACCTCCTCGTCGGAGTACTCGACGATCTCGGGTCGAGTGCCCGCCGTGCGCTCGGCCATGCCCTGCCCGCGCACGATGAGGTAGACGATGCCGGTGAGGAACGGCAGGAACACCAGCAGGACGATCCACAGCGCCTTCATCCACCCGTTGATGTCGTGCGACCGGAAGATGTCGATCACGATGTAGATCAACGCGAAGAGGTAGGCGACGTAGGCGAAGACCCAGAAGCTGAACCAGATCCAATCCCACACGGTGGCGAACATTCCCATGTCGAGCCCTTTCGATCGGGGGCACGCGCTCGCAGTGCCGTCTGGCGCTCAACCTATCGGCGTGCGACCTGCGGCGGTAGAGGCGCGCCACGCGGGCGGGCACGCGTCGCGCCCGCCCGCGGTGCTCAGACGGTCGCCGGCTGCTCGGCGGCGTCGCCGGCGGCGGTGGCTGCGGCATCCGCCCGATCGCGGATCAGGAAGCCGAACCCGAACGCGATGAAGAACATCAGCACGCCGTAGACCGCGGCGGGCAGGCTCAACTCCGTCGAGAGCAGCACGGTCTGGGCGATCACGATCGCGAGGGTCGCGTTGTGGATGCCGATCTCGAAGGACGCGGCGATCGCCTGCCGCTTGCCGACGCGCAGCCACCGCGGCACGAGGTAGCCGATCGTGAGACTGATCAGGCAGAACACGACGGTGATGAGCGCGAGCTGCGCGAAGTTCGCGAGGAGCAACGCCCAGTTGGAGGCCACCGCTCCGGCGATGACGACCACGAGGATCACGACCGAGGCGATGCGCACGGGCTTGTCCATGGCGTCGGCGAACGTCGCAGCGAAGCGACGCACGAGCATGCCGAGCGCGACGGGCAGCAGCACGATCGCGAACACCTCGAGCGTCTTCGACCACTGCAGGCCGAGCTGGTCGTCGAACGGGTTGAAGTACAGGATCGCGAGGTTCGTGATGATCGGCAGCGTGAAGACCGCCAGCACCGAGTTCACGGCGGTCAGCGAGATGTTCAGGGCCACGTCGCCGCGGAACAGGTGGCTGTACAGGTTCGCGGTCGTGCCGCCGGGCGAGGCCGCGAGCATCATCATGCCCACGGCGAGCACGGGCGGCAGCTGGAACGCCAGCACCAGACCGAAGCAGATCGCCGGCAGCAGGATGAGCTGGCAGAGCAGCGCGATGATCACCGCCTTCGGCTGCTTCAGGACCCTGGCGAAGTCGCCGAGAGTCAGACTGAGCCCGAGACCGAACATGATGATGCCCAGGGCCACGGGAAGGCCGATGGTGGTCAACGCTGACATGCACACAGTGTGCCGGATGTCGCGGGTCGGCGTGAGGCCCGTGTGGAGGGGCCGTCACGAGGGGCCGTCACGAGGGGCCGGTCGTGCGAGGCGGTCGACCGGGTCGGCCGACCGCGCCGGATCGATCGGCTCAGTCGAGCGAGTCGAGCCAGCCCTCGAGCGTCGGCAGTGCCAGGTAGGCGATCGTGCTGTGCGTGGCGAGCGGCACGACCTCGTAGGTCACGTCGTCGCCGAGACTGCGGATCTGGTCGACGAACTTCTCGGTGTCTGCGGGCAGCACCAGGTGGTCGTCGGCGCCCTGGGCGATGTAGACCGGCGCCTCCACGGCGCGCTGGCCGGCCGAGTTCTCGGCGAGCAGGGTCGCCCATGGTTCGGTCGTGGTGGGGTCGTGCGCGAAGAAGTCGCCGATGAGGGGCTGCCCGATCTCGTGCAGCCGATCGAGGTTGGTCAGCAGGCACAGCCGGTTCATCTCCGGCGATGCGGCAACGGCCGCGGGCGTCAGGATCTCGTCGAGTTCGGCGCCGGGGACCGTCGGCCCGTACACCGAGGCGAAGGCCGGGAACGCGTACGACCCGATCGTCACGCCCGAGATGTCGTCGAGGTGCGAACCCATGAGCGCGGTGAGGTCGGCGGCGGGTGCTGCAGCCGCGACCCCGGCGACCGTCAGCTCCGGTGCGTAGGAGGGAGCCTGTTCTGCGGCGAAGAGCACGGCCTGCCCGCCCTGCGAGTGCCCCCAGAGCACCACGCGGTCGCTCGTCTCGGTCGGCTCGAGCTCCTGCGCCGCACGCACGGCGTCGAGCACGCTCCGCGAGGCCGTCTGGGCCACGAGGTACGAGTCCGGCCCCTCGGTTCCCATGCCGGCGTAGTCGGTCGCCACGACGGTGTATCCGCGGTCGAGCATGAGTCGCAGGCCCTCGATGCCGATGAAGGGGTCGAAGCCGCGCGACGGCGCGCACGAGGGGTCAGTGCCGGTCGTCGGGTGCCCCCACGCGAGCACCGTGCGGCCGCCGTCGGGCGCAGGCCCGAGCGGGGTCACGACGATACCGGTCACGACGATCGGGTCGCCGTTCAGGTCGGTCGAGCGGTACATGATGCGCCAGGCCTCGGATGCCGCGGGCACGCCCTCGAGCGGTTCGCTCCGCACGAGGGTTCCCGGTGCGCCGTCCGCCGCGTCGGCGGGCTGCTCGTAGAAGTCGGCGAGCCCCGGCTGCTCGGCGGCGTCGCCCGCCACCCGGACCAGCTCGACGGCGACGAGCGCGCCGACCACGGCGATGACGGATGCCGCGACGACCGCGACCACTCGGCGAACCCGCATGCCACTCCCCCTGCGACACCACGTGCACCGCGGGACCAGCATCGCCTGAGACAGCCCCTCGACGCAATGGCCGACGGCGCAATTCCCCGTCGTTGCCGATCTCGGCCCGCCGGGTCGGCAGGCCTGCCGCTACGTCACCCGGCTGACGAACGTCGACCACGCAGCGCCGGGCGGCCTGCGCGAACGGACGCTCGCCGGTGCGCGGTCGCAGGCGGGTTCCGCCGACCGACCCTGAGCACTGCGCCCGCGACGAGGAGACCGCTGAACAGGATCGCCGCCACGGTCCGCCGGCTCGAACGCTCGAGCCGCACGATGCGCCGTTCGAGCGACGGACTCACGACCGCGAGGTCGCCCTGCTCGACCCGCGTGATCACGGCATCGAGCCGCTTCGGCAGCCGCCAGGCGAGGCCGGCGACCTCGAGCGCCTGCTGCGCGACATCCTGCACCACGTTGCCGCGCTCGTCACGGATCAGCTTCGTCGCGTACGGCTCGATCGAGTCCCACAGGTTGAACTCGGGGTTCAGCGCGCTGCAGACCCCCGAGGTCAACGACATCGCCCTGATGATGAGCAGGAAGTGCTCGGGCAGCTGGAACGGCAGCGAACGCACGACCTCGCCGAACTGCTCGGCGAACTCCCGGAACTCGCGAGGATCGACCTCGCGCAGCTCGGCGAACCCCATGCCCCCGAACCGGGCGAAGAGCTGGGTCATCGCACGCTCGAGCTCACCCGTGTCGGCCGACGGCAGCAGCACGCCGACATCGCGCACCGCGTCGATGAGGCCCTTGCCGTCGCGCGACGCCGCCGCGATCAGCAGCTTGCGCAGGCCGCTGCGCGTGCCCGCGGGAACCTCGCCCATCATGCCGAAGTCGATGAAGGTGAGCTTCCACGGACGGGCGGTCGAGGCATCCGCTTCGGACCCGCTGCGCTCGAGCGGCGTCACGAAGATGTTGCCGGGGTGCGGGTCGGCGTGGAAGAAGCCGTTCGTGAAGAGCTGGTCGAACATGACGGCCGCGAACACGGGCGCGACCTCGGCCGGATCGATGCCCGCTTCGACGAGCGCGGCGGCATCCGTGATCTTGACGGCCGTGACGTCTTCGAGCGTGAGCACGCGCCTGGTCGAGCGCTCCCACACGACGGTCGGCACGCCGACCCGGTCGTCGTCGGCGAAGTCGGCCGCGAAGCGCTCGGCGTTGACGGCCTCGTGCACGTAGTCGATCTCTTCGAGGCTCGTCTGGGCGAACTCCTCGACGAGGGCGTGCGTGTTCACGCGGTCGGAGACGAGTCGCACATGGCTGAGCCAGCCGGCGACCTTGCGGAGCGCCGCCAGGTCGACGGCGACGATCTCGTCGATGCCGGGGCGCTGCACCTTGACGACGACGCTGTCGAGGCCCGTCTCGGCCGCATCGACGGGGCCCAGTCGCGCGCGGTGCGCCTGCCCGAGGGAGGCCGCGGCGATCGGCACCTCGTCGACCGACGCGAACGCCCGCGCGAGCGGCATGCCGAGTTCGGCCTCGGCGAGCGCGCGGATGGCGTCGAAGGGCACGGCGGGCACTTCGTCCTGCAGGCCGGCGAGTTCGGCGGTGATCTCGGGCGGCAGCACGTCGAGCCGCGACGACATGAACTGGCCGACCTTGATCATGAGGCCGCCGAGGTCGACCGCGAGCGCGTGGAAACGCCGTGCGAAGCGCTGCATCCGCTTCGACCTGGACCGCTCGGCGAGTCTCGCGAGCCCGATGCGCGGGAGGAACAGCTCGTACCACCACGTGACGGAGAGGTTCCAGCCGGCGAACCGCAGGATGCGGCGGTACCGCGCGCGGGTGCTGCCTGCGCCGGGCATCGACTCGTCTCGATCCCGACGAACGGATGCCACCCCCGTCAGTCCTGGGCGAGGATCGAGTAGAGGCGGCGACGCGCCTCGTCGAGCGCGGCCACCGCCTGCTGCACCTGCTCGGGCGTGCCCGTCCGTCCGACCTGCGCCGCGGCCTGTGCGAGTTCGAAGCCCGCCTTC
This sequence comes from Agromyces aureus, assembly GCF_001660485.1. Lineage (GTDB taxonomy): Bacteria > Actinomycetota > Actinomycetes > Actinomycetales > Microbacteriaceae > Agromyces > Agromyces aureus. The sequence continues at coordinate 2,655,665 of NZ_CP013979.1, forward strand.
GGCAGCGCGGCGGAACCGGTGGCGTCGGCCGACTGCGGGCTCCACGGGTCGGGCCCGGCCGCGTCGGCGACCGCTGCGCGACCGTCGTCGGTGAGCGAGTACGTCTTGCGGCCGTTGGACTCCTCGGCGCTGATGAGCCCCTCGTCGGCGAGCAGCTGCAGCGTCGGGTAGACCGAGCCCGCGCTCGGCTTCCACGTGCCGCCGCTGCGCAGCTCGATCTCGTGGATGATCTGGTAGCCGTGCATCGACTGCTCGGCGAGCAGCGCCAGCACCGCGGCGCGCACGTCGCCGCGCCCCGCACGGCTGCTGCCGGCGCGCTTCTCGAAGGTGGAGCGCAACTGCTCCATGGCCTGCCAGATGCTCTCGGCGCCGACGCCGAATCCACCTGACGAGCCGAATCCGGATGAGAACGAACCAGTCATGACGACCTCTTCCCTCGAGCGTGAACGATACTCGACGATATAGCCGAGAACGCCTGGCCGGTAGGGGTCGACGACTTCACCCAGCAGGCTCGCAGCATCGAGCCGGCACCAGGGCCTGCGTCGCGCCTGCGTCGCCGCTGCGTCGCCGTTGCGGCGCGTCGCTGGACGGCGGGCACTCGTCTGCGGTCGAATGGGCGGGTGACCGCAGACGAGATCCGACAGGCGTTCCTCGACTTCATGGCCGAACGCGGCCACGTGATCATCCCGCGTTCGCCGCTGATCCCACGCGACGACCCCACCACGCTGTTCACGGGCAGTGGGATGCAACCGCTGCTCCCGTACCTGCTCGGCGAGGAGCATCCGGCCGGCAGCCGGCTGGCCGACAGCCAGACCTGCCTCAGGGTGCAGGACATCGAGGAGGTCGGCGACAACCGCCACACGACCTTCTTCGAGATGCTCGGCAACTGGAGCCTCGGCGACTACTTCAAGGAGGAGCAGATCCCCCAGATCTGGACCTTCCTGACGGAGCGGGTCGGCCTCGACCCCGACCGCATCTACGTCTCGTGCTTCAGCGGCGACCCTGCCCACGGCATCCCCAAGGACGACGAGGCGGCCGGGATCTGGACCGGTCTGTTCATGGCGGCCGGCGTCTCGACGGGCACGTTCGACGCGGGCACCGAGGAGCACGCGGCCGCGGTCGGCACCGACGGCGCGCGTATCGCGTTCTACGGCAAGAAGAACTGGTGGTGCCGCGGCGGCTCGGCCGACGACATGCCCGTCGGCGAGCCGGGCGGGCCCGACAGCGAGATCTTCTACCTGTTCCCCGACGTCGAGCACGACACCTCCTACGGCGAGCACTGCCACCAGAACTGCGACTGCGGCCGATTCATCGAACTCGGCAACTCGGTGTTCATGGAGTACCGGAAGACGGAGACCGGCTTCGAGGAGCTGCCCCGCCGCAATGTCGACTACGGCGGCGGCCTGGCCCGCATCGCGGCCGCGGCGATGGACAGCCCCGACGTGTTCCGCATCAACCTGCTCTGGCCGATCATCGAACGGCTGCAGGAGCTCTCGGGCCGTTCCTACGACGACGAGACGCGGGCGATGCGCGTCGTCGCCGACCACCTCAGAGGAGCCGTGTTCCTGGCCGTCGACGGCGTGCAGCCGAGCAACAAGGCGCAGGGCTATGTCATGCGGCGGCTGGTCCGCCGCGCGATCCGGTTCGCGTTCGACCTCGGACTCGAGGAGAACTTCTTCGCCGAGGTCGTTCCGACCATCGGGAGGATCTACGAGGCGCACTATCCCGAAGTGGCCGAACATGCGGAGTACGTGCTGCGCGTGCTCGCCAAGGAGGAGCAGGCGTTCCGCCGCACCCTCCGGAAGGGGCTGAAGCAGCTCAAGGCGTACCGTGCGACGGGCGTCACCGGCACGGAGCTGTTCCTGCTCTCGGACACGTTCGGCTTCCCCGTCGAGCTCTCGACCGAGGAGGCCCATCGACAGGGCATCGCCGTGAGCGAGGACTGGCGTGCCGAGTTCGACGAGCAGCTCGATGCGCAACGGCTCAGGTCGCAGCGCGCGACGACCCTGCACGTGTGAGTCGCCCGGTGGCCGATGCCTCGGCGAGCGCGTCCTCTTGCCCCGATCGCGATTCACCCGCTAGTTTGGCCTGCACGGGGGACGCGCACTTGAGGCGCCTCGCCAGGTGCGAATCCTGGGTCCTCCACTGATTGGTTCGACGCGGACGGAACGGCGAATGACGGATGCCGGTGGTCGAACGTCTGCGCTGTCGAACCCCTGCGCCGTAGAACCCCTGCGTCTCAGCCGAGCGGCAGCGGCGAGCGCGGCTTCGTGACGCCGAACGCGAACGTGGTCGTGATGCCCGCGATCGAGGGGATGGCGCGGAGCTGCGTTCGCATCAGCTCCTCGTACTCGCTGAACGAGGCCACGGCCACCTTCGCGAGGTAGTCGTCGTCACCCGCGAGCAGGTAGGCCTCAACCACTTCGGGGATGTCTCGGAGCCGGGCCTCGACCGAGTCGACCACGCCGGTCGCGTGCGACGAGAGCCGCAGTCGCACGAACGCGGTGATCGCGAGTCCGACCGCGCCGGCGGCGATCTCCGCCGTGTACCCGGTGATGATCCCCTCGTCCTGCAGCGCCCGTACGCGGCGGAGGCACGGCGACGGCGACAGTCCCACTCGGTCGGCGAGTTCCTGGTTCGTGAGTCGGCCGTCCTGCTGCAGTTCGAGCAGGATGTGGCGATCGATGGCGTCGAGGCTTCGCATTGGCATATTCTGCCAAATCCAACCTGCCGCGTGGCACGATCGGCAATCGGCTGCGGCTCGGGATTTCCTATCGTTGCGGCATGCGCGAGATTCCAGCACGACGCGGCCTCATCATCGGGGTCGTGGCCATGTCGATCGTCGTGCTGCTCTGGGCGTCGTTCGCGCTCACGCTGCGCGCCGTCGGAGGGTCGTCGCTGACGACGGTCGACCTCAGCATGCTGCGGTTCGCCATTCCGGTGGCGGTGCTCGCGCCCTGGCTGCCGCGCGCCGTCCGCGAAGTACGGGCGGAGCGACCCGCGACCGTGCTCCTGCTCCTCGTCGGCGGGCTGCCGCACTTCCTCGTCTCCGCGCTCGGGGCCCAGCTCGCGCCCGCCGCCCTCGTGGGGCTCATCATCCCGGGGACGGTGCCGCTCTTCGTCACGGTCCTTGCGGTCGCGGGCGGTCGGGCGCGGGTTCCGGCGCGGCAGCTGACATCCGTCGCCCTGATCGTCGTCGGCGTGGCCGTCGCGGCGGTCATGACGAGCGCGACGGTGCCGCCGGTCGGGATCGGCGTGCTGCTCACCGCGGGATTCGTGTGGGCCGTCTACACGGTCGGCCTGAAGCGCAGCTCGCTGAGCCTCACCTCGACGGTGCTCGTCGTCTGCGCCCCCGCGGCACTCGCGGCCGTGGCGCTGGGCGTCTCCGGCACGATGCCCTCCCACCTGTTGGCGGGAACGGCCGGCGCAGGAGACGTCGTGCTCTTCGCGGTGCTGCAGGGCCTCGGCACGGGCGTCGTCTCGACGATCGCGTATGCGCACGCGGTGCGGGTGCTCGGTAGCGGCATCGCCTCGACGGCCGGCGCCCTGAGCCCGGTGGCTGCCGCGCTGCTCGCGGTGGCGTTGCTCGGCGAAGGCCTCACGATCGGGCTGGTCGCGGCGATGGGCGTCATCGTGTGCGGCGTGCTGCGCTTCAACGCCCCGTCGCGTCGTCGACCTGCCCGTCGTCGAGCTGCCCGTCGAGCGGATGCCGCGCCGCGCCCGCCCCGCCACGTCGCCGCCTCGGTGCTCGGGGCGTGACAGCATGGGACGCGATGAGCCTGCGCGACGACCATGCGGCCCGCCGCAGCCGGTGGCCCGCCCGAGGCATCCGGCCGAACGGATATCGGATGCTCGCCGGGTGCGCGCTCGCCGCGCTGATCGCGCTCACGACGGGCTGCACCGCGAATCCAGGTCGCTCCTCCGCGACTGACGCCGTTGCGTTGCCACCGGTCGGAGCCGCACCCGACTACCAGCTGGGCGGGGCGTACGAGCCCGACCCGGCGATCGGCATCGTCGCACGCGACCGCACGAGCACGCCCGCCGACGGCCGGTACTCGATCTGCTACGTCAACGGGTTCCAGACCCAGCCAGGCGAGCGCGACGCGTGGCCCGATGCGCTCGTGCTCGCGCGCGACGGCGCCGATGTGGTCGACCCCGACTGGCCCGACGAAGCGCTGCTCGACACGTCGACCGCCGAGCAGCGGGCCGGCATCGCCGACATCGTGGGGCCGTGGATCGCCGGATGCGCCGACGCGGGATTCGACGGGGTCGAGTTCGACAACCTCGACTCGTTCACGAGGTCGGGCGGTGCCCTGTCGCTCGAGGACAACCTCGCACTCGCCGAGGCGCTCGTGGCGGTGGCCCACGAACACGGCCTGGCCGCCGGGCAGAAGAACTCGGCCGAAGCGACCGAACGGCTGCACGCCGATGCGGGATTCGACTTCGCCGTCGTCGAGGAGTGCCTCGCCTATGACGAATGCGGCGCGTACACCGCCGTGTACGGCGAGCACGTGATCGCGATCGAGTACACCGATGCACTCCCCCGCCCGTTCGCCGAGCGCTGCAGTGAACCGGATGCCCCGGCCTCGATCGTGCTCCGAGACCGCGACCTCACGACGCCGGGCGACTCCGCGTACGTCTTCGAGCTGTGCGGGCCGTGACGTGGGCGCCCTGATCCGTCGCACGGCGACTCGTGTTGCGTGCGGTGACGAGCGACCTTGCGAACGACCCGTCCGCCGCCGCACAGTGGGCCCATGTCCGACCCAGCTCTGACCGAGGCCGCCGCCCCATCGATCACCCCCGTACCGCACGCCGACGCGACCGTGCTCGACAACGCGCCTTGGTTCTCACTGGCCGGCCCGCACGCCTCGTTCGCGATCGGCAACGACCTCGTGCGACGGTACCCCGAAGACGTCGCGCCCTTCGTGGCCGTGCGCACCTGGGAGGATCCCGACGTCTGGGACACGCTGATCGACCTCGTCGGCCACGGGGCGGTCATCGGGCTCTCGGGCTTCGAGGGCGAACTCCCCCCGGGGTGGGAGGTCGTCGGCCGCGGCGCGGGCGTGCAGCTGGTGGAGACCGATGCGCTGACCACCCGCCCCGATGAGGAGGCGGTCCTGCTCGGCGCCGACGACGTGACCGAGATGCTCGCGATCGTGAGCCGCAACCAGCCCGGACCGTTCCTGCCGCGCACCCATGAGCTCGGGCGCTACGTCGGCATCCGGCGCGACGGCCGCCTCGTGGCCATGGCCGGCGAGCGCCTGCATCCGGAGGGCTGGACCGAGATCAGCGCGGTGTCGACCGATGAGGCGCACCGCCGGCAGGGGCTCGCGTCCCGGCTCGTGCTCGACGTCGCCTTTCACATCCAGCAGCGCGGCGACCGCGCCCTGATGCACGCCGAGGCGTCGAACCACGGCGCGATCGCCGCCTACGAGCGGCTCGGCTTCGCGCTCCGGCGCCATTCGGTGTTCTCCGCGGTGCGCTCTCCGGCCTGACGCGAGCGCCAGCGCGGAGACGACCGGCGACACGTGCCGGGGTGGATGCCGCGGCTCACGCCCTGGCATCGGTGACCGACCGTCGAGTGCCCTCGCCCGCGGCCGGCAGGGCGACCACGACGCGGAGGCCGCCCCCGTCGCGCGGCGCGAGCTCGAGGGTTCCGCCGTGCGCCCGCGTGATGCTCTTCACGATCGCGAGCCCCAGGCCGACCCCGGCGTGGTCGCCCCTGATGCGCTCGCTGCCACGGCGGAACGGCTCGGTGAGCGTCGCGACGAGCGCGGGATCGAGCTGCTCGCCGGTGTTCTCGACCGTGAGCAGGGCCGCACCGGGCCTAGCGTCGACCGCGACCCGCACGGTTCCCCCTTCGACGTTGTGCACGATCGCGTTGTGCACGACGTTCGTCGCGAGCTGCAGCAGGAGGGTCGGCGAGCCGGCCGCGAACGCGATCTCGCCCGAGGTCTCGAGTGTGATGCCGCGCCGCTCCGCGAGCGGCAGGAGGGTCTCCGCCGCCTGCTCGGCGAGCAGCGAGAGGTCGACCGGCTGCCGGCCGAAGGACTGCGCGTCGGCCCGGCTCAGCACGAGCAGCGCCTCGGTCAGGTCGATGGCACGTGCGTTCACCTCGTCGAGGCGGTCGATCAACGCCTCGGTGTCGCGCTGCGGGTCGGTGCGGGCGACCTCGAGCAGCGTGCGCGTGATCGCGAGCGGCGTGCGCAGCTCGTGCGAGGCGTTCGCGGCGAACCGCTGCTGCTCGGCGACGTGCGCCTCGAGCCGGGCGAGCATCGCGTCGAAGCTATCGGCGAGTTCGCGGAACTCGTCCTGCCGGCCCTCGAGCTCGATGCGGTGCGAGAGCGAGCCGCCGGCGGCCTCGCGCGTCGCAGCCGTCAGGCGCCGCAGCGGCGCGAGCATCCGGCCGGCCAGGAACCACCCGCCGAGCAGCCCGAACGCGAGCAGGAAGAACAACGCCCACGCCACCGCGGGCACGAACGCGCGCACCAGGTCGTCGCGGCCGGGCACGAACCCGCCGATGGTGTTGATCGCCTCGGCGGGCACGTAGCGCAGCAGGAACAGCCACACGACCGCGAGCAGCAGCGCCCCGGCGACCATGAGGAAGCCGGCGTAGCTCAGCGCGAGCTTGAACCGGACGCTGAGCCCTGGCGGCCTAGCCATGAGCACTCGGCTCTGGCGCGCCATCCGGCCCGCCCGCGGCATCCGCTCGACCCGTGCTGCCCGCGGCCGCGTCGATGCGGTAGCCGACCCCTGGAACCGTGACGATCAGCCAGGGTTCCCCGAGCCGCTTGCGCAGCGTCGAGACGGTGATGCGCACGGCGTTGGTGAACGGGTCGGCGTTCTCGTCCCACGCCCGTTCGAGCAGCTCCTCGGCGCTGATCACCCCGCCCTCGGCGGCGACGAGCACCTCGAGCACGGCGAACTGCTTGCGGGTGAGGCCGACGTACCGGCCGTCGCGATACACCTCGCGACGGAACGCATCGACTCGGAGGCCCGCGAGCTCCCGCACGGGCGGGCGACTGTGGGCGCGCCGGCGGTCGAGCGCGCGCAGACGCAGCACGAGCTCCCGCAGCTCGAACGGCTTCGTCAGGTAGTCGTCGGCGCCGAGCTCGAAGCCCGACGCCTTGTCGTCGAGCCGGTCGGCGGCCGTGAGCATGAGGATCGGCATGCCGGTTCCCGACGCCACGATGCGCCGCGCGACCTCGTCCCCCGACGGCCCGGGGATGTCGCGGTCGAGCACCGCGAGGTCGTAGGCGTTCAGGGCGAGCAGCTCGAGCGCCGTGTCGCCGTCGCTCGCGACATCCGCCGCGATCGCCTCGAGGCGCAACCCGTCGCGGATGGCCTCGGCCAGCAGGGGTTCGTCCTCGACGATCAGCACGCGCACGCTCTCGATGCTACGAGTCGGCGCATATCGCCGGCATATCGGAATTCGCAGACGCCACGGCAACGCGCGCCCGCCTTGGCTGGAGGCATGATCTTCGAGCACCATCCCAGCCCCTCGCGCCGCGGCATCCGCTCGGCGTTCCTCATCGTGCTCGCCCTCGGCGCCGTGCTCGCCGCGACAGCGATGGTCGGCGTGTTCGGCGAGCAACTGTCGGCGGCATGGCCGCAGGGCACTCCCCCGCAGGGTGCTCCCGGGCAGGGTTCGCCCGGGTCCGCCGGGTCCGACGGTGGCCGCACGACCGGCGACGCCACCGTCTTCGACGACGAGGTCGCCGCCGTCGCGAACCTCGATCCCGAGTTGCGCGACGCGCTGCAACGGGCGGCGACGGATGCCGCGGGCGAGGACCTCGTCTTCCTGGTCAACAGCGGCTGGCGCTCGGCCGAGTACCAGGACGAGCTGTTGCGCGACGCGGTCGTCGAGTACGGGTCGGAGGCCGAGGCCGCGCGTTGGGTGGCGACGGCCGACACCTCCCCGCACGTGCAGGGCGACGCAGTCGACCTCGGCCCGTTCGACGCCACATACTGGCTGTCGCAGCACGGCGCCGCGTACGGCCTCTGCCAGATCTACGCGAACGAGTCATGGCACTTCGAGCTGCGCCCCGAAGCCGTCGAGGACGGCTGCCCCGATCTCTACGCCGACCCCACCGAAGACCCGCGGATGCAGCGATGACCCGCTGCACGACGGACGGGCCTGCTCCCCACCCACCCATCACCAGAGAAGGGCGCGATGCCATGACGACCACGACCACGACCACGACCACGACCTCGGGATCGGATGCCGCGGCCACCCGCCCGCAGACCCGGGCGCGCGGCATCCTGACCCTCCTGTTCGTGCTCTACCTCGCCCTGCTCGTGTGGATCGTGCTCTGGAAGTTCGAGGTGCCATGGATCGGCGACCCCGGGGAGCGCGTGGTCAAGCTCGTGCCCTTCGTCGACACGACGCAGTTCGGTGCGAGCGCACCCCGCGAGGTGCTGGCGAACCTCGTGTTCTTCATCCCGTTCGGGGTGTATCTGGGCCTGCTCGCGCCGACATGGCCGTGGTGGCGGGCGACGTCGGTCGTCGGCCTGACGAGCCTCGGCCTCGAGGTCGCGCAGTACGTCATGGCCACCGGGAGCTCGGACAGCACCGACGTCATCGTCAACACGCTCGGCGGCCTGGTCGGACTCATGCTGCTCGGCGTGGCCCGCTCGGCGCTCGGGTCGAGAACGGCGGTCGTCGTCACCTGGCTCTGCGCGATCGGCACCGTGTTCGCGCTGCTCGCCAGCCTGCTGCTCGTCGCATCGCCGTTGCGGTACGGGCCGCCCTCACCAGGTGAGGGCGGCGAGCCGCCGATGACGGTCGGCCGCATGACACGATGAGTGCTGTGACCATCGAGCCCACCGACCCGACGATCGTCTCCCCGGCCGACGAGGAGCACCTGCGACATGCGATCGAGGTCGCCCGACGATCTCGTGCCGAGGGCAACCACCCGTTCGGTGCCGTGCTCGTCGCCCCCGACGGCGCGGTCGTCGAGGGCACGAACTCGGTCGTCACCGCTGGCGACCCCACCGGCCATGCGGAGACGAACCTCGTGCGCCTGGCGAGCGCTCGCCTGGCGCCCGAGCGACTGAGACTCAGCACGCTCTACACGAGCACCGAGCCGTGCGCGATGTGCGCCGGGGCGATCTACTGGTCGGGCATCGGACGAGTGGTCTATGCCCTGTCCGAGCAGGGGCTCGCCGCCATGGTGCCGAGCCAGGACGGCGAGCCCACCATGGACCTGCCGTGCCGTGAGGTGTTCGCGCGCGGCGGCCGCACCGTCCACGTCGCTGGGCCGGCGCTCGTGGCCGACGCGGCCGAGGTGCACCGGGGATTCTGGGACGCCTCGTCCTGACGGTGTTCAGCCGCCGGAGGTCGCATCCGAACCATCCGACCCGCCCGATCCTTCCGGCTCGCCGTCGCGGTCACGACGATCCCGTACCGCGGTGTAGATGCGCTCGGCGATCCAGAGGACCACGCCGATCCCCAGCAGCACCAGCGCGATGCCGTACTGTCCATCTGGGCGGCCCGACGTCCACGGGAACACCAGGTAGAGGCAGGTGAGCGCCCCGATGACCGGCAGCGCGACGGGGGTTCGGAAGTGCCGGTGGTCGACGGGCTGTCGACGGAGCACCAGCACGGTCACGTTGACGATGGCGAAGACGGTGAGCAGCAGCAGCGAGGTCGTGCCGCCGAGCAGCGCGACGATGGAGCCCTCGGCGTCGAGGGACACGTAGACGATGAGACCCGCGGCGAGCGCGCTCGTGAACAGGATCGCCGCCCACGGCGTCTGCCGCTTCGGCGCGACCCTGCCCAGGAACGGCGGCAGCACCTTCTGCCGGCTCATGCCGTAGAGCAGTCGGCTCGCCATCATCATGTTGATCAACGCGGTGTTGGCGACCGCGAACATCGAGATGAACGGCAGCAGGTCGTTGATCGGGAAGCCCGGCGCAGCGGCCTCGACCGCCGTCACGAGCGGCGTCTCACTGCCGACGAGGTCGCCGATGGGCACGAGGGCGACCACCGTGATCGAGACGAGCACGTAGATCACCGCCGCGATGCCGAGGCCGGTCAGCATCATCTTCGGGAAGATGCGGCTCGGGTCCTTCGTCTCCTCGGCCATGTTGACCGAGTCCTCGAACCCGACCATCGCGAAGAACGCGAGAGATGTCGCGGTACTCACCGCGAGCAGCACGCCCTTGTCCTCCGGCGTCTCGAACGCCACCACCCGCGACCAGTCCGCGTTGCCGCCGGCGATCGCCCACATGCCGATGAAGATGACGAGCAGCAGGCCCGAGAGCTCCACGAGGGTCAGCAGGACGTTGAGCCACACGCTCTCGGTCACCCCCCGCAGGTTGACCAGCATGATGAGCAGGATGAACGCGAGCGCGATGAGCATCGTCGTCACCGTGGCATCCGGGATCCCGAACGCGACGAGGAGGTTCGCCGCGAACGCCCGCGACGCCGTCGACGCCGACGTGATCCCCGACGCCATGACGATGAAGCAGACGATGAAGGTGAAGAAGTGGATGCCGAACGCCTTGTGCGTGTAGAGGGCCGCGCCCGCTGCCTGCGGGTACTTCGTCACGAGCTCCAGGTACGAGAACGCGGTCACGGTCGCCACCGCGAAGGCGAGCAGGAACGGCAGCCACGCGGCGCCTCCGACCTCCGCGGCGACCTGACCCGTCAGCGCGTAGATGCCCGTGCCGAGGATGTCGCCGACGATGAAGAGCAGCAACAGACCAGGCCCGAGTACTCGTTTCAGTTCGGGACCCTCCGGTTCGACGGTCTTGACCACTTGCGTCCAGGACGGATCACCCATCGCGCACCCCTTCCCCCGAGCCCACCCGACCACATCCGCCGAGCGCGCTCAACCCCTTCCGCTCGTGGTCGTGCGTATGCTCTTCCCGGTGCGAGTTGCACGATCAGTGCAGTATCCTGCACTGATGGAGGCGAGTGCGCAGACCCTGGCCCGCGCGATAGGTGCACGCGTGAAGCACGAGCGACGCACGCTCGGCTGGACACTCGACGGGCTCGCGGAGCGCGCTGGTGTGAGCCGCCGAATGGTCGTCAGCGTCGAACAGGGGACCGTGAATCCGAGCGTCGGCACACTGCTGCGGCTGAGCGACGCGCTCGGGGTCGGGCTTCCCGCACTCGTCGAGCCGCCGGCATCCAAATCGCCGAAGCTCATGCGCGGCGGCAGCGGTGCCGTGCTCTGGACCGGCGAGCACGGCGGTCGCGGCATCCTCGTCGCCGGCACCGAACCGCCCGACGTGGTCGAGCTGTGGGACTGGGCCCTGCACCCCGGCGAGCGCCACGAGAGCGAGGCGCACAGCGCCGGCACCCGCGAGCTGCTGCACCTGCTCGAGGGCACGATCATGATCGAAGTCGACGGGCAGACGTATGAGCTCGTCGCGGGCGACGCACTGACGTTCTTCGGCGACACCGATCACTGGTACGCAAACGTCTCATCCGCACCCGCTCGCTTCTCGCTCGCGGTCTTCGAGCCCGGCGTCGGGGCCGGCCCTCGGAGCGAGATCGCCGATGCCTGAGCGCACTCCGCGCACCACCGGCACCGCACCCCGGCTGCCGGCGTGGTCGATGGCCGTCACGGCGATGCTGCTGATCCAGCTCTCGAACGCGCTCTCGATCGGCGTGATCTCGTTCATCGGCCCGGCAGGCACCGCCTGGCTGCGCATGTGCTTCGGCGCGGTCTTCCTCCTCGCGATCGTGCGTCCGAAGCTCGGTTCGATCAGGGCTGCGGATGTCCCGATGCTGCTCGCCCTCGGAACCGTCACCGGTTTCATGACGATGTTCTTCCTCTTCGCGGTCGAACGCATCCCCCTCGGCACCGCCGTGGCGATCGAGTTCCTCGGCCCGCTCACCGTCGCCGCGCTCGCGAGCAAGCGCCGGAGCGCCCTCGTCTGGCCGATGCTCGCGCTCGTCGGCGTGGTGCTGCTCACCGAGCCCTGGCTCGGCGAGATCGACCTCGCCGGCGTCGGCTTCGCGCTGCTCGCCGGGCTCTGCTGGGCGCTCTACAACGTGTTCACCCAGCTCGTCGGCGATCGGTTCTCGGGCATCAGCGGGCTCGCGCTGACCATCCCGGTCGCTGCCGTGGTCACCGGTTTCCTCGGCCTGCCGCAGGTGATCGGCGGCGACTTCACGTGGCTGATCCTGCTCGCGGCCGCCGGCATCGCGCTCATCACTCCTGTGACCTCGTTCGCGCTCGAGATGCTGGCCCTGCGGCGCATGACGCACACCGCGTTCGGCACCCTGCTCGCGGTCGAACCCGCGTTCGGCATCGTCGTGGGGCTCATCGTGCTGAGCCAGACGCCCACGCTCATGCAGGTCGTCGGCATCGCGCTCGTCATCGCGGCGGGCGCGGCCGCCCAGCGGGGCGGGGCGCGGACGCCCGAGCCCGTGCCCGAGTAGGGACGGAGCAGCCCCGGAGCGGGCCCCGAAATGGTGCCGCCGCGGCCCTGTACAGCGCGCGACCGTGGTCATACAGTGCTCTCACGGGAGCGTCTCCGCCAGCCCGCTCGCCCGACGGCGCATCGACGGAGCGGATCGCTACAGGGAAGTGGTGTCCACATGGCTGCATCCGACGGCAGGCGTTCGATCACCGAGCCACCGCGCCGCCTGACACGCGTGGTCGCGGCATCCGTCGCCCTCCTCCTGGCCGGAGCCGGCGGCGTCCTCCTCGGCGCATCGGCGGCGATCGCCGCGGGGCCGACGACGTTCAGCAACACGACCTCGATCGCGATACCGGCGACGGGCTCGGCCGATCAGGTCGGTCCGGCCGCCCCGTATCCGTCCGCGATCACGGCCTCGGGCATGGCGGGCACCGTGTCCGCCGTGCAGGTGGTCTTCCACAACGTCACCCACTCGACCCTCAATGACATCGACGCGATGCTGGTCGCCCCGTCCGGCGAGAACCTGGTCGTGCTCTCCGACATCGGCGACCCGACGACGACGCTCGCCTTCGCCAACAACTCGACGCTCACCTTCGACGACGCAGGTGCGAGCGGGGTGCCGACGGGCAACGTGCCGAGCGGCACCTACCGTCCGACGAACAACGCCGGTGCCGTCCCCGACAGCTTCCCGGCTCCCGCGCCGTCACCGTCGGCGCAGACGACCCTTGGCGGTGCCTTCACGGGAATCGATCCCAACGGCCAGTGGCAGCTGTTCATCGTCGATGACGCCACCGGCGATGTGGGCACGATGGCCGGCGGCTGGAGCCTGGTGATCACGACCGAGGAGGAGGCGGTCGCGACGACCACCGCCGTCACGTCGTCAGGCTCCCCATCGACGACCGGGTCGCCCGTCACCTTCACGGCGACCGTCACCGCCGCAGGGGGTGCGGTGACCACCGGATCCGTCGCCTTCACCGTCGACGGCGCCCCGATGGCGACGGTCGCCCTGGACACGTCGGGCGTCGCAACCCTGACGACGAGCTCACTTATCGAGGGCACGCACGCGATCGCGGCGACCTACTCCGGCAGCGCCGGGTATCTCACGAGCAACGCCTCGGTGTCGCAACGCGTCGACAACCCGACGACCGTGACGGGCAGCACCTACTGCAACACCGGTCAGCTGACGATTCCGAACGTCGGCTCCGCGACGCCGTACCCCTCGAACATCACGGTGTCGGGGCTCGCGACCGCGGTCAGCAAGGTCACCGCGACGCTCAACGGCATCTCGCACGCGGTCCCGATCGATCTCGACGTCATGCTGTCGGGCCCCGTGTCGACGACCAACCTCGTGCTGATGAGCGATGTCGGCGGCACCAACCCGGTGAGCGGCGCGACGCTCGTGTTCGATGACGAGGCGGCATCCACGGTGCCGGCTCCGCTCATCTCCGGCACCTTTCGCCCGACGGACGACGATTCCGATGTGCCGGATGTCGCGTTCCCCGCCCCTGCTCCGGTGCCGAGCTCGGCCACCACCCTCACGACCTTCAACGGGGTCGCCGGCAACGGGGTGTGGAGCCTGTGGGTCGTCGACGACGCGACCGGAGACGCCGGCACGATCAGCGGCGGATGGTGCCTCACCTTCGAGACGGCCACGCCGACGAGCACGATCGTGACGTCGAGCGTGAACCCGTCCACGTTCGGCCAGTCGATCACCTTCACGGCGACCGTCGCTGCGGGCGGATCTCCCGTCACGGCCGGCACCGTGACGTTCAGCGACGGGGCGACGACGCTCGGAGGGCCGGTTCCCGTCGACGGCGCCGGCACCGCCACGCTCACGACGAGCACGCTGGGCGTCGGCGCGCATCCGATCACCGCGACGTACTCCGGCACGCCCGCGGCTTCGACGAGCAGCGGGAGGGTCGATCAGGTCATCGGCGAGGCGGTCGTCGCCGACGCCGGCGGCTCGTACTCGGTCGCCGAGGGCGGCAGCCTGTCGCTCGACGGGTCGGGATCGACGGCCGGAGCCGCCTACGCCTGGGACCTCGACGGCGACGGCGCCTTCACCGACGCCACCGGACTCGCACCGACCCTGACCTGGGCGCAGCTGGAGGCGCTGGGCATCGACGACGGCCCCTCGACGCACACGGTCGCACTCCGCGTGACGCTCGGCGCTCAGGAGGTCACCGACTCGGCCTCGCTCGCCGTGACCAACACGGCTCCGACGACCGTCGTCACCGGTGGCCTCACGGCGACCGCGGGCTCGCCGTTCACGATCAAGGTGGGTGCGAACGACCCATCGTCGGCCGACATGGCCGCCCTCTTCGACTACACCGTCGACTGGGGCGACGGCTCGCCGGTCGTGGTGGTCTCGGGGCCGGCGGATCCGCCTGTCACGCACACGTACGCGACCGCGGGCACCTACACGGCCTCGTTGACCTCGACCGACAAGGACGGCGGCACCGGCGACCCGCTGGTCATCACCGTGGTCGCCGGGCCGGGAGCGTCACCGAGTCCGGGCCCGTCGCCGAGTCCGAGCCCGTCGCCGAGTCCGAGCACGACTCCGACGACGTCGGCCGCCGCCCTTCCGCACACGGGAGTCGACCTCGCGGGCGCCGTCCTCGCCGGAGGTGCGATCCTCCTAGCGGGGCTCGGCGCACTGATCACCGGCCGGCGCCGCACCTCGTAGTCTGGGCCTACCGGCAGACGCCGGCATCCGCTCTGGAAAGGCCTCCGATGCGCCCTCGCACCCTCGCACCGACCGGTCACCCGGCGATCGACTGGGCGACACGTTCCATGCCCCTGCTGGCCGACAGCATCGAGCGCGACTCGCCCGTCTTCGACGGCCTGCACGTGGGCATCTGCATCCACATCGAACCCAAGACGGCGGTGCTCTGCCGCTGGCTGCTCGACCAGGGCGCACGGGTCACCCTCACCGGCAACGTCGGCACGACCGTCCCCGAAACCGCCCGGGCACTGCAGTCGCTGGGTGTGACCGTGATCGGCGACCGCACTGATGATGCCGACACGCACGACCGGAACCTCGACGAACTCCTCGCGACCACCCCCGACCTCATCATGGACAACGGCGGCGAGCTGATCGCCCGGCTCACCCGGGGAGCACCCCGATCCGCCGGATTCCTCGGCGCCACAGAGGAGACGACGACCGGCGGAATCGCCATCCGTTCCCTTCCCACGGCACCGGACTTCCCCGTGATCGTGATCAACGACAGTCAGCTGAAACTCATCGTCGAGAACGAGCACGGCGTCGGGCAGAGCATCGTCCAGGGCTTCATGAACGCCACGAACTCGATGGTGCCGGGAGCCCGTGCGACCGTCATCGGCTACGGACCCTGCGGCAAGGGGGTGGCCGACACGCTCCGCGGTCTGGGCGCGACCGTGAGCGTCGTGGACACCGATCCGTTCCGGGCCCTCGAGGCGATCATGCGGGGCCACACGGTCGGCACGCTCGAGACGGTGCTCCCGACCACTCAGCTGCTGTTCCTCGCCACCGGGGCGCGCAACGTCATCGGGGCTCGGCAGTTCCCGTTCCTGGCCGACGGCGTCATCATCGCCGGCGTCGGGCACGAGGGCCTCGAACTCGACGCCGGGGCGCTGCTGGAAGCGGCCGAGCACACCGTGAACCTGTCTCCGGCGGGAGGCGACCCCGACGCGCGGGTCCTGCATCGACTGCCGGATGGCCGGGAGATCACCACGCTCCACGGCACTCGGATGATCAATCTCACCGCCGCCGGCGGCAACCCGATCCAGGCGATGGATCTCGGACTGTCCCTGCAGGCCCGCAGCCTCGCGGCAATCGCCCGAAAGGATGTCGGGTGGACGGGCGCCGGGCCGGTGCCGGCTGACCTCGACCGCGAGCTCGCAGAAGCGCTGGTCGCGCTCCTCAGCAGGGACATCGAGCGCATCCATCGGGTTCGTTGACCCGCAATAGTCCCACTCTCAGGTTGTCGCCCACGTCCAATCGCATCCCTGCGTGCAGCCCGCGGCCGACGCCAAGATGCGGCATCCGTGCTCTGTCAGATGAGCGGTCACGCGACCTCAGGCGCTCGCGGCCGATCCCGGAATTGACATGGAATGCCCTTGGTGGGGATCATTCAGCATGCCCATCCCTCCTTCGGCGCCCCCGGCGATCTCGTGCTTCCCCGCCTGACGTCGTGCGGCTTGATCACCGTCGATGCGCACGCCGTCGTCGTCGGCGTGAACGCGACCATCGTCGATTGGACGGGGAGCACCCGCGCCGACCTCATCGGCCGTCCACTCGAAACCGTTCTCTCGTTGCGCCTGCCCATCGACGGCCCGGCCGTATTCCGGCCGACGGATGCGACCCTGCACAGCGACTCGGGCATCGTCCGACCGGTCCTCATCGGCGCGCTCGATGAGGAGGCGACTGGCGGTCGCATGCAGATCGCGGTGTACGACGTCGCAGACCGGTCCGTCTTCGCGCTCGGATTGCAAGGCGCGGAAGCGAAGACCGAGCGTGGTCGCCGGCGTCTGCAGATCCTCCTGAACGCAGCCGTCGGATTCGGCGCAATCCGCACGGAACTGGAAGCGGCCGAACTCCTGGTCGACGTCGCGCAGCGCGCCTTCGCCGCGACGTTCGTCTCCGTGCACCTTCGTGACCACGGCGGCCTGGAGCAGGTGGCGGGCGTGAATCCGCTCGTACCGCACTGGCCGTCCGGATTCCGGGCGCCCGGGGCGTTCACCCTGGCCAGCGGCGCCGTGCTCGTCGTCCGCACACCGGAGGATGCCGACCTCTACGTGCCCGACCCTCCCATGAGCGCGGTATACCGGGCTGCCGGCATCGAAGCGGCGATCGCCTCACCCATCCGGTCCAAGGGTGAGTCGATCGGCTCGATGGTCTGCTTCTTCGATCACCCTCGCGAGTTCGACGAGGAAGCGGTACCACTCGCCGAGGCGCTCACGAATCAGGCCGCGCAGGCGATCGCACGGGTCCGACTCGAGGAGTCACTACGTCGCGCGGCCATGCATGACGAGGTGACCGGACTTCCGAGTCGTCGACTGTTCGAGGAGGACGTCACCGGGGCCATCCTCGGCGACTTCGAGGTGCTCACCGTGCTGTTCATCGATCTCGACGGCTTCAAGGCGGTGAACGACCGGCTCGGCCACCCCGCGGGCGACGCGCTCCTCCGAGAAGTCGGGCAACGATTGCGTGGAGAGATCCGCGAACGAGACGTCTTGGGACGATTCGGCGGTGACGAGTTCATCGCCGTCGCAGCCGTCGAATCACCAAACGCCGCAGAGATCCTCGCCGAACGCGTCCGCGCCACCGTTGCACGGCCATACGACGAACTGCCCGTCGATCTGACGATCACCGCCAGCATCGGAGTCGTGACCGTGACCCACGCCGACGGACCGATCATCGTCGACCACTTGGTCCGGGCGGCCGACCACGCGATGTACGAAGCGAAGCTCGCCGGCGGCGACCAGGTCGCGACGACCGACCTCCGCCGCGCCACCCCTCGAGTTGCACACACCTCTGAACAGGAGCAAGGTGACGTCGTGCCAGACGCACACACCGTCGGTCTAGCGCATCCCATGAGCTCCGCGTCCTAGGAAAGCTCCGCGTCCGAGGAAAGCTCCGCGTCCGAGAATGTGAGTCCGGCGGACGTGTTGGTATGCAGCGTCAATCCTCGGGCGGGTCGACGTCAGACAGGTCGTGTTCTGCGGGAGCCGACCCTAGCGCCTTGTGCAGCAGTGAAGTGAGAAGGTCTTGCTCTTCGCCGGAGAGGCGGGCGAGCGCATCGCGCGCGAAGCTGAATGAGCGCTCGAAGCGCTGGCTGACCTGGTGTCCGGTCGTCGTGCGGGACACGACCCGGACGCGCCGGTCGTCGGGCGCTGTTTCTCGGTAGGCGAGCCCCAATCCTTCGAGTCGACCGACGATCTGCGAGATGTTCGAGGCGTCGCAGCCGAGTTCCTCGGCAAGCGCGCCCATCGGCCGGTGCTCAGAGAGTCGCCCAAGAACACAAGCCTGCGCTGCACTGAGAGCCACCGTCTCGGCTGCGCGCTCGAAGGCGTGTTCGTACGCGTTGACGAGATCGAGAAGGAGAGCTTCGGCTTCGGAGCTCTTGGTCGCGACCCTGTAGGTGACTGCCATGCTCTGATCGTAAACGCTTGAGCCGATAAACCAATCGGGCCCGCCTGGTTGATCTTCCGGTTCTCGCCGGCATCCGCGTGACGGGCTGCCGGCTGGCTTCGACGGGTGCTAAGAATCCCAGAACCGCTCCAGCCTCTTGGCGAGGAACTGGGGGTGCTGCAGTGGAATCCCGTGTGCGGCATCCTCGACGATCTCCATCGAGCTGCTGCGACGGGCGCGTTGGAGAAGCTCGGCGGAGGAGCGCATGAACGGCTTCTCCAGGGATCCGGCGAGGATGAGGGCTCTGCCGGGAAAGCGACTCCAGCCGTCTGGTATCGCGAACCGGATGTTCTCCCCGACCATGGCGACCAGGTTCGACGAGGTCATCGCGCGCGAGGTGCGCAGGTAGTCCCCCATGAGCTCGGCGGGAATGAACATCTCCTTCGCCTGGAGCCGCGCGAACCAGTCGACTCGGGCGAGCCCCGCGGTGGATCGCAGCAACCCCAGGGTGAGACCAGGGGCAGGCGATGGCTTCGCCTGCGCACTGATCACGACGACGCGGTCGACGAGGTCGGGTCGCCGTGCCGCGAGCAAGAGCGCCAGTTGTGCCCCCAGGGAGAATCCGATCACCGTAGCGGGGCGGTCGCCGTCCTCGTCGAGTACCGACGACAGGCTGCTCAGGACGCGCTCGTGCGAGCGATACGGCTCGTCGGCGCTGCGATCATGTCCCGGCAGGTCAGGGATGAGCAAGTGGTTGCCGGGACCGAGATGCGCTCGGAGCGGCCTCCACATCCACCCGGCGACGCCACCGCCGTGGAGCAACAGGACGCGCCTTCCGCTCTCGTCGCCGACCCGCTCCACGTGCATAGAGACCTTCCCGCCCGATTAGTTGATCCACTCATGCAATCATGATTTAGTTGAGCGAATCAAGCAAAAGGAGCAAAGCATGGCCACTCGCCCCCAGCTCTTCGATCGCGAAACGGCCGTCCCGTCGCAGATGAACGCCGTCGTCCTCGACCGATTCGGGGGCGTGGACGAGCTTTCGCAGCGGAAGATCTCCGTCCCCGCCGTTGGCGCGCAGGACGTCTTGATTCGTGTCGAATTCGCCGGCGTCGCCTCCTGGGACGCGATCGAGCGTCAGGGCGACTACGACGGTGCATTCGGCGTCGCCTCGAGGTTCCCATACGTGCTCGGCTGGGATGCGGCGGGCACCGTGGCTGCTGTCGGCAGCGATGTGACCCGCTTCGAGGTCGGTGACCGCGTGTATGCAGCCTCCATGCCGGTGTCGCGCGGTGGGTTCTATGCCGACTACGGCGTCGTCGAGGCCGAACACGTGGCGCACGTACCCGCGCGGCTCACGACGGAACAGGCCGGCGTGATGGCATGGGACGCACTGACCGCGCTGAGCGGACTCGACCTGCTCGGCCTGGAGCCTGGCCAGACGCTGATGGTGTTCGGAGCCAGCGGCGGCATGGGCCACATGGCCGTCCAACTGGCACGTCAGCGGGGAATTCGCGTGTTCGCCGTCACCTCTGGAGACGACGGCGTCGTTCCCTTCGGGCGATTCGGAGCTCAGGACGAGTGGCGTGGCCGCGCGGGGTTCATCCACTTCCCGTGACCGAGCTTGGCGTGCCGGTCTCCTCCTTTGACGGAGATCGTAGCCGGGCCGCGCTCGAGCGTCTGAGTACGACCATCGAGGCAAGCGCGTTCACCCCGCACGTTGCTCGCACCTTCTCCATGACCCAGGCGAAGGAGGCCCACCACGCGCTTCGGGAGCACTACGTCGGCAAGTTGGCGCTGAGAACTTCCGCGCCGTAACGGCGCAGAAAAAGCCCGGTCAACAGGGAATAATCCAGATTCGAACCTGCGATCCGTCGACTCACAGGCATTGGCCCACCCCACCTGCGGCGACCTGAACGCCTCGGCCGACGAGTTGGTGGACGCCCACTCCCCGGAATTACGGGATCAGCGGTGCTGGGCCGCCCGGGTTTCGACGATCCCGGTTTGTCTTTTGAGGGAGGGCCCGAGGAATCCGCCCATTAGGCCGATCGTGTTAATGAACGCCAGCCCGGCGGCCGCGGACTCACGCCGGGATACCGACGTCCCGGTCCTCGGCGCCATCGACGAGTGCAGATCCCGCTCGACGGACGAGGTCCTCCCGCAGATAGCGCGCATATCCGTCCGGTGTGCGTCCGACCGGGCGGCCACTCGTCCGGACTTCAGCCGCATCGCTTGCGACGATCCTCGCCCACGTCTGCCGCGCTCGGTCCACGAGCCGGACGTCCTCGTGCACCGTCACCTCGGCGAACCCTCCCGCTGCAAAGTGTGCGGATGCTCGGATGCCGAAGTTCGCGCCGTGCACATGGCCGTTCGGGGATCCCTCGTGGTGCGTCGCGAGCCAAGCCGTCACCTGAGCCCTGGAGAGGTCGCGGAAGTCCGGCCGAACGGTTCCGACGACGAGATCGGCTCCCCCATCGGCGAGGTCGCGCTGGTGGCTGAGCCAATTGGCGGGGACCTCGGAGTCGCCGTCAGTGTGAGCGAGCCAGACGCAGCCCGACGAATACGCGGCGAAGGCGTCGAGGGCTGCCGTCACGCCGGCGGCGCGAGCCGCGCCGACGTTGCGGCGGTCGACCTCGACGACCGAAACGTCGTGCATCGAAGCGATGGCCGCGGAGCCGTCGCCGCACGCGTCCAGCACGACGAAGGCGCGGATGTGGACGTCCGCGAGGGAAGCGTCCGCAGCGGCCCTGCCGATCGAAGCGAGACACCGACCGAGCAACTCGGCCTCGTCATGCACCGGGACGACGACCGCGATGGCTCGCAACCGCTCGCTCACGAGCGCGTCTCGGCCTGCTGGGCCGCAGGGCGGCGCCGGAAGCTCTCGAGGCTGAACGCCTCCTCGATGTGCATCAGTATCCGCTCGAATGCCGGATGCTGCGCGATGGCCGCGTGCACCCCGTCACCCGTGTTCGGCGCCTGCTCGAACGGATGGCGCCAATGGCAGGCGACGAGCGTGCCGCCCGGTTCGAGTTCGGCGGCGATTCCATCGAGCACGCGGCCGAGGTCGCTCGTCGACCAGTAGTAGCCGACCTCGGACAGGACGACCAGGTCGAACGGCCCGCCCGGGATGCCGCGGGTCGCGTCGCCGATCCGGAAGTCGACTTGCGCGAAGTCGTGCACCCGGTCCCGAGCCCGGCGGATCGCCTCCGCAGCGACGTCCGTGGCCACCACGGCGTTCGCCCTGCGCGCGAGCTCGGCAGTCGTGATCCCGGTCGAGCACCCGATCTCGAGCACCCGATCGAACCTGGGTTCAGTCAGGCTCGCGAGGAGCAGGCCGCGTTTGCGAATCTCGTACGACGAGGTCTCGAGCTGCCACGGGTTGGTGTGCCGCTCGTAGAATCCGTCGAAGTATCGCCCATCGACCGTGCGCGGCAGCGTCGGGGTCGGCCGGCGGACGGGACGTGGGACCTCGATGAACGTCTCGAATGATCGCTCGAAGTGCTCGCGCATACCAGCGTGCACGACGGGCTCGTCCTCCGGAGCCGCGGAGAGCGGCTCGAGTTGACTCCGGTGCCTTCTGATCGCGAGCATCTTGGCGGCCGTGGTTTCCGGGCTCAAGGGCAGCAGGCGCCATCCGTGCGGCTCGAGCATTCCTGGTTCGCCCCAATGCCAGAACCAGATCGGGTAGGCCGCCACCTGCACGAGGTCGGTATGAAGCGAGGCGGCCACCTCGCCGAGGACGCGGTGATCCCGATGCGCGTCGCCCGACCACGGGGAAACGAGAAGCACGCGGTCGGCCGGGTGCGCTGCGAGCGCTGCGCTCACCGAGGTCCGCACCGCGGCGACCGCCTCGCGGATCCCGCCGTCGTCGAATCCGAGGAACGACACCGAAGCTCCCGGGGCGAGGTCGTGCAGGGCGTGGATGACCTCCACCCGGCGTTCGAGGGCGAGGTCACGTCCGCTCAGGCTCCCCGGGTGCGACGCCGCTCCATCGGTGACGATCACGACGGCGGTGGGGATGCCGCGGGCCGCCGCCGTGGCAAGCAGTCCGCCGGCGCCGAGCGTCTCGTCGTCGGGGTGCGCTGCGAGCACCATGAGGCGATCGACATCGAGGTCGAGCGTCGGCAAGGCGGACCAGTCCCACTCGGCCAACCAGACGGATTCCGCCGTACCCGGATCGCGATGATCGAATGCGATGCTCACCGGTCGGCCGCCATCCGGCCCAGTCGGGCGAGGTCGCGCTCCGCGTGGTGTTGAGCGATGTAGATGCGCAGGTCGGCCACGCGGCGTGCGTACGTTTCGTCAGAGGTGAGCGGGCCCGGGCCAAGCGCATGGTCGGCTGTTGTCAGCACCCGTTCGACCGCATCGGCGGCGCAGGCCCGCACGCGCGCGGCGAGCAGCTTCGGATCGAGGCCGGATCCTGGCGTGTCGAGTTCCGCGGCCGCTTCGGCGAGCACGGCGCGCGCCGCCCACAAGGCGAGATCCGCCGAGCCGAGGTGGACGCTCGCGAGCTGATCGGCGCCAGCGCCCTGGGCCGCTCGTGTCAATGCATCGCGCAGTGGGTGCGCCGCGCCCCACCACGCCGCGGCCACGCCCATGCCACCCCAAGCGAAACCGGGGCGGCGCAGGTACCAGCCCGGGCCGCCGACCGGCACAGCGCGGACGCGGTCGAAGTCGACCGATGCGCTGACCACCTGACGAAGGCCCCGCGAGACCCAGGGTCCGTCGTGCGGGTGCACGTCGGAGTCGCGCATCCGCACCGCGAAGAGCCCCCGCTCCCCCTCGCCGATCCATCCGGTGACGAGCGCGTGCGAGACGTGAGCGGCGAGTGAACACCAGGGTTTGGTCCCCTCCACCGTCCAGGCGCCGTCGTGCTCCGTCGCTTCGAGCCGGACACCTGGCCCTTCGGCGGCATAGACGCCCCAACTCGATTCCGCTGAGAGGTCGAGCCCGGCGACGGCATCGGCATCGACGACGCCGTCTGCGGACGCCTGCTCCAGGATCGCGATCGCGTCGAGATGCGGTTCGAGTATGCGGGCACCGGCGACATCGATTGCGGCGACGCCTGCGAGTATCCCCCACAGGCGCGCAGTCTCACCGCGCCCCGGAAGCGGCATCTCGCCGCCGACTCTCGCCGCCCAGCTCAGGGTGGCGACGACATCGAGTCCGAAGTCGGGCACAGACGAGGCGGATGCGACGACGCGATCGACAAGCTCGTCGGTTCCCCGATCGTCGGAACTCAGGGCGAGTTGCATCGGTGAACGGGCCCCAATCCGCAGGTCGATGGCAGATGGTCCACTCACGCGACGGAACCCGATCGCGCGCACATGCGGTGCGCAGGGGCAAGGAAGACGCCAAGCTGGGCAAGGGCCGCAGCTTCGACGTCGGTGCCAGCCCTGGAAGGAGTACGTCGATCCGGACCGCGCTGGTCGGGCTTCGGAGTGAACGGGTCGCACGGGTCTGCCGTCAGATCGAAGTCAGACGGGCTCGCTGCGGGAGCCCCCGGCAGCTGGATCTCGTCGTTGGTCGGATCGGTCATACCCATTCTCCCGGTTCGCCTCGTGTTCTGAGCAGGTTAGGCAGGTCAGATCTCGATCGAGAAGGGCTTGACTTCGCCGTCGACCCGATGCCGAATCGGGGACGCCCCAGCGAGTGCCGGTGGAACGGCGGCAACTGCACGATCAGGCTCGGCACATGCGCCGCTCTGGCAGAGTGCGGTGAGCGCTCGAGGGCACCCACTCCCCCGGAATCACGCCGATCCGCAGTGCTGAGCACCTCTGAGCGCAACGATTCCGGCTGTCTCTCGTTGTTCGTCGAGCCGTTTTCGACCACGCCGCCGTAAACAGAAAAGTCCCGGCGAGAAATCGCTTCTCACCGGGACTTTTTCACTCGGTCGGGCTGACAGGATTTGAACCTGCGACCCCTTGGAGGTTCCAGCCCGTTTCGGGATGCCTCCGGATGTCTCGGAAAATCGCGGATTCCCTCGTGATGACAGGGAACCGGATGGTTCGCTACGTCCGATTCTACCCGGTCGATTTTGAACGCTTCCGGATGAAAGAGGTGAGTGAATGGTGAGCTCGAACCGCAACGGTCAAGTGCCGCGATTCGGCCCATCGTCCGCGGCGTCGGTCGTACAAGCGTGATGCGCATGACGCACCCCAACCGGCAGCGGTATCGGGCAGGGTAAACGGACAATTCGACCCCACGACTCCCCCACCTTCTTTCGAATGACCAATCGCCCGCACGAACCGACCGGCTTTCGGGCGGCGGCAGCATGTGATTGACGGCAGGAGCTGGACGACGACAGTAGTACAGCAATCGCTGTATAGTCATCGCATGCTGACTATTGCTCCGCGTGTTGATGTGATGAATCGGTTGGGTCGGGCGATGGCAGATCCAACGCGTTCGAAGATTCTGTTGAGTTTGCTGATAGAGCCGGGGTATCCGGCGCAGTTGGCGCGTGATCTCGAGCTCACGCGGAGCAATGTGTCGAATCATCTCAGTTGCCTGCGCGGTTGTGGGATCGTGGTGGCGATTCCCGAGGGGCGCGCCACTCGG
The DNA here is from genome assembly GCF_001660485.1 of Agromyces aureus. Lineage (GTDB taxonomy): Bacteria > Actinomycetota > Actinomycetes > Actinomycetales > Microbacteriaceae > Agromyces > Agromyces aureus. Next base: position 2,680,713 of record NZ_CP013979.1, read on the forward strand.
TACGAGATTGCTGATCCGCACCTCACACGTGCGTTGACATCGCTGCTGGACGTGGTTCTTGCCGTTGATGACGGCGTGCCGTGCGCTGATGACAGCTGTGAGATTCCTTTTTGCTGCGGCACGGGAGTCAACCCATGAGCCGCGAGTGCTGCGGCCCCGACGATGCCCCAGTCAGTATCACCCTTCGGGCCGGGGTGCCCGAGGATCCACCTATCGCCGCGCTGGTCGATGATCATGACGAGCACGGCGAAGAGCATGAGGAGTTGATTTCGTGGTGGCGTGATCCTGCGCTCCTGCTACCGGTGATCTCCGGTGTGCTGCTCGCTGTCGGGTTCGGGCTCGAGTGGTCAGGTGTGGGATGGCCGGCCACGGTGGTTCAGGCGGGCAGCCTGCTTGCGGGTGCGGCGACGTTCGTGCCTGGCGCGGTCAGGCGTCTGCTTCGCGGCAAGCTTGGCGTTGGCCTTCTGATGACGATCGCTGCCGTCGGCGCGGTGCTTCTTGGTCATGTGGGCGAAGCGGCTGCTCTTGCGTTCCTGTTCTCGATCGCTGAAGCTCTGGAGGACCGGGCGATGGATCGGGCCCGGCACGGGCTGCGTTCACTGCTCTCGCTGATCCCGGAGACGGCGCGGCTGTCTCGCCTCTCTGGCGAGGTCACGGTCCCGGCCGCGGAGATCCGTGAACTTGACATCCTCGTGGTGCGTGCAGGCGAACGCGTCGCGACAGACGGAGTCGTCGTGATGGGTCGCAGCAGCATCGACACATCGGCGGTGACCGGTGAGTCGATCCCCATCGAGGTTGCGCCCGGGGATCCGGTTCCTGCTGGTTCGATCAATGGTGCCGGCACGATCCAAGTCGAGGCGACCGCAGATGGCCGTGACAATTCGTTGACCACGATCGTCCGGCTGGTTGAGGAAGCGCAGGCGAAGAAGGGCGAGCGGGCCCGGCTGGCGGATCGCATCGCGCGCCCGCTGGTCCCGATTGTTCTGATCGTGGCAGCTCTGATCATCGGGTTCGGGTTCCTGATCGGCGACCCGGGCCTGTGGACGGAACGTGCACTGGTCGTGCTCGTCGCGGCTTCCCCGTGTGCTCTGGCGATCGCGGTGCCCGTGACGGTGATCTCGGCGATTGGTGCGGCGAGCCGGTTCGGCGTCATCATCAAGTCCGGTGCCGCGTTCGAGCAGCTCGGCGCGATCCGCATTGTCGCGTTCGACAAGACTGGCACCCTGACTCGTAACCAGCCCGAGGTCGTCGACATCGACACGTTGAACCTGGACCGTGACGAGGTCGTGAGGTTCGCTGCGGCCCTCGAGGCGAACAGCACCCACCCGCTTGCGTCCGCGATCCTGGCCGCCGCACCCGCGCACCCGACCGCATCGGAGGTGACCGAGGACGCCGGCCACGGTCTCACCGGCAAAGTCAACGGCAGCACCGTGCGAGTTGGCAGCACCAGGTGGCTGGACGCTGGCGTCCTGGCCGAGCGCGCGCACGCGATGGAAGCCGACGGCATGACCGTCGTGGTCGTCGACGTCGACGGGAGCACTGTTGGCGTGATCGGAATCCGTGACGAGCTCAAGCCCGAAGCCGCCGACACGATCCGTCAGCTCGAGGCGGCCAGGATCGGCAGTGTCATGCTCACCGGCGATAACACCCGCACCGCGAAGGCGCTCGGCGCCCAAGTCGGCATCAGCGACATCCGCGCCGAGTTGCGACCCCAGGACAAGGCAGCCGCGATCCAAGCCCTCTCCTCCGTCAAGCCCACGGCCATGATCGGTGACGGCATCAACGACGCGCCCGCTCTCGCCGCAGCGGACGCAGGCATTGCCATGGGAGCGACCGGTTCCGCGGCCGCGGTCGAATCCGCGGATGTCGCGTTCACCGGCACAGACCTGCGGCTGATCCCGCAAGCCCTCGCGCATGCCCGCCGCGGCCGGCGCATCATGACCGGCAATATCGTGCTCTCGCTCGCGATCATCATCGTGCTCTTCCCCCTAGCCCTGTTCGGCGTGCTCGGGCTCGCCGGGGTGGTCCTCGTACACGAGATCGCTGAAGTCTTCGTGATCCTCAATGGCGTCCGCGCCGCTCGCCGGAGGGCTCTCCCCGCAGCATGAAATAGCATCAGGTTCCAGATCGGCGTCCTCAGCGCGATCCTCGTTTCCGGCGCGCGATCACCGCACTCGCACTCAGCCAGCCCGGCGCAACCACGCCTGAGAGCAGTAGCAGCGGCAACTCGGTGGCCGTCGCAGTCATCGCGGAGAACAGCCACCGGCTGGACGTCGCAGACAACGGCACCGTGGCGTTCACGGAGTTCCTGATTTCGAATGCGAGGTGTGCGGCGCGGTGTACCCGTTTGTCGAAGGGCTCCGCGAGGAGTATGCCGGCGACGTGACGCGGCGATCGCCGTTGAGACTGCAGCGCAGCAGGGCGAGTTCGGACCGGGTCTCAAAGGCAGACCTATTCCGGTAGTTCGGTGAAGAGATCGGCCTCGATATATGGCCGGCTACGACGCGATTGTGGCCGACCCATCCATCGAAGCACGGGTTCAGTACGACGACGATGCGACCGCGCTCGGCGCCCCAGGCGCCCCGACGATCTTCATCGACGACGGCCTCGTTCCGCTCACCTCTCCGTGCGGTTGTGCGCGTTGAGACGCTGCAAGTAGCGGTTATACGCCTCGAGTTCTGGGTCACCGGTGCGGTCGATACGGAAGTCCCTGGCTCGAGCGAGGCGAGTATCGTCCCGATACCAGCGGGCAAGAAGGACGAGGGCCAACGCCAGCGTTGGGGCTTCACCGTATGACCATGCGAGTGCGCCCGCGATGCTCTGGTCGGCCACGGGGTCGATGGCCCAGGAAGGGGGCGGTGAAGCGAAGTACGGTACCAGTGGCGTGATGGCCATCATGACGATCACGCCGAAGAACGCGTGCAACGGCATTTCCGAGAAGAGGTCGACGAGCCGGCCGAGATGGGATTGCCGCTTGGGAAGCGGGTCCGAGGAGATGAGCGGGACGGTGAACAGGATGCCCGCCGCCAGGAACGACAGCTCAAGCCCGAGATGTCCGAGCCAGGTGTTCAGCAGAACGTTCGCAATGTTGCTGAGGTAGATGCCGTAGAACGCGAACAGGAACAGCGGAATCATGAAGCCGGGATGGAGCACGAACCGCGAAACTCGTGACTGCAGGCCGGCTATCGCAATCCGAAGCAGCAGCCGGCCGACGCCATGATGCGGGGTGGCTCGGAGCAGCAGCGTTCCCGGCGAGCCGAGCACGAGAAGCGGCGGGATAGCCATCATCAGCGTGAGTTGCTGGAACATGAACACAGAGAACAGTTCGTATCCATATCCTTCCAGCCTGGTTCCCGTGGTCGCTGCGATGAGCAGGCAACCGATGAGAAACAGCCCGCCTCGCCAAACGGGCCACGGCCGTTTGAGCATCCGTAGCCGGATCCAGCCGCAGATGTACGCGCCAGCAAGGAGGGCCGCGAGCAGCGGAAGCACCGGGACCGGCTGCAGGTCGACTATCAGGAATTGCTCGAGGCTCGGCGGTTCCTCTGGAATCGACACGGGTCCGCTCACATCACCGCGGATCATCGGTGTCTGTCTCGAGATGATGTGGCCGGTACGGGGGCGCCGGAATGACCGTCCCAACCCGGAATCGTTCCGGGTCGGTTGTGGAACTGCTCCCGATCGGCGTGGGTCCACTGGTAGCCCAGGATTGCCGTGAGGATCAGGGCCGGAAGCGTCACGACAGCCCACAAGGTGACGCCTGCGGCTTGTTGCGCTGAGAGTGGGTCGACTTCCCAGCCTTCGGCAATGATCCCATACCAGCTCGGCAGGAGCAGGTCGTTCCGAGTCAGCAGGGTCAGACCGAAGATGGTCAGGAAGACCAAAGCGACGAGCAAAGCCATCAAACGGAGCGGGTAGGGGCTGCCCCGACCATCCTGCCCTGTTTCGAGGATCGATTGGCAGAAGAGGATGCCGACGATTAGGAATTGCGCGGTCGCCCATTGCTGACCGACGGGATCCTCCAGGACCCACCTGAGAACGGTCGGGGTGTACAACAGGATCATCGAGCAGGCGAACAGGGCGACGGTCGCGATCGGGTGGGTGGCCACGGCGGCCACGCGGGACTGCACCACGAGGACGGCCCACTCCCGCACGCCGCGGCTGCCGTCACTCCGTGGTCGCGCCGCTCGGAGGAGCAATGAGGTCGGTGCACTGAGGACGAGAAGCAGAGGCACCGTCAGAATGAGCACACCCTGGCTGACCGTTTGAGCTGTGATCAGATACGGGGAGTACACGTTCGGGGCGCCGCTCGTGACGTAGTACAGCAACGCCATCCCAACGACCCAGCTCGCGCTGCGCCAGGTTGGCCATGGTTGTCCTCGTCGTCTGAGCTGGACCACCGCGCGGATGTATGCGGCTGTGCCGAGACCAGCGACGAGGAGCCAGACCGGGTCGAGCGACCAGGCGTCCAACACGCGGAGCGGACTGAAAGGGAGCGGGAGATCCTGACCTGTGAGGCGCTGAGATGGGGTGTTCGCGATCTGCTCCACAACCGGTGGCGATGTCCGGGAGAGGACCGTGGCAAGCCCGGATGCGACCCCCATGATCGCAAGCTCGACAATGACGAGTCGCCAGATCCGAGACCGAACTGATGAAGGCCTGGCTGGCTTGGTAAGCAGGCGGGTCCGGTAGTAGGCGCCCAAGACGCCGAGCGCCAACAGGAGAACGACCTTGGCTGAGAGCAGGCGTCCCCAATCGGTCGTGAGCATCTGCTCCGGAGATTGCAGCCGCAACGCCGCCCCGACCGTGCCGGCGGTGGTGAGGACGATGAAGCTGACGAGCGCGATGCTGGAGTACCGAGTCAGCGCGTTCGACGCCTGAGGCTCCGGAACTCGCCGGTGCGTGAGGACGAGGGCGAGGAGCCCGCCGATCCAAGCAGCGCTGGCCGCGACGTGGAGCCACAGCGCGCTGGCCGCAGCGGTGTGGCTGCCAGCGCCCGCCGCATGTCCCTGCAACGACACTGGCACCATGGCTGCGAACGCGGCGATCATGACGAACGCCACGGCAGTTTGGTTGCGAACAGCGAAGCACAACAACGTCAGCGCAGAAGCGGTCAGAACCGTGGCCAGCCAGGCTCGGCCGAGTTCGATCTGCGTCAGAAATTGACCCAGACTCGGTCCGAAGAGTTCAGGGGGCACCGTCCCAGCGACGCTGAGGAAGGTCAGCACGGTAGCTGCCGCGGCGCTCACCGTCCAAACGAGGGCGCCGCAAGCGCTGACGTCGAGCGCGTACCCGTATCCGGGTGATGCTCTCGGGAGGATCAGGGTCGCCAGCAGCAGCCCGCCGATCGTTGTCGCGGTCGCGAGGTTGGTGAGCCCCTTCATGACGGGCAACCCGTACTCGATGATGGGCGTGACTTCGAAGACCGGGGCGGGTCCAGTGGTCGTCGCGAGCACCCCGATCACGCATGCGGCGACCATTGCCGCTATGCCGAGCGAGGGGACAATGAACAGCGCCCTGCTCGATGGAGCTGGTATTCGTGTGCGAGGGCTAGATCGGGAGGACGACACCGCCAATCACCGCCTGCAACTGGTACAGCCAGGTACTCCACACTCCGGTGAGCATGAGCACGCCGATCAGGATCAGCAACAAGCCGCCGGCGAGGTTCACGCTGCGGAGGTGGGCGCGGATCACCATGACCGCGGTCGATGCCCACGAAAATCCGAGGGCGAGGAAGAGGAACGGCAGGCCGAGGCCAAGGCAATAGACCAGACCGAGGAGTGCGCCGCGCAACGCGGACCCGCCGTCAAGACTCAAGGCAGCAATTGCAGTGAGCGTCGGACCCATGCATGGCGTCCAGCCCAGCCCGAACACCACGCCGAGGATCGGAGCGCCAACGATCCCCCGGGACTGTGCCTGCTGCGGCTTGATGATGCGTTGGAAGAATCGGATCCGGCCGGTGAAGACCAGCCCCATCAGGATGATGATGATGCCGAGGGCCCGGGTGATCAGGTCCTGCCAGGCGATCAGTACTGAACCGAGGACGCCGAAAATGGCTCCGTACGCAACGAAGACCATTCCGAACCCGGCGATGAACAACACCGTGCCTGCCACCAAACGCTTGGAACCCTGAGCGGGGTGTGCGATTCCCCCGATGAACCCGAGGTAGCCGGGGACAAGCGGGAGCACGCACGGCGACGCGAACGAGATCAGACCTGCCGCTAGGGCGATCGGGATCGCCAGTATCAGTTCACCCGTCAGTACAACGGTGAACACGCTGTCGGGGATCATGGTGTCTCCGAGAGCACAGTGTTGATGAGCGCCTCGAGGATTGATGGGCTTGTCACCCTGCCGAGCACGCGGGCTGCCACCCGGTGCTCGGCATCCAGGACCAATGTGGTGGGCACGGCGTTGGGTGCGATGACTCCGCTAAATGCGAGCAGCGCCGCACCACCGTCAGCATCGATGATCGATGGGTATGTCACCCCGTAGGTTTCGGCGAAGGCACGAGCTGTCGCGACCTGGTCACGAATGTTCACGCCGATGAACTGGACCCCGTCCGGTTCGAACTGCTCGGACAGTGTTTGAAGGTCTGGAGCCTCTTTCCGGCACGGGGCGCAGCCCGCATACCAGAAGTTCACCACGAGAGGTTGTCCGTCGAAGTCCGTAGAACTGAGCTGGGCGCCGGCATCCGAGATGCCATCGAACTCCACCGTCTGGCCGCGCTCAGCCATGGGAACCTCGGTGATCGTGCCGTTGCCCGCGATGAAGTTCTTCCCGCTTCCTTCCCGGTACTGCGTGGCCACATCATTGGACGAACACCCGCTGAGCAGGAGCACGCCGAGGAACGTGGCGGCGAGCCGGGATCGAATCCGGCCGGTCATCTTCCGAGGGCGGCGTCGATCGCCGAGGTGAGGTCGTCCGCCGATCGCAGCTCGAGCAGTTCGCCGTTCAAAAAGAGGGTCGGGGTGCCGCTGACGCCCAGTGCGGTGCCGTCGGTCTGGTCGGAAAGCACCCGCTCCTCGGTTGTCGGGTCGGCGACGTCGGCGTCGTACTGGTCGAGGTCCAGGCCGAGCTCGTCGGCGTACTGACGGAAGACGTCGGCCTTCGAGTCTTGTTGTTCAGCCCACTGAGTCTGGGTCTCGAAGAGCTTCATGTACATCTCCTCGAACTTGTCTTGACGCCCCGCCGCTTCCGCCGCGATCGCCGCGTTGAGGGCGTTCTGGTGGCTCGGGATCGGGAAGTACCGGGCCACGAACGTAACCTCGCCGGCATACTTCTGCCGGAGTGACTCGATGAAGGGGAACGCTGCCCCGCAGGCCTCACACTCGAAGTCGAGGAACTCGACGAGGGTGACATCGGTCGCGCCGGGCTCGCCGAGAATGTGGCTGTCCTCGCGAATCACCTCATTTGGTGCGGTGGTGCTGTTCGCGTTGGGATCGGACGACGTGGGGCGGGTGACGAGGAAGATGATCACTACGACCAGGAGGAACGCGAACACGGCGCCGACATTGATCCAGAGGACCCTCCTGGTTCTGGCCTTTTCGACGGTGCCGGTGGGAGTCGCCGGGCGGGTGGCCTTGCTGGGGTTGCGCGGTGCGGTCATGATGTCTCCAATTTCAGCCGACCATCTCGGTCAGCCAGGCGTACGGGTCGATGGGGTCGGTCCCGTCCTCCCAAATCTCAAGGTGCAGGTGAGGTCCGGTGCTCTGACCGGTATTGCCGACTTCGCCGATCTTCTGACCGACCGCGATGATGTCCCCTTCGGTCACCTCGAGCGACCCGAATTGCATGTGCGCATACAAGCTGACGTATTTTCGGCCGGCCACGACATGCTCCACTTGAACTGAGACACCGAATCCCGAGTCGGATTCCTCCGCGGCGATGACGGTTCCCGCGGCGATGGCATCGATCGGTGTGCCTTCGCCCGGGGTCATGTCCAAGCCTTGATGGAAGGTGGAGCACCCGCCGCACGGCGCTTCTCGTGGCCCGTACCTGTCGGTCAGTGGTACGCCGACGGGGAATGGCCACTGAATGGGAGAGTTCCCATCGTTGATGAACGTTGCCGCGGTCCTCATGTTCGCCGCAGCGCGCAGTTCCTCCCCGGAAACCGCCGTGTAGGTCTCATTGGAGAGCGCCTGCAGGGTCGCATCGGGCGGTACCGAAATCGATTGCGTATCTCCGCGCCCCGACGCTGCGGCGACGTAGGCGTCCGCGGAGAGCGGGCCGACTACCGCAATCGGCATGGCGGAGGTCGCGAGAAGCAGGGCTGCGGTTATTCGCGCCAGGATCGCTGGTCGGGCATGGCGCGTGGGGCGTGGCGGGGTGTTGGAGGGCTGGGTGGAAGGCTCGACCGGGACCGCGGTCGTCGGTGGTCGCCGCTCGGGCTTTCCCATGGCCTGTCGTCGGGTTAGCTGGTTCGACTGAGGTGGTATTTGGTTCATCGGGTCTCTCTGCAACAAGCCGTGTCGGCCTGGCGGGCATGGAGGCACAAGGAGTCCTGCGGCGGCGACGCGGCGCTCGGTGGGCGCCGCGAAACCGTGAGAACTCGGCGTGCTTCTAGACCCGGCTGATGCAGAGAGCCGTCAGGGTCGGTGCTGGCGTCCACGCGGGCGTAGACAACACCCTGCTGAGAGGCGTGGCGATGAGAGCGGCAGCCGCCGCGATGCTCGGTGGGCGTCGCAGCCGGAGGAGCACCATGAGCAAGGCGGTGACGCATCCCAGCCCGATGGAAATGCACAGTGCGAGGGAATCACCGATCGGGACCGCGTCCCGCTCGGTGGGCGTCGCCGTTGGGAGATCATCGGCGGAGTCCGCCTGGAGCGCGACCTCGATGCTGGCCGTGTTGAGCGTCCCGGTGGCCGCGTGACTGGACTCGTACGAGTGTGCGAGGAGCATTGCGAGGGCAGTGCCGATGATCAGGAGGACGGCAATCAGCGCGAGATGGAGACGCTGCGGTGGCAGTGGCGTCTCAATGCGACTCATGGGGTAGTACCTCGAGGACAGGGCTGATCAGGACAGCACGAAGATAGCAGACTGACCACTAAGCCTTCTGATCCGGCCATCCTCGATGATGAGCACGGGGCGCTGATGGGGCGGTCCGGGCGGCCAAGGCCACCATGAGCCCAGCGAGCCCCAGCCCGGAGACGAACCATTCGATCTGCCTCCCCGCGATGACGGCAGGGGTGACCGTGTCTGAGAGCGGGACCTCCGTGACGATGGCGCCGGGAACCCATGTGGGCAGTTCGGACTTCAAGGAACCGTCCGGTGCGATGATGGCACTCGTTCCGACGGTGGAGATGTTGATGACGCTCCGGGCGGTCTCCAGCGCCCGCATGCGAGCTATCGCAAGCTGCTGAACGCTCTCATCAGTCCGGCCGAAGTCAGCGTTATTTGTTTGGGCGAGGATCACTTGAGCGCCCGCCTGGATCATTTCTGTGATGAGGCGGTCGTCAGCGATGTCGAAGCAGATCGATACCCCGGCCGCTACACCGCCGATATCGAAGACGTTCTCGCGTGTCCCGATCGAGTAGTCCCGAGTGACGAGGTCGATGAGTTCAGGCGCGAATGGTCGCCAGAACGCACGGTCAGGCATGTACTCGGCAAAGGGAACGGGGTGAGCTTTGTCGTACCAATCGGTGATGCCTTTGCCGGGCTCCCAGAGCAGGGATGTGTTGAAGAACTCGTCGCCACGCGCGGTGATCGTACCGACGACCAGCGGTGCGTTGAGATCTTGGGAAAGCTGTTCGAGAAGCCGTGCTGATTGTGGTGAACGCAGCGGGTCGAGATCGGAGCTGTTCTCGGGCCAGACGACGACATCGACTGCGTCAGGCTCCAGGAGAGGCGTCGCCGCGCGATGGGCACGCAACAGCTCGCCCGGTCGATTCTCGGCGAAAAGACCGGCATCAGCACCGCCTTGGACCGCCGCAACCCGGAGCGTGGCGTTCGCTGTCGTAGGCCATCCGGGGATTGCGAGGAGGACTACGACGGCAGCAGCGATGACGAACGACGCCGTTCGGAACGGAACTTGCGGGTAGCGAAGCAGCTGCACGGACAGTGCGGCCAACCACGCCACAACGAAACTCACGCCGGCGGCGCCGATCCACGGGAGGAGGTCATCCAAGCCCCCGCTGGCTTGCGAGATCGACAAGCGACCCCACGCGAACCCCCCATACGGCCACACCGCGGCAACCCCCTCGCGTGCAGTCCAAACCCCAGCAACCGCCACCGGAATCAGCCCGAACCTACCTACGAGGGTTGGCCAAATCACGCTGCCGCGGGTGAGGAGAACGGCAATGAGCCCTGCGCTCAAGGCAAACAGCGCCGTCTCAAGCCCAGCCAAGGCGATCCACGGCAGGGGGCCGAGGTACAACGTGAGCCACTCCACATGGAGGAGCCAGAACGCACCCCCACCGGCGATTCCGATGAGGACGCCTCCGCCGAAACCGCGGCCAAGCAAACTTGCGAACAGTGCGCCCACGGCGACGGGCGCCATCCACCACCATCCGCGATCTGGGAACGCAGTATCGAGGAGAGCGCCGGCGGCCACCGCCACTGGGAGCGCAACCCAGAGCGGCATTCGGCTGGAACCCACGCTTCCCGGATGATTCACGGTCCGCAGCATAGGCGGCCGAAGCTGTCAGCACGCCGCACATGACAATGCCGCGGAGGAGATCAGGTGGACTCGCTGTTCCGTCACCAAACTGTCGCGGCGAGGACCAAGGGCTGGCGCGCAGCGACTGGGCAACACGACCTTGACGCCGCGCTCAGTTGCATCCGATTGACGTGAGTCTGCTGATTAGCAAGTTTGCTGACGCCTAATAACGCTAATATCGCCGTATGACGATGAATCGTGAGGTCGCGCGCTCCGGGCTTGCACCGGCCACTCTTCTGTTTCGTGCCCTCGGCGATCCCAATCGGCTACTCATCCTGCAGCACCTGCTCTCCGGTGAGCACACCGTGCGAGAGTTGACGGAGCATCTCCGTCTCGCTCAGAGCACCGTCAGCGCTCACCTGGCTTGCCTGCACGACTGCGGGCTGGTCTCCTCTCAGCCTCGTGGGCGCTCGACGATCTGGTCACTCACGGCTGAGAGCGATCTGTTGGCGCTCCTTGCTGCGGCAGAGCGGCTCCTCGAGGCCACCGGGTACGCCGTGGTGCTGTGCCCAACCTGCGGGGCCAACGCGCACGACGTGCGCGGTGAGCTGTCCCTCGTCAGCGCGGAAGGCTAGCCATGTCCCACGAACACAACCACGGCACGTCCAGCAACAGGACACGACTCGCGATCGCATTCGCGATAACCGCGTCCATCCTCATCGCGGAGGTGATCGGTGCGGTACTGACCGGTAGCCTCGCCCTCCTCGTCGACGCTGGCCACATGCTCACGGATGCAGGTGGGCTGCTCATGGCGCTCATTGCAGCATCGCTTGTGCTGCGGCCGGCAACCGCTCGGTACACCTGGGGATTCAAGCGAGCGGAGGTGCTCGCCGCCCTTGCGCAGGCCGCCATTCTGCTCGCCGTAGGCATCTACGCGTTCATCGAGGGAGTGAAGCGACTGTTCGAACCACCGGAGGTGTCCTCGACAGGCCTTCTGGTGTTCGGCGTGATCGGACTGGTAGGCAACATCGCTGCCATCCTGATCCTCAGCGCCGGTCGTGGCGCGAACCTCAACATGCGAGCGGCATTTCTTGAGGTCATCAACGACGCGCTCGGATCCGTCGCCGTCATCATCAGTGCACTCGTCATCGCGGCCACAGGCTGGACGCAGATCGACGCTCTGGCCGCCATGCTGATCAGCGCGCTCATCATCCCCAGAACGCTGATCCTGCTCAAGGAATCGGCGAGCGTTCTTCTCGAATCAACACCAAAGGGACTCGATCTCGACGATGTCCGGGCCCACATCCTCGCAATCCCGCATGTACTCGCCGTGCACGACCTGCATGCATCACAGATCGCAACCGGGCTTCCAATCCTGAGCGCGCATGTCGTCGTCGAGCCCACGTGCTTCCAGGACGGACATGCGCCCGATATCCTCGCCGATCTTCAGAAATGTGTCGCCGATCACTTCCAGGTGAAAATCGACCACTCGACATTCCAAATCGAACCCAGCAACCACCGAGCAGCTGAGACGAATGCCCATGAATAGGTCCCACAGCTGCGACTGAGGAGATGAGCTCATCTCGTCCGCTCGCAGAACGATGTGGTCTTCACGACAGCCGTGCCATTGTGGGCGGCGTCAGTGAATGAGCGCCTTCAACAGCATCATGACGAGGCCAAAGGCGGCGGTACCGAGCGCGCCGGCCACTCGGATTGGCCACGTTGCGCCGCGCCGCGCGAAGGCGATCCAGCCAAGGACCGCGAGAACCAGGACACCAGCCCAGAGGGCAGCCCAAAGCGCTCGCGAATCCTCAACGACATCGGTCGCGCCGAGTAGCAGGATGACCAACGGGATGGCTGATGACGCCAGCAATCCCAACGATCGTCGAACCGAGAGTTGAAATGCCTCGCCCAACCCCCGCACGCGGTCGTGCTCGAGCCCGTGACGGGCAACCGTGCCGGCATACACGTGAGCCGCCCAGAATACGACCACCGTCACCGCGACCTGCCAGAACAACTGCCAGGCGCTGGTGCCGCTTCCCCCGGCCACGACAATCATGCCCGATACAAGAATCACGCCGTAGACGGATTCCTCAGTCACGAATGCCGTACGTGCCAACTCTCTCGCGCGTGAGGATTGAGGGCGCCAGTTGCGCCCAGCTCCCTCCTGTGACCCGCTCATGATGCCCAGCATTGCACGCTGATGGTCTGAACGTCACGAGGAGAGTCTGGTGCGACTCACGCCATCCGGAAGTTCCCCAGCATCGCCGACCGCTCATGCCCCCGCGAACAGCGCGAGGCGAATCGCGTCCCGATGAGCTGGTCGTCAGGCGAGGAGCGTTTCGCCGATATAGCCGCCCTTCTCGCACCCGGGCGGGATCGCGAATACCGCCGAGCCGACCGGGGTGGTCCACTCGTTGAGGAGGTCGAGGTCATCCAGTCGGCGCTGAATCGGCACGAACTGGGTGTCGATATCCGCTTGGAATGAAATGAAGACGAGCCCGGTGTTCGAGATCATCGACGGGTCCGATGGTGCGTCGTCGTAGTTATAGGAACGCCGGAATATGCGCTCGTGAGTGGCATCCGACCGCGCCCGCCGAATGTGTGAGAACTCCGGGATGGTTGGGAACCCGACCGTCGTGGTGTGATTGAAATCGGGCTCGTCCTGTTCGCGAGTACCGGTCAGCGGGGCACCATTGTCGAGGCGTCGTCCGACGGCGAGCTCGCGGCCCGGCCTGTCGAGGCGATCCCATTTGTCGACATTCATGTCGATGCGTCGCATCACCATGCTGGTCCCGCCAGCGAGCCATGACTTGTCATCGATCCAGACGACGGACTCGAGATCCGCGGTGCCAAGTTTCGGATTCGTGGTTCCGTCAATCTGACCGAACAGGTTCCGCATGGTCGTTCCCGTGGCTTCTGAACCGTGTGCGCGGCGGAACCCCTTCTGGGTCCAGCGAACGGTGGCGAATCGGCGGGCATCCTTCAGGAGCATTCGTGTCGCGTGGGCGACCGTCAACGGATCGTCGGACGAGACCTGGAGAAGGAGGTCGCCGTCTGACCAGGCCTGCTCCAGTCGGTCTACCTTGAACGCCGGCAGAGGTCGCAGCCACGAACGGGGCGCACGATCCGTGCCGGCGCGATCGACGAGTCTGGGTCCGAACCCGAATGTGATCGTCAAGCGCGCGGGCACGAGGCTGAGCTCGGGTTCCGTATCTGCCAGCGGATTCACACCCTGGGCAAGGCGGGCGGCATCGTCGGATAGGAGCCGCATCATTGCCTGCAGTTCCTCGCGGCCGATACCCTCGCGAAGATCCAGTGCGATGAATGTCGCGTGCGCTGTCGGCGGCGAATCGATGCCCGACTGGTGGGCGCCATGGAACGGGATAGTCACCGTCCCGTTCAACGGGGCTGCTGCGCCCGGGGCCATGGGTGCCGCATTCAGGGCGTGGTCTGCCGCGACGGCGGCCACGGCCCCGACACCGGCGACGGCCCCGCCGAGGAAGAGCTGCCGCCGGCTGAGGTCGTTTGGGTTCTTTCCCGCGTTACTCGCCATCGCCCATATCCATGCTCGTGTCAGGCTCATAGCTCTCGTTGGCGCCCGTGTAGTCCTTGACGACGGCGTCCATGGCGACGGTGCTTCCGTCGTCGAACCCGAGGGTGATGGTGACGGCGTCTCCGGCTGTAAGCGGTTTCGCCAGCGCCATGATCATGATGTGATCGCCGCCGGGCTGCAGCGTAAGGGATTCACCGGGCTGGATGACGAACCCGCCTTCTTTGGGCTGCATTTTCATTTCACCGCTCTCGTTCTCGACGGTCTCGTGGAGCTCGAGCATGTCCGAGAACTCGGCACTGGCAGTGACGATCGTGAGCGGCTCATCTCCGATGTTCTCGAGGAGACCAAACCCGGCAGTCATATCAGTGTCGGTCGCCTTCACCCACGCGTCCGTAACAGCAAGTGATTCGGCCTGCGTCGACGCGGCCTGCGCAGGCGCAGCGGGCGTGGAACTGCACCCGGCAAGCGCGAGCGCGAGAACGGGAGCGAGGATGGCAATAGTGGTTCGGATCGTTGCATTCATTTCAAGAGTCCTTTGAGTCGTTCTTCGTGGTCGAGCTGAAAGACCTGGTGCTATCGGATGGCGAACGGCGACGGCCGAGCGATATGCCAAGGGCAACGAGCCCGAGCGCAGCGCCCGCACCCATGGCCGCGATGAATGCGGTACGGACGCCGTCATCGACGGTGACGCCTTGAGCAGGGGCCGAACTTTCCGGCTGTGCAGGCTCAGCCTCGGCCTCGGTTCCATTGGTGGCTTCGGCCGCGTCCTCAACTTGCGGGAGCGTCGTCGTGGCACCAACGCCGAACTGGAACACGTCACTGATGAGGTGGCCGTCACTGGAAACGGCACGCCAACGGACGTCGTACACACCGTCCGGCAATTCGCCGCCTATCGGCGCCGTGACCGTATTCCCATCGACCGTGATGCCCCCCGCGACCTGATCGGTCCCGGAAGAGTCGTCAACGATGATGATCGCGCCGATGGGAAGGACGTCATCGCTGAACTCAAGAACGACTTCGGTCGGAGCGGTTTTGACGACAGCGCCCTCCTTTGGAGAGGTGCCTTGGATGGAGTCATGGGCATAGGCCGGAGCCGCACTGAACACGGCGATACACGCCGCAATCACCGCAGTCGCGCCAGCCATGCCCACACGATTTCGTGCACGCAATAGAGATCTCCTTGGGAGAAAAGTGGAAACAACGCAATGGGATGCATGGCGGACGCCGTGCACCCATCGCGGGAAACGCCCGTTGGGCAGAAAGAAAGGTTGGCTACCGCGCAGCCAACGGCGGCCCGCGACGAGGCGCGATCACGATCGAGCGCGACGGCGGGGACAGCAGATCCGGCCACGACATCGCGGGGACCCGGGAAAGAAGCGGCTCAGGGTGAAGAACGACAAGGCCGGACCGCCGCACGACCCGCTCGTGGAACCTGGCGGCGCTGGCCGCGAGCATCTTGAACACCGCGTCAACCGACCGCAAGAACGCGAGGGTCACCAGCGCTGACATGGCATGCGCAGCGCTCATGCCATCCACGGAGACGTCCTGGCCGACGACGAGCGTGACATTGCCTTGAGCGAAGTGATCGTGACCGGCCGAGCCATCAATCATCGGCGCTGGAGACATCGGCGCTGGAGATGCAGAGAACAAGGCATGAAACAGGTACTGAGTCGCTGCTACGCCAGCTGCAGACTGCAGGAAACGGACACGTCTGCCCGCGAGCGCAGAACAAATGGGGACACCGATCATGACGGTCGCCGTGACCCCGATCCACGACGGTGGCGCGCCGCCACCAAGCACGTGGGCAAATACCGCGACGTAGGTCGAGGCAACAGCGACCGCGAACCCACGCGCGACACGGCTCCACCGACCAGACATGACAGCCATTCTCCCCTACCACTGCATGCGGGATCATCTTCGCCCCTGGTGTCCGATCCCACGGCGGGACTCGAACGCTTCGGCAGTCCACCAGCCGACCGCAGGCGCTTCTCATGGCAGTCCTCGCACTCAGTACGATGATCGCGACGTGCGGGCCGCAGTGCGCATCAGTGACGTCCTCTTTGTAGTCGACGGCACGCACCCACACACCAGCGCGCCGGGGTAAGCGGTTCTCCCGGCCTAGAGTTTCAAGCGGCTTGAAGGTTTACGGTTGTCGCATGGGTGGGTTGCGTATCTCTGAAATGGCGGAGCGGACCGGGTTGCCGGCGAGCACGATCCGGTACTACGAATCGGCTGGCCTGATCGAGCCTGCTGAGCGTGGTTCGAACGGGTACCGGATGTACGGCGACGTCGAGGTGGAGCGGTTGTCGTTCATCGCGGGTGCGAAGCGATTGAACCTCGGCCTCACCGAGGTCCGCCACCTGGTCGCTGCACGCGAGTCCGACCTGTGCGAGCACGTCCAACGCGACATGCGGGCCGTCGTCGCAACCCGGTTGGCCGAAACGCGGGCGCAGATCGCTGAGCTCGTGCGCCTGTCCGACGAGCTCCAGCGCGCTGAAGATCGCCTGTCACAGCCTGCGACTGGGGGCGTCTGCTCGGACGCTTGCGCATGCTCGGTGATCACGGGAGACGAGGCACTGCAGCCGCCCGCCGGTGCTACGGTGCTGTCGGTCCTGAACCGCTGAACGCGGCTTCACCGTCGCGCCTCCGCGTCGGCTTAATCTCGACGTCGACCCGGGTCGCCGGAAGCCGACACGCTTTCGCTCGGCGCCGACGAACGAGAAGCACCGTCACGACGATTCCCGCGAGCACGGCGACCGCCAGGAGTCCGGGGATCCAGTACGCGCCGAGGAGGGATGCCGCGCCGATGCTGCCGACGATCGCCAGCAGCGGCCCGGCGCAGCATGCCGCACAAGCGAGGACCACAGCACTGATGACTGCGACTGTCGACGCGGTCGATTTCTTGTCCCCCGTCATGCCGCACCCGAGGCCGTCAGTCCGGCATCGCGTGTTGCGGACGCGACGAGTGCCTCGAGCACGGCGGCGTGCTGCTCGGGCACGGTGACCCGCATTGTGAGCGCGTCCACGTCGGACTCGAACTCGAAGGTGAAGAAGGAGCAGCACGACGACTCACGTACGGCAAGGTCGCGGGCGGCCGTTTCGCTCGCCGGATCGAGCGTGAGCTCGGCACGAGTGGCACCCACCAGGTGCACACCGCGGAGACTGCCCGCGAACAGGGCGCTGAACTCCCGTTCGCGGAGTGGCTGCTCGACGGTGGGGAGCGTGCAAGCGGTGGGTGCCCAATCAAGTTCGGTCATGGCATCGACGCTAAAGCTTCGACCGGCTTGAAGGTCAAGCGTTCTCTAGGCTGGTCGGATGCAGCGACTCGTGAACTGGTGGGACCGGCACCAAGTCGCCCTCTACGTCGCCGCGATCTTCTTCGGCGGCGTGTTCGGCATCCTGGCGCCCGCGGCGGCTCCCGTGCTCACGGCCGCAACGAACCCGGTGCTTGCAGTACTGCTGTTCGCGACGTTTCTCGGCGTCCCGCTGATCGAGGTCGGCCGATCGTTCCGAGATCTTCGGTTCCTCGGAACCGTGCTCGTCGTGAACTTCGTCATCGTCCCCCTGGTCGTCTGGGGGCTGTCCCGGTTCGTGGCCAATGATCGCGGGCTGTTGATCGGCGTGCTGCTCGTGTTGCTCACCCCGTGCGTGGACTACGTGATCGTGTTCACCGGACTGGCCGGCGGGGCGAAGGCGCGCCTGCTCGCCGCGACCCCGCTGTTGATGCTGTTGCAGATCCTCCTGCTCCCGGCGTACCTGTGGCTCTTCGCTGGTGGCGAGGCCGTCGCGCACATCGCGCTTGAGCCGTTCATCGAGGCGTTCCTGGTCATCATCGTCATCCCGCTGGTCGCGGCCGCGATCGTCCAAGCCGTCGCCCGCCGGCACCGCTCCGGTCGCGCGATCGAACATGTCATGGCAGGCGCGATGGTGCCGCTGATGATGCTCACCCTCGCGGTCGTGATCGGATCCCAGATCGCAGCCGTCGGCAGCGAAGCCCTCACCCTCCTGCGGGTCGTTCCCCTCTACGTCGCGTTCCTCGTCGTCATGCCCGTGGTCGGGCTTGCGGCCGGTCGCCTGACCGGGCTCGAGGTTCCCGAAACGCGTGCCGTGATCTTCAGCAGCGCCACCCGAAACTCGCTCGTCGTGCTCCCACTCGCACTCGCCCTACCCGCCGAGCTCGCAATCGCGCCACTCGCCGTCGTAACCCAGACCCTCATCGAACTGGTCGGCATGATCGTCTTCGTTCGCCTAGTACCGAGGCTCGTCCCGAACAACGGCAGCGCGAACATGTCGCGCTGAGGGATTCCTCGGGAACGACCTCCTCCTGCGGCTTCTGTCAGGATGCGAGCAGCAGAACGACCGATAACTACAGTCGGCGTCTCATCGAGATCGACTCCTGCCTCACAGTCGATGTACGGTCCGTACCCGCGATTCGGAGCGCCGCAAACCGGCCTGCGCGGTGGAGATCTAGGTCACTGAGGAGGCCGGACGCACGCCGCGCCTTGACCTCGTCTGCCCCGATGCAGGTCAAGAGCAGTTGCTCGTCGATCCGTGCCTTACCTCGCTCAACTCGAGCACGATTCTCGATCGCGGCCTCTGCGCTCAATCGCGCTCGGTGGCGCACAACATGCACGACGACCGCATGCACGAATTGTTGAAACTGCTGATCGTGCTCCCTTTGCCGCAGGAGTATCTGTGCATTTCGGACGGCGGCAGCGACGTCCCGGCTCGTGAGCCGATCGGCATGTCGATTGCCATCGAGGACTAAGTCGACGGCACGCGCCCACATCACGTCTTCGGCGCTCACAAGCGGCAGACCCATCCGCTCTCGGCTCGCGACGTAGGCCTCGGCGAACTCGCGCATGCGAGCGTGGTGCTTCTGCATGTGGTTCGCGAGCGCGGTGCGGAACGCGGCGATTTGACGAAGTCTTTCTGGAAGACGTGTGTCACTGAAGAACGCCTCTGAGGCGCGCTCATCCGCGCGCCTCGCAGCGGCGGTCGACGGGTGGATGCGCTTTGGCGGCAAGCCTGCGCGAGCGAGTGCCCGCTTGAGGCGCCTGGCGGCAGCGTTCGCCTCGAGTTCAGCTCGATATCGATCGGGGTCTGCACGACGCGCACGCTGAAGCTCAGCGCGATGTTCCTTGTGCTCTTCGGCCCAGGCCTGCTGCCGAGCTCGCGTTCCTTCGGGATCGGCGTCACGGCGGGCAGTGGCGCGCGCATTCACCTCGTCACGGTTCGCGGCGTAGTAGCGGTTGTAGTACTCGCGGACTTTGTCACGGTTCGCATCGACCCATTCGCGTTGGTAGGCCCGCACCCGGTCAGGATGCTCCACACGCCAGGTGCGAACGCGTTCGCGTGCCCGCGCCCGCGTTGCTTCCTCGCGCCGACGTCGCGCAGCAGCACGCCGCATGGATTCTCGGTTGAGCTCTCGCGCATGCTCGAGGTGCTCCTCGCGCCATCGCTGGTTCGAGGCCCGAATGCGGTCACGGTTGGCTTCGACCCATCGCCGACGCGTAGCGGCGTGCTGCTCGGGGTGTTCGCGTCGATAGCGACGCGCCTGTTCGCGCTTCTGCTCGCGCCTCCGTCGACGCGCGGCCTCGTCCGCTGCCAGCGGAACGCTGGCGCGCATCGGGCGCGCCGCCGGATCAGGCGTGGACGAGGCACTCATCCGCTCTAGCCGTTCGGTGGTGGCGCCAACTCGATGACGAGCGCCAGCAGCACCGAGCGGTATCCGGTCGGATCTGCGATGGTCTGGGTGATCGCTTCACGGAGACGATCCGTTTCGTCTTCCTCGAGCCCGTCGACCGCGTGCAGGCAATACTCGACGTCATCCTGGATGCGATAGACGCCGTCTGTCACGGTCACTTCGGGCAGGTAGAAGAGTGCCGCGAGGGCGGTGCGACCGAGCAGATCGTCGAATTGCTCCTGCGAGCGCGTCATGGCTGGCCTTCCTGTCGGCGGGCTGGTCGACGACCAGCATGCCGCGAAAGAGAGGTGCGTCATCGGCACCGTGCCGAGCGAGCGAGTTCAGTGCTGAATTGCCGGGTCCGGTCGCCGCACGCCAGCCTCGGCTTCTGCCTCAAGTTCGAGCATGGCGAGGATGCGACGCGAACGCGCCTCTCGAGCTCGCAGGTGCAGCAGGCGAATAGCCGTCACCGGCCCCGCGACGAGGAATTTGCACGCATTCCAGACGCACAGCAACGCGAGTGCGCTGAACCAGCCGCCGTCCTCAGCCATCCCAGCGAACGCGGCCGCGAAGAGCCCGTAGGGCACGGCGAGCAGCATCGCCGGCAGGCCCCACTTCAGTCCGCGCCGCGTGTGCAGCGCATCCAGCAGGCGGCTGGTCGGCATGAAGCGACGAATGAACATTCCGGTACGGACGCTGACGGCCCAGACGAATGCGAACATGCGGCTGCTCTCCGATCGGTCGGCAGCGGGAACCTGGAGAGACGGCCTAAGCGGCGTCGTGCCGTCACATCGGTGGCGGCGAACACATTGAATGCTGCTTGGCCAGCACTCTAGACCCGACCCCCGACGTTCGGAATGCCAAGGTTGACGTTCGGCACTCGGCCAGCAGCGTCGCGATTCATCTCGTCCGCGATACGACGCGCTGAGTCGAGGGCGGCTCGCGCCCGAGCGGCATCTGCCTTCTGCACGTCGGTTGTCGGTCGTTCGGCGCCGAGCGGACGACCATCGGTGATCCCGTACCGGTCGCGGTACGACGCGACGACGGTGAGGTGTCGTCGCCACGACGAACTTGCGGCCCCGGTCGGCGGCGGGCCGACATCGCGTAGCCAAGCGGCCTGCGATTCGATCGCGCCCTCCACCAGCGTGACGGCGCGCGCCTCGATGAGCTCGGCGCGCTCGCGCAAGGCGCCCGCTGATTCGGCGTCCATCGGGCCGCGAGCGACCGGAATCAGGCCTGCGACGAAGCGCGACCGACCCTGGGACGCGACGACATCACGGGCTCGAAGCACGCGCGCCCGAAGCACCGCCGCGATATCCGCGGCATCCTCGAATCCGCGCGATTTAGCTGCTGTAGCCAGGACTCGCGCGACATTGGCACCGTGAGCCTCCACTCTGCGTAGCTCTGCGCAGAGCGGGCCGAACGCGTCCGAAGCGACAACGCCGTGCGCCTGCGCCTCGCTGAGTCCGACGCTCCGCACGAGAGTCGTCCACCGCGCATGCTGTGCGGCAGCCGCGATCGTCTCGTACTCTGCCGCGAGCTGCGCGATCGAGCCCACTCGCTCCTGCTCGCCGACCAGCATCTCGCGCGCCGACAGCTCCGCGCCGACATGGCGAAGCACCCCGACGAGCACCGACTGGGCGGTCGCATCGACATCATCACGCGGCCGGATGCCGGTGTGCGCGACATCCGGCCGGTCGAGCGCGACATAGGCGGTGTTCGCGTGGCGTCCGCGCGTCATCGCGACGTAGAGGTTCTCACGGGTCATGCCGCGCGCGACGACGACGTGCGCGGTGTCGGTCGTGAGCCCTTGGGCACGATGTGCGGTGACGGCGTATCCGAGTTCGACATGATGCCGCACGTACGCCGCCGGCAGGCGTGCGCTACTCCCCCGGCGGCGCCCGCTGCGTCGAACCTCGATTGCCCCGCTGCGGTGCACCGCAAGCACGGTCCACCGATCGCCGTTGCGCACCCAAGCGCGACCGGCATGCAGGCGGCGATCGTTGCGGCGGGTGATGATCGTGTCGCCGACCGAGACGCGAGTGCCGTCGTGCAACGCGAGCTCGCGCATTGCATCCACACGCCCGTCGACGATCGAGTCCGTCCGCGCACGCTCGTTCAGCGCCGCAACGGCTTCGTGCGAGTCACTCACCAGCACGCTCATGCGCCCGGCACGGGTGTCTGCGCGCCACGCCAGGTATGCGGCATCCGCCATCGCTTCGCTATCGCCATCCTTGACCCGATCGTGCGCGAGATAGGTCTCGATGGATGCCTCGTCACCGCGTCGCAGACCGAGGGATGCTGCCTTCTCCCAGTCGTGCACGAATCTATGGATGTCGACGAGCTCAGCAACGTCCGTGCGATCGCGCGCGAGCATGGCGAAGGCGCCTCCTGCCTCGACCGACTGCAGTTGCGCGTGGTCGCCGACGAGGAGCACCTTCGCGCCAGCAGCCTCGGCGAGCGCGGTGACTCTGTCGAGCGCGAGGGTTCCGGCCAGGGATGCCTCGTCGACGATCACGAGCTGCCCTCTGCCGAACGCGGTGCCGGTGGTGAGATGGTTCTGCCACCATTTCGCCAGGTTCTCGGTCTGGATGCCGAGATCCCCGGCGAGCACGTGGGCTGCGGCTGCCGAAGGCGCCAGCCCGACCACTGATCCGGCCCCGTGCTCGATCTCCCATGCACGCCGCAGGGCAGCCATGGCGGTGGTCTTGCCGGCGCCGGCCGGGCCGACCAGCACGTCGAGTACACGACCGGAACTCGAGATGGATACGAGGGCTGCAACCTGATCGTCGGCAAGCCTGCGGTCTCGGCCTGCCCGGCGTTGGTCACCCACGTGGAGCGCACTGACTGACACCGTCGGGCCCGAGGCATCCGTCGCCCGCTCTCGAAGCCGTACCTCTGCGTCGAGGAGTTCATGCGAGGTGAACACGGTCGAGTGCCTCGGCCGGAACACCGACGTGCCATCCCCGCGTCGAAACGCGGCCGGGCTTGTCGTGAACTCCGCCGGAGTGAGTTGCAACGATGCGTGCTTGGCGGCCTCAACGACGAGTCCGATCGCAACCTCCCGATCGGATGGTGTCGCGAATCGATAGTGCATGGTCTGCCGCGCAGCTTCGGCCGTGAGGTTCCAATGCCGCCACGTTGCACGCTTCTCGCTGACGGCGTGCATGACCTGCACGCCGAGCGCTGCAATCGTGTCGGGCGTCACGTGTGCAGCAGTCACCACGCGCGGCGCAATGGACGCGGATGCTCGGCGCGCCCACGCCGTTGCATCCTCGCCGAGCGCCGCGGTTGCGCGCGCACGCCAATCACGCGTGAGTTCGGTGAGTGAACGCACATGCTTCTGGGGACGCGTCGCCAGGGTGGCCTGCGCGCGAAGGCGCACGATGATCGCGCGACTTGGGCGATGACCGTGCGCGGCGGTGTATTCGGCGATGAGACGGTCGGCCTCAGCACCGATGTGCTGCGACCGCGTCGAGAACTCGAGCATGAGCGATTGCGGGACCGAGGCGATCGCCCACACCGGGTTGCGATCACGCCCACGTTCGCGTCGCTCCCAATCCACGCCGAGGTCCCGCGTGAGGGCGTCGGCGAGCAACGCCTCGTGTAGCTCGGACATGGCCACGATGGCATCGTGGAGCGGCCGTCCGTCCAGGGAGCGCCACTTGTCGTCGAGCACGGTCTGCACCTTGTTGCTCACGACTACGTGCGTGTGCAGGTGCGGATCGCCCGCGCGGCTGTCGAAGTGGTCGAACGTCGTTGCGATGAGGCCCGTCACCGCGACCTGCGCGACGGCGCCGTCGGCTGCAGCGACACCGGTCCGGGTCGCCGCGACCTCGCGTTCCATGTAGTCGACGACGCGTTCGACCGCCTGGTGGTGGGCTCGCGCGATGATCGCCTGCGTCGCGGCATCCGAAATGCCCCAGAGCACGCTCGCAGATTTGGGCATCGAGAAGGTGATGTCGAAGCCGGCAACCGCACGCCTGCTCCCCTCGTACTGCGGGAACGCCCGGCCGAGCGGCTCTCGCGTGACCGGGTCCCTCCCTTGGCCGATCAATAGCTGCAGGTGCTCATCAGTGACGGGGTCGCCCTCGACGAGCGCGCCGCCGGCCAAGCCCCCGACGCCCGAGCCGATCCACCGGCCCGGCGGCGTGCCCTTAGCCTCGTAGTACCGAGTCAGCGGAGTGGCGAGTGAACGGTCGCCATCGGCCGCAACGACGGTGCGCAGGAGGTAGCGGTATCCCTGTCCTGCGCTCATCACCCGCATCGAGACTGTCACCCGCACGCACCTCCGATTACGCGAGCAAGGTGCGCGCCCTCGATCTGCAAGAGGCGTGGCAAGTCGTCGATTGCGAGGGGCTGGGCCATGGTGCCCTTGTCGACTGTCGGTAGGCAAGATCTTGATGATATGACCATGGAGCGGACTGCCGGTGTCGTCTTGTCGCTATTGGACGGGCGTTGGCTCGAGAGCGAAGCGGCAGCAGTCGCTTCGCTGCAACGACTTGGGTTCACAGTGATGCCTGACGACGGCACGGTACCGCCGTCTGGTTCTCGGCAACGCGAACTGATGCCGGCACCCGGGATCGATCACGCCTCGTTGTCGATCCTGGACAGCGCGCCCACCAACATCACCTTCTTCATCGCGTCCTCTCCCGAGCGTGAGAACGCAGCGACAAGGTCGGCGTACGAGAACCTGCTCGCCTCGCTCGCCATAACTCTGGACTCGCCACAACGATTCTGGGCGGACGAGACAACACCAGTGTTCTGGCACCACTCAGATCTTGAAGTCGGCGCTCAGCTCTTCGAACGCCGCGACAGCACCGTGATGGTGTGGGTAGAACATCGGGCTCGAAGCAAGGCGGCCGAGGAACGAGCTCTCGCGAATCGGGATCCAGGAAATCGTTGATGCCGCCCGCAAGCGGATCCGCTCACGGGCGGGTTGCGAGCGCTGACGGGCCCTCCCCTCGGCGTCGTGGGTCTTCACTATCATCAGCACATGGCTCAATGCACGGCTCCAAGAGATGGCCACCGTACGGCAAGCGGTCGCGCGAACTGCCCCGTATGCTCGTCCGGCTATGGGCGTTCTTCATACTCGGCGCCTCGGTCATACCCGTCCTACCCCACTCCGACCGCGCCCGTGCGAAGGAGCGGGAGTTTGTCAGGTAGTAGCGGGGGCGGGGGACGTGGTGCCGCCCGTCCGGCTTGGCAGCCCAGCGGGTCGACTGTCTCGTACACCCACCAGCAGGTGCGCGACCTAGAGTCTGTTCGCGCTGCGACTGTCGTACGGACTCAGGTGAATGACGTGTTTCTCTGTCACGCCTGGCCCGACCGTCAGGCGGCCGCCAATGATGTCTACGAGTTGCTCCTCGGAAAAGACGTGTCGGTGTGGTTCAGTGAGGTGAGCCTGCGACCCGGGACGGACATGCGAGTAGCCATCGACCGTGGACTGGTGAGTTCGCGCATGGGGCTCGTGCTGGTGACACCCGCCATGCTCGACAAGCTGCGTACCGACCGCAGTATCGCGAGCAACGAGCTGAGCGCCTTGCTACGCCGGAGCCTCCTAGTTCCTGTCATGCACGGGGTGACGTTCGAGGAGCTTGACCAGGTCACCCCGACACTCGCGTCGCGTGGTGGATTCAGTACGGCCGAAGAGCCCATGGAAGACATAGTCGTGAAGATTGCCGAGCTCGTCGGAATTGTGACGGAAGAAGAGGCCGACAAACTCAGCATCAACTCGGCCGCCAATTAGCGCTGAGTAGCAAGCGTCCTGCAATTACAGTGCGGGCACGCCTGGATGGTCGCGCAAACCGGATGACCTGTCGTTCGGCCGTCGGCGATCGGACGCACGTTGGCCGATCCCCGAAAGAAGTCCGACGTAGAGGTTGGAGTCCTGCCCTAAGGCTGCCGAATATCGAGGGACGTCGACACGGCTGTGGTTCCATGAGTGCATGGTCGACGAGTTCGATTTCGAGATAGGGCGCATGGCGAGATCGCCGAAGCGGTCGCTGATTGCCCAAGAAATCCAGGCGCGCTGGTTGGAGCTTTCTGCAGTCGCCGACAAACTAAGCGGCACCCAGCGAGCGGCCGCAATTGCCCGTCGTCAGGACATGCTTGAAGCACTCCGAGTGCTGCTACTTACGGGCCACGAGGCGCTTGCGTGGGCAACGGAGCGTGTCAGTCGTTCGCTTACTGACAGTGACGACGACGACAGAGCATTCGGCGCCTACTATGCGGTGACGTCCGGTCTAGCGGCCCGCGCCCTCGAGACGTTCGAGGAAATACTCTGCCTCCTCGAAAATGGTCTCGCTCGCGGTGCTCGCGGCCGTTTAAGGACGCTCGAGGAGATCTTCGTCGTCGCCGGAGTCATCGCCTATCACGGGGATCCCGCCGGCGATCATCCCTCGCTTCCAATGCGCTACATCGAGCATCGCGACGTATTTGCGCGTGGTCTTGCTGACGAGCTGATTGCGACCGGTTCGCTGCCAGACAATCACGCGCTCGATGCTGAGACTCTTGCCCAGCTTGAACGTCGCCGAACCGAACTCGTGGAGAAGTATGGGAAGGAGTATCAACGGCTTTGGGGTTGGGCATCCGAACTCTTCCCTCCGAAAACGCAGATCAACCTCGGCGTGCTCGCTGAAACCCTGAATGTGGAACTGAGAGGTTTCTACAGTTTGTCGAGTCGTCATGTCCATGCGAGCTCGGAGGGCTGGCACGAAGCGCGCGAAGACGATGGTGAGGAGGGTGATAACGCGGGGTTTGTAGGGACATTTGCCGCGGGATATCTCGTACTCACACTTCAGGCCGTGATCCCGACGCGCGTAGTCGTTGATGATGAGGTTGCCGACCGGACCGGTGAAGCCTGGTCAGACGCGCTTGTTTGGCTCAGTCTCGTTGCGCGAAGTCAAGAACCTCCAACAGGCGGCGGAGACTAGTCGCCGCCTGCGTTGCCATGAGAGACCCACTGGCTCTACCAAAACGCCGCTGGTCTAGGAGACCTAAAACGTGGCCGGTGAAGGATCCGTCTGTGGTGACGGCTTGACATGCCGACGGGCGGTTGGTCGGATGGAGCACGTGGAGATTGTGGCAGCTTGGCTATCCGTGATCGTTGGCGTCGGCCTGCTCACTTGGTCCGTGTTGGTGGTCAGTCTCGCCAATACCGGAGCTAGATTGCCCTACTGGAGGAACGCCGAGCGGACTCCGGGCCGTTCGCTCGGATTGCGCGCCGCGGGCGTCGCTTTGATGATCCTCGGTACCGGTGTGTTGTCGTCCACGCTGAGCTACTGGGCTGTCGCGGTCGTCCTCGCGGCCTTCATTCCGGGCATCGCGCTTCTGATCTGGCACAATCAGGCTCTGTCCGAGCGCGATTAGACGCCGTGACGTAGACGGTATTGTCAATCCGGCCCGCAGGCGGATCCGCTTGCGGGACGGGGCCTCACGCACCCGCCACGGATGGTTTGCTGGCTCCGCTCGGCGATGGAGGGTCGACTCGGAAGCCCATGTGATTCGGCTCCGTCTTGCCAGCCGCGCAGAGTGAGTGTACAGTCACTCCCATGACCGCTCGCAGCTCAGTCCTTTCCACCGCCGAGGTGCGGAGGCCTCTCGTCGCTTCTATGGCGGTCCGTGAGTTTGCTCGGGGCGGCTTCCATGGCACGACAATCGCCGATGTGGCGAGGGAATCGAAGATCTCTCCGGCGTATGTTTTCAAGCTGTTCCCAAGTAAGGAGCGGCTCTTCGTCGCGGCACTCGATGATTGCTTCGAGCAGATCGTCGCGGCTCTGAGCGCGGGAGCCGACTCGGCCCCGGCGCAGGACCCGGACTCGGTGCTGTTCGCAATGGGTTCCGCGTATGCGGAGTTGATCCAGGATCGCACCTTGCTCATGCTGCAAGTCCACGCGCAGTCCGTCGCAGACATTCCCGAGATCGGCGACGCACTCCGGGCGGGATTGGCGAAAGTAACCATGTTCGCGAAGACCCGGTCCGGCGGCAGTGACGATGCCGTCCAGCATTTCATCGCCTACGGGCAGCTCTGCCACTTGATCGTCACCGCCCGGATCGAAGAGGTCCCGGAAGCATGGGCGATGCTCCTGTCACGCGGCATCCGCCACCCCGCCTAGTCGCGTCCTGCCGTCCGTCCGTGTCTTTTCATGCCCGCAAGAGTGAGTGATCAATCACTCGCTAACACGAGAAGGGAGAACGTCATGAAGAACAACATCGTCATGCGCTGGGTAGCCCTCGCGCCTCTGGCACTCATCGCAATCGCCATGTTCAGCCAGTGGTCCTAGCCCGCAACCGAACCACCACAGAACCAGCAACAGACAGGAAGCAGACATGAGCGAAACCACCATCGCAGCACCGCAGGCTCCAGACGACCGCACCCGACCCAGTCTCGAGAAGACAGCGTGGTGGGTCGTGTTCGGGGTTCTCGCGCTCAGCATCGTCGTGATGCTCGGCGCCTGGAACTAAACACCCACCCGCTCACCTCTACCCGGGTGCCGGTCGTTCGGCCGGCACCCACCAATCGGAAGGAGCAACACCATGACCACCCCCACCACAACTCCGGTCGCCTCCGCGGCCGCATCCACTACCCGAAGCACCCGCCGCTGGCTCGCCTTGGGCTTCCTCGCCCTGGCCCAGTTCCTCGTCGTCCTTGACGCCTCCATCGTCAACATCGCCCTCCCCGTCCTCGGCGCCCAGCTCGGTATGGATACCGTGGCGCTGGCGTGGGTCATCACGGCGTACGTCCTGCCGTTCGGCGGCCTCCTGCTCCTAGGCGGACGGCTCGCAGACCGCTACGGACACCGCAAGCTCTTCCTGATCGGCACGATCGGCTTCGTCGCCGCATCCATGCTCGCCGGGCTCGCCGCGTCGAGTGGAATGCTCCTCGGCGCCCGAGCCGTCCAGGGAGCATCCGCAGCCCTCCTCGCGCCTGCGGCCCTCGCCCTCGTCACCCAGCTGTTTCCCGCCGCAGCCGACCGGACCAAGGCGCTCGGCATCTGGGGCGCGGTCGCCGGTATCGGCTCCGCGGCCGGCGTGCTGCTCGGTGGCGTCCTGACCGCAGCCATCGGCTGGCAGGCCGTGTTCTACGTCAACGTGCCCATCGGCATCCTCGTCGTCGCAGTTATCCCGACCCTCATCACCCGCGACCCGGCCAGCACGCCGTCGCGCCTCGACTACCCGGGAGCGGCGACCATCACCGGTTCCCTCGTCGCTGCCGTCGGCGCATTCAGCGCTGCCGAACAGGTCGGCTTCGCCAACCCCCTCACGATCGGCCTCCTCGCCCTGGCCATCATCCTCGGGATCTCGTTCGTGCTGATCGAGCGACGCACGGCGAACCCGCTCGTCCCCCTGACGGTCTTCCGCAACCGCAACCTCACCGTCGGCAACCTCGCCATGCTGCTCCTCGGGGCCGCGATGGTCGCCCTCTTCTTCGCGCTCTCGGTCTACATGCAGGCCGTCCTGCACTACGACGCCCTCACCGCCGGACTCACCCAGCTCCCTCTCGCCGCCGCCCTTGTCGTCGTCGCCGGACTCGCCCCCAGCGTCGTCGCCAAGGTGGGATTGAAGGGCACCCTCATCGGTTCGCTCGTGGTCCTTGCCGCCGGCCTGGTCTGGCTGGCCGCCGCGCCCAGCGACGCGAGCTTCGCCATCCACATTCTCGGACCGAGCATCGTGGTCGGTATCGGTCTCGGCGGCGCCTTCGTGACCGCAACGCAACTCGCCGTCGATGGCATCGAGGGCGGCGAAGCCGGCCTCGCGGGTGGGCTCATCAACACCAGCCAGCAGATCGGCGGCGCCCTGGGCCTCGCCATCCTCGCGTCCGTCGCCACCGCCCGCACCAGCGCCCTGGAAACCGCCGGCATCCCCACCCCGGACGCGCTCACCTCCGGGTTCTCCTGGGTGTTCCTCGGAGCCGCCGCCTTCGCCCTCATCGGAGCCGCCATCGCGAGCCGCGCACACACCGCACGCCAGAGCCACTAACCGGACACGGCCACCGGTCGAGTCCAACACCTTCCGCACCCGCCACAGAAACGAGACCACGATGACCACCCAGACGCCCGCAACGATCCCCGCCCCACGGCCGCAGAAACTCCGCCGAGCCCACCCCGCGATCACCATTTCCGCCTGGACCATCCCAGTCCTGGTCCTCGGGCAGTTCGCGCTCCTCTCCGTCGTACCCGTCGTCATCGCGCTCGTCGCCACCCTCCGGGACGCGCGCAGCCGGGCATTGCGCTGGTGGGTCGGCGCACTCGCACTGGTCTACGCCGCACCACTCCTGATTTGGGCGCTCAAGCCCGACCGGGCGGAGAGCCTCAGCAAAGACATCAGCCCGATCTTCGTGGCACTGATCGTCGCCGTCGCCACCGCGCTCCTCATCAAGATCTACACCCGCCGAAAGCGCTAACCACCAACCCTCAGGAAGACCGAAGCGAACGAGGCACACACGGTCGACGTATCCAAGCCGAGGCCGCCCGGAGTCACCGAAACCGACCTCCCGAAACTGCATCAGTCAGGTAGCGCCGGGCTCAGAGCTCTCACTGCCCGCCCCAAGAAACGGGGCGGGAAGTGAGCGTTAGGGGTCGCCCAGCGCGCCACTTTGAGTCGCAGGTTCGCTTAGGTCGTCACAGGACGGATCGTTGCGTAAGCGGATCCTTCTATGGCGCGAATTGTGACTAGCTCGAGCGGGGAAGCTTCAGGCGCTCGTACTTCGAATCGAAGTAGGCGAGGCTTGTTCCGCCGCTGACTACTTCGCGGGCAAGCCGTAACTCGATGCTGGATTCGAGAGCGATTCCCATGTCGCTGATGCCGGCTGCTGCTGCGGCGTGGATCGCGGCGTCGAGCTCTTCCAGATCGGGCGCCACCTCGTTCAGGGCTGCTTCAAAGTCGCCTCGGGATGCGTCGAACGATTCGAGGTCGCGCGCCACCGCAATGAGTTTCGCTTCGACGACCTCCCAAGCAGCATTGAGCCTCAGTCGGTTCGAATCATCCGCAGGCAACTGACGGTGCGCCCAGTTCATCAAAGCCGAACTCCAAGCCGGTCAGCATCAAGGTCTAGCGGAGGTCCCTTGTCAGCCGGAGGCCGAATGGGTGGGGACCGGCGATGAACCAGACAAGCGTTGCGACGAACGGAAAGAATACGACGGCGAGGACCCAGACAACTCGCTCTAGGTCGCTGAGCTCCTTCGATCGGATGACTTGAACGATCGCGTAAACGACTGCAGCGATGTACGCCGCTGCAACGACGACGACGATCAGCGAGAACGGATCCATGGGGTCAAAGTACTCGACTCGCGGCCGCCTGCGCTAAGCAATGGTCGACTTGAATTCCGCACGATCCGCGAGCCGCTCCGCCAGTGGTGACGGCTTGACATGCCGACGGGCGGTTGGTCGGATGGAGCACGTGGAGATTGTGGCAGCTTGGCTAACTGTGATCGTCGGCGTCGGCCTGCTCACTTGGTCCGTGTTGGTGGTCAGTCTCGCCAATACCGGAGCTAAATTGCCCTACTGGAGGAACGCCGAGCGAACTCCGGGCCGTTCGCTCGGACTGCGGGCAGCGGGCGTCGCTTTGGTGATCCTCGGTACCGGCGTGTTGTCGTCCACGCTGAGCTACTGGGCTGTCGCGGTCGTCCTCGCGGCCTTCATTCCGGGCATCGCGCTTCTGATCTGGCACAACCAGGCTCTGTCCGGGCGCGATCAGACGCCGTGACGTAGACGGAATTGTCCATCCGGCCCGCGGGCGGATCCTCCGCTGACACACGCCGATCGCCGATGAGCTTCACGTCAGCCCGGTTGACGAGACGGCTAGTCTCCATCGGTATGACCTCTCGTGCGAAGCGGATCGTCTCTATGGGACTCGGTGGCTTCTCCATGGCGGCCGGTATCGCGATCCTCTATTGGCTCGCGGTCATCTTGACCGACCGCGGCTATGCCGTCGACAACGGCGTCGGATACTCGACCCCACTCGACACCGTGATGCTTGTGAGCGGCCTGGCTCTTGTCCTCATTCCGATCTTGTTCGCTGCGCTCCTGTCCACGCGACGAGTTACCGAGCGACGACACGAGGAGCTCTAGCTGCAGAGGTTCGCCATGCCAGTTTCGCCTCCGGCCTCACGGCCCGCAGGCGGATCGTCAGTGCATCGGCATGGCCCTGATCGTGAACTCGTCGACACTGGGCTCGTATCGCAGAAACACATCGTCGAAATTGCCCTCATATGAGATCGTCACCGGCTTACGGAGCGATGCCCCCAGCCGCGCCACGACCTCGCAGATCGCGTCGAGCGCGACTTGATCCACGAGCTCGCGACGATCGATGTCGAACAGCACCTCGTCGCTGAGAAAGAAGTTCACCCGGACCGTGGGAATCGGGTGCACGGTGAATGAGGCATCACGACGGTCTGGCTCGTCGATGTCACCAACCTCTAACGGTGCCCCGTCAGAAAGCCACGTCCCTGTCCAGCCGGAAAGAGCAAGCAGTCGCATAACTTCAGGCCAGTCGGACCAATTGGAGCCAAGGACCTGTCCGTCTGGCAGGTGGCCGTCAAGTTCGCCGAACAACTCACTGAGATCTGTCAGGCGGACGGGGCTCTTCATGCTGCCCATTGTGATCGATTTCTCTTCTTAGCTCGACACGAACCCAGATCGACGCTTAGACGGATCCGTTACAGCGACGTGGCCGCTGACGCAAGGGCGATTGATATGTTCAACCCATGGGCGACGTAGCTAATCCTGTGATCCCGGTATGGTTCGACATCGTCTGGTCGGCGGCTGCCGTGATCGCGATTGCCCTGACGGTCGTTGCTCTGATCGTTCTTGCGCGGACGGCCAAACGCTTGCCCCTCAATCACGCACTGATCTGGACGATGGTTGTTCTGTTCGTCCCAGTTCTCGGGCCGATCGCTTGGCTGGCGATCGGGAACCGGGCCATTTCGCCCGAATACAACAACTAGTAGCCCGCGAGTCAGCTAGCGGCCAGCAGGCGCCCGGCGAGGGATCCCGAACGGGCCACTGCGGTGCGGTCACTGCGAGGCGTACGCTCTCGCTCATGACCACGTACGAACCCGCGGAACTCGCTCGAGAGCTCGGATACATCGATGAGGATCGACCGGGGAAGGTGGTGCGCGATTACCTCCGCGCCAAGTACGCGGATCACGCGAAGAACCAGCGGTGGGTGCTGGACGAAGCTCAGGCAGCCGACGTTCGCGCAAACATCCCGCGGAAGCGATAGATGGCAACGGCGCAAGAACAGCTCAAGGCACTGTTGCGCGAGGAGCTGGCTCCTCGACTCAGGGCCGAGGGGCTGACCGGAACCGAACGGTCGTTCACTGTGCCGAGCCGCGAGTTCTTCGCGCAACTTGGCATTCAGTCGTCGGTCTCGAGCACCAGCGAAATCGTGAAGTTCACGGTGAACGCGCAGGTCATCAGGAAGGCCAGTTGGGAGGCGGCGCGTCAGGATCGTGCAAGGCTTCCTGCGAAACCAAGTCCCAACGCCCGCTATTCCGTGGAGGGGAGCTGGGATGAACGCGTCGGCTTACTCATGGGGACAACCGACCGGTGGTGGACCCTGGGCGCGAACGGCGCCAACCGGGGCGAGATCGCCTCAGATGTAATCCACGCGGTGATTGACTTCGCGCTTCCCTCGATCCGAGAACGCATGGCTTGAGCGTGCGAGTGATCATTTAGGCAAGGTTTGGGTGATGGTATTTGCGGCAGCATCGGCCGGCGCAAAGCTCGCCAGCGATCAGCGGTTGACGATCCTTCAGCGGGCCACCCGGCCCGATGGGCGTTGAGGGATATTTCGGGCACACGAATGCGCCTGAATGGGTCGGCGCGGACGGGGCAGCCCACAAGTGACGTGCCCCGTCCGCTCACCGCACCGAGTGCGCGGGCGTTGTCTTGGCTCGGATCAGCTAGCCCCGAGCAGGTCGCGCATTTGTTGGATCTCGGCAGTTTGGTCGTCGATGATCTTCTCAGCGAGCGTGATCGCGTCCGGGTTCTGCCCTTCCGTGACCTGGGTTTCGGCCATGTCGATGGCGCCCTCGTGATGGATGATCATCTGTTCGAGGAAGAGCGTCGATGCTTCTTCGCCTGTCGCGGATTCAAGGGCCGCCATGTCGTCTTCGGACATCATCATCTCGTCGTGGTCCATGCCGTCCATTCCAGTTGGGTCCATCGGCTGGCCCCAGTCGTCGAGCCATTGCGTCATGGCGTCGATCTCGGGCTGTTGGGCGTCTTTGATGGTCTGTGCGAGCTCGGCGACGTCGGGATCGACGTCGTCCTTTTCGAGCAGCACATCGGACATCTCGATGGCTTGCTGGTGGTGGACGATCATGCTCATGGCGAACGCGACATCTGCGTCATTGAAATCGGCGGCCGGGTCGCTGTCGGACGTCGCGGATGGCGAGCCATGGTCCATGCCGGACATTTCACCTGACGAGCCGGTGCTGGTGCAGCCGGCGAGAAGGATGGTGGCCATGAGCCCAATGGCGGGGAGCGCCGTAGTGCGGAGTTTCATGAGAATTCTCTCTATTCGAATCTGTCGACGATGAACCGTTCGAGCGCGAGGGCCAAACGGCAATGCGTGGTGTGGGGCGCCGTGTCGGGCGCACTTCTCACGTACGACTGATTGAGAGAGCTATCAGCGATGGAGGGCTGGGTTGAGCCGGCGCTGAAAGGAAGACCCCGAGGAAGCGGATCGGTCGGAGCATCCAGGCGCCTCGGTGAACCTGTGCAGCTGCGAGCAGCGTCAGGGCGGCGACCAGCAGGGCAAGCAGGCACGCCATGGTGAGCATTCCATGCTCCTGCTCACATGCGGGGCCGCAGGCCGCCGATGTCGTCGCCGATGCTGACGCCGACGGATCATGGCTTGCAGCGTTCGTGGCGCCTTCATGGTGGCTCTCGTCACTGGCAGCAACGACGGCGATGGTGTGGTGGGTAGCGGCACTTGGCTGGCTGGCTGCGCCCGAGAGGACGTGCATGGCCAGGAGGCCGATCAGAACGCTCGGGACCGCAAGAGCGATGAGGAGCAGGCGCAATCGTCCGTCAGTACTGGCCGCGAGGCGCAGGTGCATCAGCATGGTCGTCTCCAGGGGATTCCCGTCGAGGCTAGTTGGCTCGCCGGCGCGAGGTCGCAGCGATTCTCAGGATCGCACCAACCGGGCGATGGCCTCGGAGGCTTCCTTGATCTTCTCGTCGGCTTCGACGCCGCCCCGCACAGCCGCGTCGACGACGCAGTGCTTGAGGTGGTCATCCAGGAGGCCGAGCGCGACTGACTCGAGCGCCGAGGTGAGTGCGGAGATCTGGGTCAGGATGTCGATGCAGTACTTCTCCTCATCGACCATCCGGTGGATCCCGCGGGTCTGGCCTTCGATGCGGCGCAGCCGGGCCAGGTACTTGTCCTTGTCGGTGATGTACCCATGCGACTCGTGGGTGTGGGAGGTGTCAGTCATGATGTGCTCATCTCGGTGAGGTGCGGTCAGGCCCGCGCGCGGGCCGGTTCCCCGACGGTTGCTTCTCCGAGTGTGCCCGCCCGGTCGCCGAGGAGCGCCCTGGTGCTGGCTTCGGGTCGGAGGTCGAGTCGGCGCAGGAGCTGCGCGTTCAGGGCGACGATGATGGTCGAAAGTGACATCAGGATCGCGCCGACGGACATGGGTAGGACGAAACCGATAGGTGCGAGCACTCCGGCGGCGAGCGGAACCGAGATGAGGTTGTACCCGGCAGCCCACCAGAGGTTCTGCTTCATCTTCCGGTAGCTCGCCCGGGACAACTGGATCACGGAGAGGACCGAGCGGGGGTCGTCGCTCGCGAGGATCACCCCGGCCGACGCGATCGCGACGTCGGTGCCGGCACCGATGGCGATGCCCACATCTGCCTGCGCGAGAGCCGGGGCATCGTTCACGCCGTCGCCGACCATGGCGACCTTCCTGCCCTCGCTCTGCAGTTCCTTGACCTTTGCGGACTTGTCCTCGGGTCGCACTCCGGCAAAGTACCGGTCGATGCCCAGTTCGGTCGCGACCGAGTGCGCGACCGCGTCAGCGTCGCCGGTGATCATGACCACCTGCACGCCGAGCTCGTGGAGTGCCGCGACGGCTTCACGGGACTCGTCTCGGATCGCGTCGGCGAGTTTGAGCGCTCCGATGACTCGACCGTTCTGGAGGACGTGCAAGATGATCGCGCCGTCCTGCCGCCACAGGTCGGCGACCGGCAGTTCTGCGGCGTTCTCCTCCGAGAGAAGGTGCGGGCCGCCAACACGGATCCGTGCCGACTCGACCGTCGCGGTCACGCCGACAGCGGGTGCGGAATCGAACTCGGTTGCTCGAGGGATAGTGAGACGTCGCTTGTTTGCCGTCGCGACGATCGCGCGGGCGAGCGGATGCTCAGAGTCGGCCTCCGCGGCGGCAGCCAGGGCGAGCACCTGGTCGGCGTCCCACCCGTCCACGGTGTCGATGCTGCTGACGGTGGGCTCGCCCTTGGTGAGGGTGCCGGTCTTGTCGAACAGGACGGCATCCACGGTGCGCATGCTCTCGAGCGCGAGTCGGTCCTTGATGAGCACGCCACCACGGGCGGCGCGTTCCGTCGCAATTGAGACGACGAGGGGAATCGCCAGGCCGAGCGCGTGCGGGCACGCGATCACCAGCACGGTGATCGTCCTGACGACGGCTTGGTCTGGGTCTCCCATCAGAGTCCAGACGATCGCGGTGATGACGGCCGCGCCGAGCGCGAACCAGAACAACGCCGCCGCCGCCTTGTCGGCGATCCGCTGAGCACGCGATGACGAGTTCTGCGCCTCCGTGACCAGCCGTTGGATGCCGGCCAGGGCGGTATCGTCGCCGACCGCGGTGACTTCGACGCGGATGCCGGAATCCGTCGCCACCGTCCCGGCGACGACCGGGTCACCTTCGCTGCGGCGGACCGGCTTGGACTCGCCGGTGATCATCGACTCATCCACGCTCGCCGACCCGCTCACCACCCGGCCATCGGCAGGGACACGACCGCCAGGGCGTACGACGACGACGTCACCCGCACGGAGGTCGCCGGGTGGCACGGTGACAATCGCGGCGCCGTCGACGCGTTCAACCTCGTCGGGCAGGAGCGCGGCGAGCGAGTCGAGCGCCGAGGTGGTCTGCGCGAGGGAGCGCATCTCGACCCAGTGTCCGAGCAGCATGATCACGATCAGCAGCGCGAGCTCCCACCAGAAGTCGAGCTCGTGGTCCAGCACTCCAAGGCTCGCGCCCCAGGATGCGAGGAATGCGACCGTGATCGCCAGCCCGATCAGGAGCATCATGCCGGGCTTGAGGGCACGGATCTCCGAGACGGCGCCGGTGAGGAATGGTCGCCCGCCCCACACATACATCACGGTTCCAAGGACCGGCGAGATCCACACGACCCACGATTGGTCGGGCAGTTCGTAGCCGATCACCATGGCGAACATCGGCGAGAACGCGACGACCGGGACGGCAAGGATCAAGTTGATCCAGAACAGGCGCCGGAACTGACCGACATGATCGCCGTGCCCCGAGTGCCCATCGTGCCCATCGTGCCCATCGTGTCCATCGTGTTCGGCGTCGTGCCCGGCGTGCATGTCATGGTCGTGCTGCTGTTCGTGGCCGGTGTGTTCGTGCTCTGCGTGCGTGGGGATCGGCTGTGATCCTGTGGTTCGGGCAGCCGAGGCCTGATCACTGTGGTGCTGGTGCTGGTCGTTCATGGTTCGGCCTTCTCTCAAACGCGAGCGGCGAGGTGGGTTGTGTCGGCTATGCGGCGATGTATGCGGCCGGATCTGCGTCGAACTTCGGGCCGCAGCCGGCGCAGCAGAACCAATATCGGACGCCGTCGACGTCACGGTACAGACCGGCGGCCTCCGCCGTGGACTTGACCACGGTGCTGCCCTTCATGACCGGGCACTCGGCGAGGTCTCCGGGGGTGTCCTGGCTGAGCAGGTTTGCTGCGTGGTCGGGAATGGCTGCGTGAGACGGAGCGGGGATGCTGCAGCAGCTGTCGTTCATGGTGGTGAGTCCTTCAATGGTCGGGCGAACTGTGGGTCGTCAGTATGCACGGGTGGCGCGTCATGTGCGTGCGGCATAAGCGGCGACCCAGAATCAGGCCCGGGCCGCCTGATAGCCGGCTTCCTCGACCGCTGCCAGCACTGCTAAATCATCGATCGGCTGCTCGCCCGACACGAGCAGACGCCCGCTCGCGGCTGACACATCAATCGTGGACACACCCGCCACCTGCTGCACCTCTTCGCGCACGGACATTTCACAATGTCCGCACGTCATGCCAGTGACCGTGTACTCAATCGTGGCCATCACACTCTCCTCCTTGATACCACTGGGGGGTATATTTGTGGCAACGGTATACCCCCTAGGCGTATTCCGCAATGAGAGTGAGTTGCGCTTCGCCGTGCGCGAGGCACCCTCGGTCGGCGGCTAAAACGTCCAGGTCCGACAGTCGGTCACCCAGTGCGCCACTTTGAGTCGCAGCGTCGCTGGTCGTCACAGGACGGCTCGTCGCGCAGGCGTATCGGGGCTCTCCAAGGCGCGCACGGTCCAGGCATTAATACTACAGCCGTCACTGTATAGTCATCGGGTGCTGACTATTGCTTCCCGTCTTGATGTGATGAACCGGCTCGGCCGGGCGATGGCGGATCCGACGCGCTCGCGGATCCTGATGACCCTCCTCCAGGGACCGAGCTATCCCGCGGTCCTCTCCCGCAGCCTCGAGCTCACCCGCTCGAACGTCTCCAACCACCTCACCTGTCTGCGGGACTGCGGCATCGTTGTCGCCGAGCCCGAGGGGCGCCAGACTCGCTACGAGATCGCCGACCCGCATCTCGCCCGCGCACTGACCGCGCTGGTCGACGTCACCCTCGCCGTCGACGAGAGCGCACCCTGCATCGACCCGGCATGCACCATCGCCGGCTGCTGCGAGGAAGACGCCCGATGAGCGCCACCCTCACCGAACAGCGGCGTGCCACGCTTCACCGGCGGGTGCGGTTCATCGTCGCCTTCACGATCACGTACAACGTCATCGAAGCGATCGTCGCGATCTGGGCCGGCACGGTCGCGTCCTCGGCCGCGTTGATCGGGTTCGGTCTGGACTCGGTCGTCGAGGTCCTCTCTGCTGTCGCGGTCGCGTGGCAATTCACGCGCAAGGACCCCGAGCGGTGGGAGAAGGCCACGGTCCGAGCGATCGGCATCGCGTTCTTCGCCCTGGCCGGATACGTCATCATCGACGCACTGCTGACCCTCACCGGTGCGCAGGATGTGGACCACAGCCCGCTCGGCATCGGGATCGCCACGCTCAGCCTCCTGGTCATGCCGGTGCTCGCGTGGTTCGAGTTCCGGACCGGCCGCGAGCTCGGTTCCAAGAGCGTCCTGGCCGACGCGAAGCAGCTGCTGCTGTGTGTCTACCTCTCCGGAACCGTCCTGATCGGGCTGCTCCTGAACTCCCTGTTCGGATGGATGTGGGCCGACTCGGTCGCCGCGCTCGTGGTCGCCGTCCTCGCGATCCGTGAAGGTATCGAGGCCTGGCGCGGCGAGGTCGAATCACCCTTCGGACTCCTCGACGACGACGATGACGATGACGAGGAAGGGCACGCATGATGGACGCGGGAAACACCCATCGCACGGTGCGAGCGACGACCCTGCTGTGGGGAACCCGGTGAAGCGAAGCACGAAGATCCAGGCCGGCATCCTCGCGGGCGTGCTCCTCGCGGGCGGCGCCGGCATCCTCGCGATCGCACTGAACCAGCCCGGTGCCGCGCAGAGCGCGCCGAGCACGTCGACGGTCGTCGCTGAGAACAGCCACCGCCTGGATGTCGCGGAGAACAGTGAGGTCACGTTCACCGAGTTCCTCGACTTCGAATGCGAAGTCTGCGGTGCCGTCTACCCGGTCGTCGAGGAACTCCGCGAGGAGTATGCCGGCCGCGTCACCTTCGTGACCCGGTACTTCCCGCTGCCCGGGCACTTCAATTCACGAAACGCGGCGATCGCCGTTGAAGCGGCCGCCCGGCAGGGCAAGTTCGAAGAGATGTACCACCGCATGTTCGAGACCCAGGCCGAGTGGGGCGAACAAAAGGTCTCCGCGGCCGACCGGTTCCGGGAATTCGCCGAGGAACTCGGACTCGACCTCGACGCCTACGATGCTGCGATTGCTGATCCAGCCACCGAGGCCAGAGTCCAGCAGGACTACGACGCCGCGACAGCGTTGGGCGCCACCGGCACACCGACGATCTTCATCAACGACGAGTACATCCCACTCACCTCACCCGATGACCTCCGCAAAGCGCTCGACGCCGCCCTCAGCGAGCAGTGAGTGCGGCGATGGCCAACACAGAGGAGCATGGCGGTGTGAGCATCGAAATCCTCCACATCGACGACTGCCCGAACTGGGCAGAGGCGGGTGATCGTGTCCGTGAAGCGGTCCGGTCGCTGCGCGACGACAACGGCATCGAGATATCCTTCCGGCTGCTGAGCTCTCCTGAAGACGCCATGCAGGTCCGGTTCGCGGGATCACCCACGATCCTTCTCAACGGGGAGGACCTCTTCCCGGGCGGAGAACCGACCTCGGAATTGGCGTGCCGCGTTTACGCGACGCCAACCGGATTGGCCGGCCTGCCCACCACCGAGCAGATAATCGATGCGGTGGCATCGCGTGAACGCTGACCAGGCAGTTGCCTGCTCGTGCTGCGGCAGAACGCTGCCGCGGTCCAAAGTGCACGAATTGCGCGAAGGCACAAGCTACCTGTGTCGCCGATGCGGGCTTTGGATCGCCCTGCGACCACGCAACGACAAGCTCAAGTAGCGAGCTTTCTGTACATCGACTTACGCCCCATCGGATGCCCGCAACCCGGTCGACCGTCGCTCCCGACGTCGGTTGAGCCGCTCGCCCGAGACCGTCTAGTCGCATGGGTGCGTTTGACCCGCCCGGTGATCACGCCCGCGAAGGTGCCCTATTCGGACGCGACGGATCTCGCACGGGTCTCAGATTGAGCACCACGATCTTCACGCAGGTAACTATGTCGGGCCCGTCCCAAGCGAACTGAGCCACAGCGATAGGCGGGCACGCCAGCGCCCTGGTTCAGGGTTCCAAGTGAGCGTGTGGTCGGAATCTACCGCGGCCAGTTCGACCGATCGATGGGCTTGAGCGAACTTGCGCGCCAGCTCAAACGGCGCCGACGTATCCGCGGTCCCATGAATCAGCAGGATTGGGAATGAGCTTCGCATCTCGGCGGACACCCGGTCGAATTGCTCAGTTCGAACCGGTGCCGCGAGACCGAGAATCCTCGAGAGGGTCTTCGAGTTCAACCACGGCACGGCAAGCGCGCCGACCCATTTCGCCAAACCCGCGCGAGCGCAATTCGCCTTGATCGTCTCGACCCAATCGAGGATTGGTGATTCCAGCACGATGCCTGCCAGGTGCTCACGCACCCCCGATCGCGAGGCGAGTTGGAGTGCAATCGCGCCGCCCATCGACCAGCCAAAGAGGATGATCCGGCGAGCGCCCTGCTCAAGGGCGTATCGCACGGCGGAATCGACGTCATCAGTCTCCAGCGCTCCCAGCGTTGAACGGCCGCTGCCGACGCGGGGACCTTCACCGTCGTTCCGGTACGTCACAACGAGCGAGGTCAACCCAGCGGCTGCCGCGACCTGGACGCCTCGGAGCGTTCCGGCGCGAGAGCTGCCAAGCCCGTGGATGTGGATCGCCCAGTCCCCCGATTCGTGCTCGTCTGGAGGGATCAACCACGCGGGAGCTGGGCCGGCCGAGGTAATAGTCTCCACGTCGCGCGCGTGCAATCCAGCATCCGCCGGTGTCCGGAAGTAGATGCCGCTCCAAGAGGCACGCACGCCAGGCACGAGCGAGGGCGGCACGTCTGATTGCTCGACGTCCCGACCGACCAGGCCCGCACCAACGTCGTGGACCTCAGGGCCGAGTCTTACCCAAGCCCCGGATTCGAGAATCAGGTTGAACTTGCCGACGACTTCCGTCTTCGCCGTGCGCGAGAGGATGACTACAGGTGTCTCCCCCGAGTCATCCACGCCGCGAACAATGAGATCGAATCGCCGTGGACCAACAGGCGCCGTCACGCGCCGCGCGATGACGTACCCAAGGCCGCCGAACGCGAGGCTGAGCGCCGCGAGCGCGCCGAGCACAGCGCGAACCGGCCTCACTGCCGCACCCGCGTCGAAGTGGCCGGAGTCGCACTCTCGCCGACCAGATGACGCTCAGCGTCCTCGAGCGATTGGAGATCCGCACCCCTGACAGCGAAGGCGACCCGTGTATCGATCATCGCGTCCCGGATCTCTACGACCTGGCGATGCAACAGCGTCTCAGGGTCATCCGCATCGAATACGGCCTCCGCGTTCCGACTGATACCCGGGTGGACGTCGGATGCCGCCTGCCAGACGGGCGCCAACCGGGCTGCGAGTTCCCTCGTGGTGCGTTCGCGCCGGCGAGTACGGACCGCCCGAGCGAACGGCTGCCCGGCGAACCCGCTGCACAGGAGTAGGAAGGTAAGCAGATACAGCGGGCCATAGAACACGGCCGCCGTGCTCATCAGGCCCGTGTTGCCGGCGAGATGCGCGAGATCCATGACGATGATGTCGATGGTCAGTGAGATGCCGAACCCACAGCCCGCAACCAACAGCGCCGGCGGCAACGCCAGGATGCCGTGGCTGACGCGAACCTGCTCCGAGGCCACGACGGCCATCGCTCCGAGCACGACCGCGTAGTACGTGAAATGAATCATTGAATAGACCGCCGCGGCGGGTTGCTGGCCAAGGTCGAGCATGAAGTTCGTCGTGGTCGCACCGCGCTCGATCAAGAAGAACGCGATCGAAGCGCTGAAGACGGCCGCGCCGAACACAACGCGACTGAGCGCAATCCGTACGGCTCGGGGCGGGTGGTCCGCTGCCTTCATGACGCCGCGGCCGAGCAGGAAGACGCCGGTCATCAGCGCGAGGTCGGCGACCAGCGTGACCACGTTCGATCCCCCCGCCGCAGCGTCGAGCGCGAGATACACGGCATCGATGTTGAGCGTCATCGAAATCGCGATCGTCACCGCGGCCCACGTGATGGTGCGCTCCACGCGTCCGCGACGCAGCACGAGCAGCGCGAGGACGAGCAGCCACATGAGGCCGGCCACGATGACGGACGTCACCCGAAGATCTCCACGAATCGAGAATCGTGCGTCACCGAGAGCCGGATGGCCGCAGCGAGGTGATCGGCCAGCGATTCGGCCGCGACCTCATGGGGGTCGTTGAGGTTCTGCCGTCGCAGCAGTCGTCGTCGGGTGGCCGGCGGGATGTCAGGCAGCAGAAAGTCGGGCACGCGAAGCTCTTCGCCATCGATGTGGCCGAGGATGAGGTGGGCGATCTCGTGGAGCACGAACTGCTGGCGGTGCAGCTGCGACTCAGTCGGGGCATGGAAGATGAGGTCCTCAGCCTCGAGCTCGACGAGTAAGGCACAGAGGCTCGCCTCATGGCCGAGCTCTTCCAATTCGACGATGCGGATGCTGCGTCCGCGGCGCTTCTCGATGACCTCGACCAGCGAATCAAACGAGAACGCTTCCCCGAGCGCGAGACCATGCATTGCCGTCGACACCGCGACTGCGCTGTTCACGTGTCTTTCTCCCTCCGGATCTGGGTTGGGCCAGGATCCGCGACGTTCGGGCGCCGCTGGTCACGAACGGGTGATCTCCTCATCGAGATATCTGCTGATGGCATGAAGCGCATCGGGCGAGATATCGCCCAATGTACGGGCGGCGTACGCCTTGACGCGCGCAGCGCGCATGGATCGCACAAGGTCGAGCTGTGCGCTCACTCGTTCCGGCGTTACCGCGCCGTCGTCGCCAGCGAGGAACTCGGCATCCACGTCGAAGTATGCGGCAAGCCCTTCATAAAGGCGGCGGTCTTGCACCCATCGGTGACCGTTGACCATGTACGTCCAGCGGGAGCGCGAAAGCTTCGTTCCGCGCTCGCTCAGGAATGCCGCGATCTGTGAATAGGTCGGCTCCGCGCCCGTCTCGGCGATCGCGACGTCGATGAGCAACCGCAGGCGGTTCGCCAGATTCTCCGCCGCTTGGCGGTTCTCGACGTCAGCCATGCTATTCAGCCCCTCTTCCTTCGGGTCAGGCAGGGTCAGGTGTTGCCGCTCATCCAAATTGAGCATTCTTCAATGTACCAATTGAGCATGCTCAAGACAAGGGTTGCGCGTGCTCAATCGAGCGTGGTAGACCGAACATCGACAGACTGTTGAGCATGCTCAATGAAGGGAGTTTGCACAGCGCATACATCGCGCATGTCTTCGCCAGCAGGGCCCGCGTCGACGACATGACCGCTCCAACGCGCCGGGGTGACCCCGTGCGCCATCAGCACACCTCTGCGATAGCCGCCCATCCGCGCGGCCCTCGCTCCGGAAGGTGGTCATCGTGTCGTCGATTCCAGGCCAGCGCGTCGAACGCGACGCCAAGATCGCTGAACTTCACGAACGCCTGACCGTTGCCGTCGAACAGCTCGTGTCTGGCGACGCTTGGGTCAAGGCGATCGAGTTCGCAGCGCGCTTTCGCCGACGGTCGTTCAACAACGTGCTGCTCATCCATGTACAGCACGCCGCCGCCTACGAGCTCGGTACAGTGCCCGAGCCTGCCCCGACATTCGTCGCGGGCTTCAAGCAATGGCAGGCGCTCGGGCGACGCGTGACCGCGGGCCAACACGGGTACTCGATCCTCGCGCCGCTGACCGCGAGATTCGCGACCGCTGACCCGGCCGATCCGGGCTCGTGGCACAGGCTCGCGTCAGCTGAGCGCCCCAGACCTGGCGAAGTGGTCCGACCGAAGCTCATCGGCGTTCGACCCACGTACGTCTGGGATGTCTCGCAAACCGACGGGCGGCCACTCCCCCAGCGGCCTGCACCGAGGCTGCTCCATGGCGAGGCACCAACG
Organism: Agromyces aureus; assembly: GCF_001660485.1. Lineage (GTDB taxonomy): Bacteria > Actinomycetota > Actinomycetes > Actinomycetales > Microbacteriaceae > Agromyces > Agromyces aureus. The sequence continues at coordinate 2,725,486 of NZ_CP013979.1, forward strand.
GGGTTGTGGGATGCTCTCGCCGCACTGGTTGATCGCGCCGGCTTCGTCCTGTCTTCGGCACCGGATGCCACCGCGCTCGGTGGCGCGAACGGGCTCACCAACTTCATTGATCGCACCGTGCTCGTGCGCGCCGATCTCGAGCCGGCCGCGGCCGTCAAAACGCTGGCACACGAACTGGCGCACCTCCAACTTCACGACCCGGAGGCCGCGCCACGCGGGATCGGACCGCTCGCAGGCACGAACCCCTCAGATGACGTCCCTCAGCATCGTGGGATCGCCGAGGTCGAGGCCGAATCGGTCGCGCTCATGGTCGGCGCCGCGCACGGCATGGACACTTCGGTCTTCACCGTTCCATACGTGTCCGGGTGGGCCGACTCGGTGCCCGGGATCACGCCTGTCGAGGTCGTGCAGGCCACCGGCGAACGGGTACGACGTGCGGCAGGCGGCATCCTCGATGAGCTCCGAACGCCGCAGCTCGACGATGGCGATCCCGTCGCGCTCGGGCAGGTGCAGGTCGCCGCAGCTCGCTCGCTCGCTCCGACTGCGCCGCCGAACAGAGCGATGGACCCGATCAGCACGCGGGGGCTCGCATGAGGTTCGGCGAGGTTCTGCTCCTCACGAGCAGGCTGAGCCCGCGGGACGCCGCACGCGCGTTCGCGGAAGCCGGCGTACCGGTGTTCCCCTGCATCGCTGGAGGCAAGCGACCGCTGACGTTGACCGGCTTCCATGATGCGACCGCCGAACCCGGGGTGGTCGCCGAATGGTGGTCGGCCTGGCCGAACGCGAACCTGGCAGTGCCGACTGGCGCACGGTCCGGTCTCGAAGTCGTCGACGTCGACGTCAAGGACGAGCGATCTGGTTTCGACGCCTTCTCGGTGGCACAAGCGGCCGGCATTCTGGACGGCGAGTACGCACGAGTCCGCACCCCCTCAGGTGGGATCCACGTGTACTTCCCCAGTGCCATCGACCGGCCGCAACGCTGCTGGCAGTCAGCGACGGCTCACATCGATTTCCGCGGCGACGGCGGCTACGTCGTGGTCCCGCCCTCGTGCATCTCAATCGACACCGGTCGCGCCACATACCGACTCTCCTCGCTCAGCTCGGGCGAGCCGCACCCGGTCGACGCGACCGCGCTTCGCTCGCTGATCGATCCGAACTCGGTACGACCGCGAAGGGATGCCGCGCAAGCCTCGCCGTCGGCAGCGCTACCCGGCACCGTGGACCGGCAGCGCCTCGCGGCGTGGGTGGCTCAGCTGCGGGAAGGCGAGCGGAATCACGGCCTGTTCTGGGCAGCATGCCGACTCGCCGAGGCAGGGCTCACGGCCGTCACAATCGAAGACGCGCTCGGTGCGGCCGCCTCGAGGGCGGGCCTCGCCGACGACGAGATCGCCATCACCATCCGGTCAGCCCAACGCCACGTCAGTCGGAGCTCGGCTGCGCAGGGCGTCTGGCAGGAATGCCCTGTGCTCGCAACGCGGATCAGCGAGTCATCGTGCAGGCGATGACGCCGCGTTCCAGTGATGTTCGGCTGGCGACGTTGACTGCGGTCGCCGGTACCGTCTTCATCGCCGCGGGTGCGTTCTGGCTTTCGTTCACATCGCTCAGCGATCTCGCACGGCGTTCCGGAGTGGATCCCGGTCAGGCGTGGATGTGGCCGCTCATCGTCGACGGCATCATCGTGGTCGCGACTGTAGCAGCGGTCGCACTCACCGGCACCCGGGGCTCCTGGTATCCGTGGATGCTGCTGGTCGCCGGCGCCGGCATCTCGGTTGCCGCGAACGCGATCCATGCAGTCGTTGCGGAGACGACCGAGGTTCCGCTGGTGCTCGCGGCCTGCGTCGCATCCGTGCCGCCGATGGTGCTGTTGGCCATCACCCACCTGACGTCGGTGCTGATGGGTTCGAAGAGCAGCACCCAACCGGATACCCGGCACATCACGACATCGACAGCACCGGCGCGCGCTGTGGCGAAGGCGCGGCGTGCGCTCCCGCCTGCTGCTGCGACGTCGGCCCCCATCGCCCCCCGCGACGATGCGTCATCGCTGCGGTCGCTCGGTTGGTCGAACGCGGCGATCGCGAAAAAGCTCGGCGTGCACCCGTCCACGATCGGGCGTTGGCTGAGCGATCACGTCGGCGCACCTTCCTCGCAGACCGACACCGTACGGGAAGGTGCGAGCGATGGATGAAGACGAGTTCGAGAAGTCTCGGGCGATTGGCGATCAGGCGGCCAGGAAGACTCTGACCCAGTCAGGTGTCAGAGAGGTTGATCTTCGTGAGCGCATTCGAGCTCTCGTCGACGCATCCCGATCCACGATCGGAACGGAACGTCTCGCGGGTGAGTCGAACGGGTCCGACCAGCGGCCGGGAATCGTCTGGGTTCGTGCTTCAGATCTCTTGAGCTCGAGCACTGGACGAGTCGCCGGTCGCGGCCTCGATCTAGAAGCGGACCTCGCTCGCCGCCTGCGCCGAGCACCGGCATCCACCCGGCGCGCGATCCGGGAGCGCGCTGCCAAGCTCCCTCCCCTCTCCGAGTTCGGGCGCTCCCCTTCGCCCACGAAATTCGCCCGTCCGGGCCTCGGACGGCGGTGAATCATGAGCATCCTGCTGACCGCGGCAACACGCACCGAACCGACAGGAGGTGCCGCGATGAACTGGCGCTCGACTCAGGAGGACGCCACGCAGGCGTTTCGCAGTTCAGAAGGCCTGCGAACACTGCTTCGGCGGCTGCAGGAATCCGATGGCGCTGCTTGGCGCACCGACCCCGAAGCATCCGCCCTCTTGCAATTCGCGGCGGAGAAGTACTCGGCGCTTGCGCGCAAGCACGGCCTCGATCCATGGGAGGCAGCGTCGGCCGCGTTCGACGCGATGCGTGCGCCAGCTACGCTTCGCGCCGACGACCCGTGGGCACTTGTCACCCGCGCGGTGCAGGTGACCTGCATCGCCGAGGAGCGCGCGCAGGGGTTGCTCTGCTCGGTGCATCAGGCGCGGCGAGCGAAGGTGTCGGCCTTCCACGACGCCGAGCGATTCAGCGACCGCGAACACGAGCTGCCCGAGTATCACCCGGCGTTCCGCACTGAACCGGTTGACTTCGACCCGGACCACAGCAGCCGCGAGGACGTGAGCGCCGCCGTTCGAGACGCGATCATGCTCTTCAGTCTCCTCGGCTGGCCTCGAGACCGCGCCCGTTCCGGAGTCGAGTATGTCTGCGGCCGCCTCGCCGATGCGCCGTCACGGGCATCCGCGTACGAATCGCTCCGACGAGATGCCGCGGCCCGCGCCCACCTGGATCTGCACCAACGAGCGTGGCTCGCAATGCTCAAGACGTTGCTCGGCTGCTGTGATCCGTTGCATCAGCACACGGTCGCCGGCCGCGGCATCCTGTGGCGCCTGCTCGTCGGGGAGCCGCTCCGTGCGCTCCTGCATGACGATGACCTGGTGACGGAGATCGTCGTCAATGCGCCGCGGGTGCTCTCATGACCGGCGGGCAGGGGCACATCGAGCTCGATCGGTCGATCGAATCGATCCGCATCGGTGCGCGTCACCGCCGCGACCTCGGCGACATCAAGGGGCTCGCCGCCTCGATCGAGCGGCAGGGCCTGTTGCAGCCGATCACCGTCACGCCGGATGGGGATCTGGTCTGCGGCGCGCGCCGCCTCGCTGCCCTTCGGCTGCTCGGGCTCCGACAGGTCAGTGTCTGGGTACGATCGGGAATCTCCGATGATCTCGCCCGGCTGCTCGCTGAACAAGACGACAACGCGATGCACAAGTCCCTCGCGCCGACCGAGGCTGCCGCCCTGTACCGGGAAGTCAAGGAACTCCTCGCGGAGGATGCCCAGAGGCGGCAGCAGGCGAGCCGGTTCCAAGCAGCCGGAGCTCACCCGGACGGTGCCGCACCGGGTGCGGCACCGAGTCCACGCGGGTCCGGGGATGCCCGCGCCCAGGCCGCCCAACTCGTCAGCGGCTCTCGCTCGTACAACACGCACGAACGCATCGCGCGGCTGCAGCAGATCGCGGATGACGAGACCGCACCGGCAGACGTCCGAGCAGATGCGAGGCGGGCTCTCGAAGCCATCGATGGCGGGGCGCCCGTGAAGCCCACGCTGCGCGCGGTGACGGAGCAGCTCGAAGGCAGTGATGACCTCGACGAGGAGGCGGAACTGCAGCAGCTCGCGCAGACGGCACTCACTCGGGTGAAGTCGGAGCCGCGGTCCAAGCGGCGCGGTCGTGTGTCGGCAGCACAGGATGACGGCGAGCTCCTGAGACTTCCGGCTCGCGCATTCGTCCTGCAGTGGTCGGACCTGCACGAGTGGTGGCGGCGCTTCGATGCCGAAGAGGTGGCGGCAGCGCTGACCGACGAGCAGTGGGACCAGTTCGAGGCGACGCTCGAAGGATCAGTCGAGTTCGCCGAGTCGCTTCGCAATCTCCGACGTCGCGCCCTCGCCGCATCAGGATGACGCGGCTCTCCTCTCCGATGACTGAAGCCATCGAGGTCGGGGAGGAAGCAGCTCGTGACATCCATGCGAAGCCGCAGCGCGATGATCGCCCTCATCGGCGGCGCGACCATCCTGCTCGCGCTCATTGGCGTCGGACTCTTCGGTCTGCTTCGCGGTCCTGCCGCCGCACAGACGGCCGAGCTGCAGACGACCACGGCGAGCTCGCGACCGGCTCCGCGTGAGTCCGTGGCGACGCCGAATGCCGTTGCAGAAACCAAGGACGCCGGCCGGTTCGCGCGGAGCGTCGGCAGCGCGCTGTTCGGTTGGGACACTCGGGCCGACGGCGGTGCGAATGCTTGGGCACAGCCGCTCATCGACGCGAGCGATGGCGACGAGGCGAACGGCGTCGCGGCCGACGTGCGCTCGTACATCCCGGACGGCGCACTCTGGGACGAGTTGCGGACATACGGCACCCGCCAGCGACTTCGCATCGAGGCGATCAAAGTGCCAGATGCCTGGGCTGCCGCTCGGTCGCAAGCCTCTGCGTTGCAGCTTCCTCCCGGCGCATCCGCGTTCACGATCTCGGGAACCGCGGAGCGACACGGAACGTGGAAGGGCACTCCAGTCGCAACCGAACGCGCCGTGTCCTTCACGGTCTTCATCGACTGCCCGGACTCGCACCCGTGCCGACTGCTTCGACTCTCCCGACCCGATGCGTCGCTCCAGTGAGGCCCGCGGATGCATCGCCTCGTCATCATCCTTCTCGTTCTGATCTTTGCCGGCCCACCGGCAGCGCTCGTCGGCGTTGCCGCGTTCGTGAACCCCGCAGCACGAGCCTGCGCATCGGGTTCATTGATCATCGGAGATATCCCCGACTCACTGACGGCTACGACCCGATCCGGCCACACCATCGCTCTGAACAAGAGCCAGCTCGGCCACGCTGCGACGATCACGACGGTCGGCTCACAAACAGTCGGGGTCGATCGCGACGGCGTGATCATCGCCATCATGGCCGCGCTCACCGAATCCGGTCTCAGGATGCTCGCGAATCCCAGCGCGCACCCCGAATCGGCCGGGTACCCCAATGACGGCAACGGCTCTGATCATGATTCGCTCGGACTGTTCCAGATGCGGCCGGCGTCTGGATGGGGCAGCGTCGCGGAGCTGATGAACCCGGACTACCAAGCCCGCGCCTTCTACGGCGGTACGACTGGGCCGAACGCGGGCTCGCCACGGGGCCTGCTCGACGTCTTCGGTTGGCGGGAGCTCGACCGCGGTGCCGCGGCTCAGGCCGTCGAAGTCAGCGCCTTCCCAGATCGCTACCGCGAGTACGAACCGGTCGCCGAGTCGATCCTCACGGAGCTCACTCGCTCCGGCGGGCGTGCAGGCAACGGCGCAGGGGCCGCTCCCCCACGCGTGCCGGAGACCACACGGGTCGTGTTCCCCCTGCCGGATGGCACCTACACGGGCACCGACAGCTTCGGTTGGCGTGTCGACCCAGTCACCGGCGAGCGCCGGTTCCACGCCGGCAGCGACCTGGCGGCGCCTGCGGGCACGGCGATCCTGGCCGTGGCGGACGGCCGAGTTGTCTTCGCCGGTGAACGCGGAACGTACGGCGGGCTGATCGTGCTCGAGCACACAGTCGCCGGCCTGACGGTCGCCTCCTTCTACGCACACATGCACGACGAGGGCATCCACGTCGCCGTCGGAGACACCGTGGCGGCCGGCCAGCACATCGGCGACGTCGGCTCAGCAGGCAAATCGACTGGCCCGCACCTGCACCTCGAGATCCACCCCGGCGGTCAAAACGAGCCCGCCGTGAATGCCGTCGACTGGCTCACAGAACACGGCGCAGCAGGTGTCGCCGATTCCGAGCTTACGATCGCCGGATGCCGCCCCGAAAGGACACCCTGAAATGGACATCTTCCCCGACTTCGGTGCCGTCGGCGCCGCCGCAGAGCTTCGCAGCATCATCGGCGCGCTCATGACCTACGTGCTGATATTCGCCGTGCTCATGCTCATCATCAGCGCCGTGACGTGGGCGCTTGCATCGTCGAATGGCCATGTTCAGACGGCCACTCGTGCTCGCATTGGGGTGTTGGTCGCCGCTGGCTCAACAGCATTGGCCGGCTGCGGTATCGCGTGGGCGAACTTCCTGCTCTCGGTCGGCTCAGGGATGTAACCGACCCTGCAGTGCTGAAGTGCTGACTGATTGGCGGACGATGCACCAACTGGCACGCGCGGCAACGACGCGTAGTGGCGAGGGCTCTTGTCGGCGCCGCCATCGGAGAAGCAGCACGCCTTGGCTGCCACCTGCTCGATGTACTTCGAATCCGGCAAGGGGCAGCAGCAGATTGGCCAGGCAACGGAACTCGTGCTCGCCGAGGCGATCGGTCAGCTCTAACCCCTCCTCTGCGCCCTCAACTGCCCGGTAGCAATTGCGCACCTCAGGGTGATTCCCGCTTTGAGAGTTGAGGAGCTCACCATGATCGACATCGACCCCAATGGCACCGGCCTGCCCGGCATCGACCAACTCCGTGTCATCGTCGGCGCAGTCATGACCGTCGGCTTGATCCTCGCCGTGCTCGCGCTGATCATCGCTGCAATCGTCTGGGGCTTCGGCGCGAACTCGTCGAATCCGCACCTGGCATCGCGGGGCAAGTCAGGCGTACTGATCGCGTGCGGCGCAGCGATCATCTGCGGCGCTGCGGTGACGCTGACGAACTTCTTCTGGAACGTCGGCCAAGCCATCTGATCGACAGCGGCATCCGCCGAGAGGCAGGACGATGAGCATCTGCGACGTCCCAGTCATCGCCGAAGTCTGCACGAACGTCGGCGAGGGCACCGCGTCGCTCGTCACAGCGCCGTTCGATTGGCTGGCCTCGGCGATGGGCTCGGCCGCGGCATGGATGTTCGAAGCCGTCTGGACGGCGTTCGACACCACCACCCTCGTCGATGTCACCGACCCGACCTACCTGCAGGTCTTCAACGTCCTGTTCGGCGTCGCCGTATTTGTCACGCTGATCTTCTTCTTCCTGCAGCTGATCACCGGGCTCGTGCACCGCGACCCGACCGCGCTCCCCCGCGCCGGCCTCGGTCTGGCGAAATCGATCCTCGGCTCGTTCGTGATCGTCGGCCTGACCGCGCTGCTGCTCGAGATCACCGACCAGCTCGCGATCGGCATCGTTCAAGCCACGGGCAACACGATGGCGGGCATGGGTGACCGCATCGCCCTCCTTGCCAGCGGCCTCGCGACGATCAATATTGGGGCCCCGGGCGTGGGAGCGATCATCACGATCTTCCTGTCCGCCCTCGCGATCAGCGCCGCGGCGATCGTCTGGTTCTCCCTGCTGATCCGCAAGGCGCTCTTGCTGGTCGCGGTCGTATTCGGCCCGATCGCATTGGCCGGCGCGACCTGGGATGCCACGAAGGGATGGTTCGGCAAGTGGGTCGCGTTCGTCGTGGCCCTCGTGCTGTCGAAGCTCGTGCTCGTCGTGATCTTCCTCGTCGCCATCGCCCAGGTGGCCGCCCCAATCGACGCGGATCTCGCCTCGATCAGCGACCCGATCGCTGGCATCGTGTTGATGTTCGTCGCCGCGTTCGCGCCATACATCACCTACAAGTTCTTGAACTTCGTCGGATTCGACATGTATCACGCGATGTCCAGCGAGCAGGAGGCGAAGTCCGCACTGAATCGCCCGGTACCGGTGCCCAGCGGTCCAAGCCTCGACAACGCCAAGAAGGTGCTCGACGGCGGTCGCGGCGGCAGTGATGCCGGCGGCGCTGCACCCGCAACGCCGACTGGTGCGACCGCTGGGCACGCCGGTGGCTCATCGCCCGCCTCGAGCGGTGGTGCGGCGTCGTCGGCGCGGGCAGGCGCCGCGGGAAGTGGCGCCTCGGCTGGGGCCGGCACAGCTGCGGCGTCAGGAGCAGGGGCAGCCGCTGGCCCAATCGGACTCGCTGCCGTCGCAGGCGCGCAGGTAGTCGGGGCAACGGCGAGCGCCGGTCATCGATTCGGTAGCTCCCTCGGTCAAGTCGGCGACGCGCATGCGGGTACCGCGGATGCGTCCGCAAGCGCAACGCCCACGGCATCCCTGCCACCTGCCCCGGAATCGCGCCCGCGGCCCCCTGAACCGAGCCTGCCCATCACCCCGATGCCTCCGCGAAAGGATGCCTGACCATGCACAACGACACCGCCCTCTTCGGCACGAGGCTCGCCCCGGTGCAGTTCTCCCGGCTCACCAAACGAGGGGTGATACTCCGCCTGTCCATGCCGCAATTCGTCGCGTTGGGTACCGCACTGCTCACGCTCGTGAGCGCGCTCTACACGGCCGGGGCATCCGGCGTCGCCTGGACCTCGCCGATTTGGGGGCCCGCAGCACTCACCGCGGTGATCCCGATCGGCGGAAGGAAGCTCGTCGAATGGGTGCCCATCACGACCAAATGGATGCTTCGCGCTGCGCGCGGTCAGCTCACCTACCGGCGCAGGATCATGCGGCCCCGCCCGGTGGGCACGCTCGCGCTCCCCGGCGACGCGGCCGCGCTCCGCGAGTGGCAGGATCCAGAGTCAGGAGCGGTGATGATCCATGACCCGCACGAGCAAACCCTCACGGCGATCGTCTCGATCTCTCACCCGGCGTTCGCACTCGTCGACCCCGGCGAGCAGCACCGACGAGTGCAAGGGTGGGGTCGCGTGCTCGCCGGCGCGTGCCGCTCAGGTCGGCTCGCACGCATCCAGGTCAGCGAACGCACCCTCCCCGACTCCGCCACCGGACTCGCCGAATGGTGGGAACACCACGGCACCGACGACGACTCGTGGGCCGCGAACACCTACCGCGACCTCATCGAACGCGCCGGACCAGCCGGCGAGCGGCACGCAACCACGATCAGCCTCGCGCTCGACTTGAACGCCGCCTCGAGGCAAGTACGCGCGAACGGCGGCGGCATGCGCGGTGCGGCTGCCGTGCTCCGACAGGAAATGACCGCGCTGTCCGGCGCCCTGCGCACCGCTGACCTCATCGTCGGCGGTTGGATCACCGCTCCGGAACTCGCAACAGCTCTTCGCACGGCATACGACCCCGCGGTTGGCGTCGAGCTCGACCGTCATCCGAGTGTCGGTCGAGACCTCGCCACCGCCGGCCCGGTCGCCGTCACAGAGTCCTGGGACCGCCTTCGCACGGACACGGCGTTCCACGCGGTGCTCTGGATCTGCGAATGGCCAAGATCGCAGGTCTTCCCCGGATTCCTTGCACCGCTCGTCTTCACGAACGGCGTCCTTCGTACCCTATCGCTGCACTACATCCCAGTGCGCGCCGATCAGGCGGCGCGAGACCTCCGGAAGAAGAAGACCGAGCTCATCAGTGACGCCCATCAGCGAAGCCGCGTCGGCCAGATCGAGGATGCATCCGCAACAGCGGAGTACGGCGACGTCCTCCAGCAAGAAGCAGACCTCACCGCGGGCCACGGCGTGCTGCGCGTGACCGGGCTGATCTCGGTGTCGGCGCCCACCGTCGACGAACTCGACGCCGCTGTCGCAACGGTCGAACAGGCGGCGATCCAGGCGTCATGCGAGGTGCGACGGCTGGCCGGACAGCAAGCACAGGCGTTCGCTGCGGCAACGCTCCCACTCTGCAGAAACGTCTAGGCCCGGAAGTTGATCCCCGAGCCCATCCAAGACAGATCGATAGGCACGGCCGACCCGACCTGCTGGACGCATTCGGTTCAAATGCCTTCTCCGACTTGAAGCAGCGCGGGCAGACAAGCACCAACGCAGGCCATCCGAGAAGACGAGAGTCCTGCACACCTTCCTTGTGAAGCATCCCTGATTGGAGCCGAGCATGTACACCTTCGAACGTGATGAGCCGTCGACGCGGTGGATCAGCGTCGTCTTCCTGCAGGGTGAGGAGGCAGAGGACCTGCTTTCGGTAATCGATCGGGAGGGTCCGATCTCCGCGATCTACCGGCTCAAGCATTTTGATCACGGCGACGAAACGATCGAAGCCGCGCTCGTCAACGGCTACGTCTACGACGCAGTGCCGGCTGGGAGCACTGATCACACGATCGAGCCGTTCGGTTCGCCATACGCGCTCACCTACAGCGACACCTTCGGGTACGTGTCGCTCTTGCGCCGTTACGAGCCCGAGGCGAAACCCACCTTCGCACCATCGGGCGTGCTCGCCCCCTTCGAGCGAACGCCCCAGTCGATCGCCGACGCCTGGATGGCGAACCCGACAGCGCCGGTCGTGGCGACGTCGCGCCAGCGCGCGGTGTCGTTGTGAGCCTCGAGGAACGCCTCCATGCCGCACCGCTGGTCAGTTCTCGCGACCAGCCTCGTCGAGAGCGGCGAGGTCGAAAGCGCCTCGCATCGAAGATCGAACGCGAGGCTCAGCATGCGGTCGCCAGCGAACGGCGCGCCCACGCAGACGCCGAACGTGCAGAAGCTCGCGCAGCCGCTTACCTGCCTGCGGCGGGCGAACCTGGACCGGCGGCGCTCCGCACGCCCGGTCGACTCAAGCTGCCCAAGCACCAGGACACATCGGCCACGCTCGCGGGGCACTATCCGTTTCTCGCAGAGGCAGGCCTCGGATCCGCAGGGGTGTTCGTTGGTCAGGACCTCTACTCTGGTGGTTCGTTCGTTTACGACCCGTGGGTGCTGTACCAGCGGGGCATGATCACGGCGCCGAACGTGGTGCTGGCCGGCATCGTCGGCTCCGGCAAGTCCTCGCTGGCGAAATCGCTCTACACCCGGTCGCTGCCGTTCGGTCGGCGCGTCTACGTCCCCGGTGATCCGAAGGGCGAGCACACCGCCGTTGCCGAAGCAGTCGGCGGGCGCGCGATCATCCTGGGCCACGGACTCCGCAACCGTCTCAACCCTCTCGACGAAGGGCACAGGCCCGCCGCGGCATCCGATGCGGAATGGGCGGCGCAGCTCGCCGCGCGACGGCGCGATCTCATCGGTGCGCTTGCCGAGACCGTGCTCGACCGCCCGCTGACGCCCCTCGAGCACACAGCGATCGATCTCGCTCTCAGCGATGCGGTGCGCAGCGCCGAGGTGCCGATCCTGCCGATGGTCGTCGACCGCGTGCTCCAGCCGAGCACCGTGGATGACCCGGATGGCCGACTCACCGAAGACGGCCGCCTAGTCGGTCACGCTCTTCGGCGCCTTGTGGCAGGCGACCTTGCCGGATTGTTCGACGGCCCCTCAACGGTGCGGTTCGATCCGAGCCTGCCGATGGTCTCGCTCGACCTGTCACGCGTTGCCGAGAACTCGACGCTGATCTCGGTGCTCATGACGTGCTCATCGGCGTGGATGGAATCCGCGCTCGCCGATCCCGACGGCGGACAGCGGTGGGTCATCTACGACGAGGCGTGGCGGCTGATGGCGTACCCCGCACTACTGCGGCGCATGGACGCTCAGTGGCGACTCGCTCGCCACTACGGCATCGCGAACATGTTGATCTTCCACAAGCTCTCAGACCTCGACAACGTCGGCGACTCCGGCTCCGCCATGCGCGCCCTCGCCTCCTCCTTGCTTGCGAACGCAGAGACCCGCATCGTCTACCGGCAAGAACCGGATCAGCTCGGGTCCACCGCCGCAGCCCTCGGGCTGTCGGGCACCGAGCAGAAGCTGCTGCCGACGCTCGGCCTCGGGCAGGGCCTCTGGCGAGTCAAGGATCGCAGCTTCGTCGTGCAGCACCAACTGCACCCCGACGAGCTCGCCGCTTTCGACACCACCGCACGCATGATGGCTGGCGCCGGCTGATGACGTTCAGCATGCCGCGCCGCGACGACAGCGCAGGCACACCTTCCGGACACACCGAGGAGGGGCCGTGACTGCACTCGACGAACGAACGGCACGGATGACGCTGGCCGCCGTTGCCGAACCCGCAGACATCATCACCGGCATACTCGTCGCCCGTTTGGGCGCAGTCGAGACGCTCACGCTGCTGGAATCACGCGGCACACTCCCTTCCGAAATCGACTCCGCCGAAGGCGAACTCTGGCGGCGGCGGCTCGCTGCCCGCCTGAGCCCAGGCGAAACAGAGCGCATCAACGCTCGTATGGTGCAGAGAGATCTGAGGATGATCACTCCGGCCGATGAAGCTTGGCCTGCCGAGCTCAATCATCTGGGGACGAGTGCGCCGTTGGCGCTCTGGCTGAAGGGTGACGTCTTCCCGTTGACCGTCCCAATCGCCGAGCGAGTCACGATCGCCGGCGCGCGGGCAGCGACGACGTACGGCGATCACATCGCGGGCGATCTCGCGACCGACCTCGCCAGCCGCGGAAAGGTGATCGTCACGGGCGGCGCGTACGGCATTGACGCCGCCGCAATCCGCGCCACAACGGCCAGGTTCCACGGACGATCGATCGTGGTCCTCGCCGGCGGGCTCGACCGACCCAACCCGACCGGGCATGATGACCTCTTCACAGACGTCACCGCGGCTGGCGGCCTACTCGTCGGCGAGCTCCCCCCAGGCGCAGCACCCACCAAATGGCGCTTCCTGCAACGCGGCCGTCTCCTGGCCGCGCTGAGCAGCGCGACCATCATCGTCGAGGCCGGCCCTCGCTCTGCATCCCTCAATGTCGCCACCATCGCCCACGCGCTCGGCCGCCCTGTCGCCGCGATCCCGGGTCCTCTGACGTCGCCCGCAAGTGCGGGCACGCACCGTCTGATTCAAGATGGAATCGCCACCCTCGTCATGGATGCCGACGACGTCACCGCCCTCACCGACCCCGCCGTCCGCTACGCCGCCGAGCGCACATTCGCTGCCGCGCCGCGACGCACACAACGGCGCGCAGCCGGCGTCGCACGCTGATCATGACGAGCGACCGCACTGCGAGTGGGCTCGGCGATGAGCTCACCAACCTCGGCATGGCCGCCCTGATCGGTACGGCTGGGCTCGCCCTGGTTCTTCGCGCGGCCGGCAGCGCAGCGGCATGGGCCACCGGCATCTCGCAACCGACCAGCGGCCCATCGAGTGGCATTGCCGTTCTCCTCGACCCGAGCGAGCCCGGCACTGCGCTGGGCGCTCCAGACCTGCATCCGGTCGCGTACTGGACGACTGCCATCGTCATGCTCACCGTTGTAGGCACTTCCAGCATCGTCATCTGGCGGTTATTGCGAGCCTCGAACCGGGATCGCCCCCTCGACCCCTACCGTCTGCCCGGCGTTGCTTCGAAAGCCGACGTCTCGCGCAGCGCGTCTCGCCGCGGACTCCTCCGGCGAGCCCGTCATCTTCGCCCGTCACTCAACGCCGCGAAGCCGGCGGATGTCGGCTACCGGCTCGGTACTTCGCGAGGGATCGACGTGTGGGCATCCATTGAGGACTCGATCCTGGTCATCGGCCCGCCCAGGTCGGGCAAAGGCGCACACATCGTGATCAACGCGATCCTCGATTCCCCCGGCCCCGTCGTCACGACCTCAACCCGTCCCGACAACCTCACCGCCACCTTGCGCGCGAGACAGCAATGCGGACCGGTAGCCGTCTTCGATCCCCAACAGCTCGCGCCCTGCATCCCGTCGGGTCTGCGATGGTCACCGATTCGCGGCTGCGAAGATCCACTGGTCGCGATGATCCGAGCGGCCGGCCTCGCCGCCGGAACCGGACTCTCCGCTGGGGGCGTCGAGGGCGGTGGCTTCTGGGAGGCGAAGACTCGTGTCGCCCTGCAAGCACTCCTGCACGCCGCAGCCCTCGACCGTCGCTCCCCCGCCGAGCTGTTCCGCTGGACTCTCGACCCCGCATCAGCCGCCGACGCGGCCGCAATCCTCACCTCCAACCCGGATGCCGCTACGGGGTGGGGTGACGCACTTCAAGCCATGCTCGAGGCAGACCCACGCACCCGAGACTCCATCTGGCAGGGCGTCTCGCTCTCTCTGGGCGCCCTGGCTGACCCGCGCGTGCTCGACGCGGTCTCGCCCGGGCCAGACGAACAGTTCCACCCGGAAGTCTTCCTCCAGTGCAACGGCACCCTGTACCTGCTCGCGACCGGCGCCGGAGCGAACAACTCGGCATCGCTCGTGGCTGCGTTCCTCGAAGACCTCATCGAGACCGCCCGGCGCCTCGCCGCCCGCAATGCCGGCGCCAGACTCGACCCCCCGTTGCTCCTCGCCCTCGACGAGATCGGCAACCTCGCACCGCTTCCCTCATTGCCGAACCTCATGGCCGAGGGCGGCGGCACCGGCATCACCACCATGCCTGTGCTCCAGTCGCTCGCGCAGGCGCGCACCAAGTGGTCCGATAGCGCCGCCAGCACGATCTGGGATGCCTCGATTGTGAAGATCGTCCTGGGCGGCGCCTCGAATTCAAAGGACCTCCACGACCTCTCCACGCTGATCGGCGACCGCGACGATACGACAGACTCGACCACGATCGGCGACCGCGGGTCCCGGTCCGCGCAACGTTCCGTTCGCCGCATCGCGACCATGCCGCCCGACGCGATCCGCACGATCCCGTTCGGAACTGGCCTGATCCTGCTTCGCTCGGCGCCGCCGATCATCGCCCGCCTCCGTACTTGGACCAGCCGGCGCGACGCCAAGCAGCTCCGCGCCGGGCGCGAAGAGGTCGAATCGCTGCTGCGCGTTCCTTTGCCGCCGTCCAGCACCACCCTCGAGCCTGCCGAAGAGGAGACCACGCAGCCCACCGAGGAGTAATAGACCACGCAGCCCACCGAGGAGTAATAAGGCGAACCGCGTTGGCGCGCGAAGCGCACCTCATGGTGAGCGCGGACCGTCGATCCGCCCATCACAGGAAGGCACAGTCCCATGGCTCTGCACACCCAGCAATCGATCTCCGGGTTCATCGCAACCGAACCCCAGCAGACCGTCACCGAACGCGGCGAGACCCGCTTCTACGCCCGCATCGGACAGCCCCGGTTTCGTCGCGAAGACGACGGAAGCTTCACCGAACTCGCCCCAACGTTCCACGACCTCGTCGCCTACCGCGCCACCGCCGACCGAGCGTTAACGCGGTTCGCCAAAGGCGACAGCTTCGTCGCCGAGGGCTACGTCCGGACCTTCCAAGTCGAACGCGATGGCGAGATCGTTGACGGCGAAGAGTTCGTCGCCAAGAAGCTCGGCCACGACCTCGCCCGCACCGAGTACGAAGTCGACCGTACCCGTCGACAGGCAACGATCCAGACGGATGCCATTGCCGTCGCCCACGAGGCACCTGCCACCGGCCGTGAAGCTGCGGCCCCACGCGATGCGGTTCCGTCGCCATTCGGGAACGCCGTGCTCGGGCTGTGAGCGCTCGACGATGAAAGTGCCACGCACCGAATCCGCTGACGCCGAGCAGGACTCCTGGCTCGGCGCCAGCGGGTTCACCGCATCATTCGACGACGACGCGTTCGACGACCTTGGCGAGCAACTGCTCGCCGAGCCGCCACACCCGGTCAACTGGAACCTGCTCACCGCCGAGGAAGCCGAGACCGCGTGGATTGAGCTCAACCGCTGGGTCAACTGGCTCCGCCGAACCTACGGACTTCCGGCCTCGATCGTCCCGCCGCTCTGGCACCGCCACCCAGAACTCGTCTGGGAGCTCTCAGCTCTCCACCTGCACTGGCTCAGCGCCTATGACCCCGACCAGCACGGCTCCGCGCCCTTCGGCTGGCACCGCGACTTCGCAGATGCCCGCAACCGCCTCCACGACTGGGTCGCCAGCTCAGGGACCCGCCTCGACCGAGACCGCCCCACCCGTCAGACCGCGTGGCCCGGCGAGCCGACCGCCGATGCCGTCGAAGAGACGCCCACCACTGATCGTGACACCGATTTCGTGGAGTTCGTCACGATCGATATTGAGCGCCGCCGAGAGGTCGAGCCATCTATCAATGAGCAAGCGTGAGCTGTTGGGACTCACGGGCTCATTGCGCTCGCGTCGCACTCGGAAAGTGTGCCGTCAATGCGTTCGTCACCGCCGCGACGTCGACATCGCCCATGGTACTGCTGAGCCGCTCCGCAGGCTTCCGTGGCCAAAGCACGTGTATCCCTTGAACGACGAACGATCCGCCGATCAGCGGCCAGTCAGCTTCGACGAAGCACAGCACACCGGTCACCGGAACGTCCGCAACGACTGCTCGTACGTGCTCGACCTGGCGCTGCACACCGGTGACGAGTTTGGTCTGGTCCCGGCCACCGACCCGCAATGATTCGACGCGGGCGCGGAGGATCCCGCCTTCCGCTTTCAGTTCAGGGCGGCCTCGGTACCGTTTTGCGTCCACGACCCACACGCCGCTGGGCGTCACGACGACGTGGTCGATGTTGGCCCTCGAGCCCGGAATGCGTCGATCATGCAGCACCCTGAGCTGGTCGGAGGGGATGCCGTCGAGCCTCGCCCCAACGATCGCCTCGCCGGCAGCGCCAACGCTCCATGCGCGAGTGCTCTGGCGCTCGTCCGAGAGCGCGACGGCGACTCCACCGAATCGACCCCAACGCTGACGAATCCGTTCCTCATCATTCGCACGACGTCGCTCGTATTCCTGTCGCGCCGACCGACCAGCTTCGCCCTGCGAATCATCCGCCAGACGTGCTCCTCATGCCGCTTCGGAGCCACTCTCGCAGAAGGACGAGACGTGGGCATCGCCCACATCGGGGGCCTTCGCATCACGACGACTCCGACTCGTCTCGACCGAACGCTCGCTGTAGCAGCTCTGCCGTCGTCGGGTTCACCATCTCCCGTCGGCGGATGTAGTGCTGCACTGTGATCTTCGTATCGGTATGCCCGAGGAGCTCTGCGGCCAGTTCGATGCTCGCGTTGTCGTTGACCGCGGTCGCGACGGTGCGACGGAACATGTGCGGAGTGATGCCCCCAATACCGCCGCGCTCCAGGACCTGACGGAGCTGGCGGCGCACGTTGGCCGTGGTGAGCGGGGTGTCCTCGCGCGAGCGGAAGATCAGTGAGTCCGGATCGAGGTCTCCGGCGACGGCGAGTCGGCGACGCACCGCTTCGGCCGCGAACGACGGCAGGGCGACGATGCGGCGCGACTTCGCCGTCTTCGGGTGATCCTGCCTAAAGGTCGGTTCGCCGTTTCGGCTGACGATTGTGCCAGCGAGGCGGATCGTCGGAGGCATGCCAGTGGGGTCGACATCGCGTCGCCTGATCGCGAGCACTTCGCCGATGCGCGCTGATGTGCCAAGCATGACCTCGACGATCGTTCCGAGCTGCCCGTCCGGCTTGGGTCCCGAGACATGGTCGATGCCCGACTCCCAGCGTCCAATGACCGCGCGAATTGCATTCACCTCGCGACTCGTGAGAGCGTCCGGCAGACGGGCTTCTCGGTGGACGCGAGCGACATGATCCATCGGATTCGCGGCCAGCACTTCGTGCCGCACCGCGAGCTCGAGGGCAAGCCTCAGCACAACGCGCGACTGCTTCGCCCGGTTATAGGAAATCCGGGCCTGTTGCTTGATGAAGCGGTCGCAACGAGCGACACCGATCTCACGGAGCGTGAAGTGTTCGAAGGCCGGCATCACGAGGGTGCGCATATTGCGCTCGTAGAGCATGCGGGTCGTCTTGGAGATGCGCTCCTCAAGATCGATGTCCTCGAGCCAGTATTCGACCAGATCTCCGAACGCGCTGTCTGGTGTGAGGTGGCAGATGTCGCCCGTCTGGAAGGCGGTGCGTTCGGCGATCTTCGCCTTCAGCTCATGCTCTGCAGCGCGGGCCGTGCCCGCAGTCGCCGCTATTCGACGAACCTGACCGTCCCAGTCGCGATAGCGCGTGCGCGCCTCGTATCGTCCAGACGCGACCAGTCGCGTCGAGATTTCGCCGAATGTACCGATCGTGAGCCTGGGCCGCGGCATTCAGATCACCGCCTTGCGCGCGAGTTGAGTCGCTACGCCTGCTCGCGCTGCTCGGCGACCCAGGCCCGGACGTCCGAGATCGCGAACTTCAGGTGTTTGCCGAACCGATAGGCGGCGGGCCCTTTCCCTCGGGTACGCCAGTCGTAGATCGTCGAGATGGGGACGCCCAGATACGAGGCGAGCTCGCCAATGTCGAGGAGCTGTTCGAGCCCCCAACCTTCGGCCGGAACGCTCGGGATGACGCTGGTCTTCAAGGGCTGGTGTGCGTTCATACCGATCAGGTGCGAACTGCGATCCTCGAGGATCGCAACCGATCGGGAACAACCCGCTCGCGCCGCAGGAGACACGGTCAACGTGGGCAGTGGAGTGCTGAAAACGGTGCGTTTTCGGTGTGTGGTTCAACTTCTTAACCTCAAAAGTCCCGGAAACCCTTGAGTTTCCGGGACTTTCTGGTCGGGCTGACAGGATTTGAACCTGCGACCCCTTGACCCCCAGTCAAGTGCGCTACCAAGCTGCGCCACAGCCCGATGCTCCGGCGAACCCGCCGAGGCAACTTGACAATCATAGCGCCATCCGAAGCGCCGTTCTGACCATCGGGGTCGTCGCCGCCCGACGGCCATCGACGATCGAGCGTCCGACCAGCACATATCCGATTCATAGACGATTCCCCTAGGCTCGACGAGTCGCAGTCTTCGACGGCGACGTGCCCCGCATCGCGGGATCCATCCCAGCCCGTCCCTCCGAAGGAATCTCGTGTCGAACAACGCCACTGCCCCGAAGCCGTCCACGCTCAACCTTCCGCTCATCCTGCTCTGGGCCGTCGCGGTGATCGTGGCCGCCGTCGGCGCCTACCTCCTCTTCGCCGGCAACGCCGCCCAGGTCGCGTTCTACACGGCGCAGGGTTCCGAGTACGCCCTGTACCTCGCGAACATCTCCCAGTCCACCATCGGCGGACTGCTGCTCGCGGCCGGCGTCGTCGGCATCCTGCTCGCGCTCGCGACCCAGGCGCGCAACCGTGCCGCCGCCATCCAGGCTCAGGCCGCCGCGGCCGAGTTCGACGCCGTGTTCGGCGACATCGACGACGAGGACTTCGACGAGATCGACGAGATCGAGATCCTCGAGGCGGATGCCGCGGCCACCCCCGTGACCGCAGATGCGCCCGCCGTGGCCGACGCCCCGGCCCCCGCCGCTCCGGCAGCCCCCGCGGCCCCGGCAGCGCCCGAGGCGCCGGAGGCCCCGAAGGCCGCCAACTAGGCAGCTCGCGCGACTCGCGACACCCGAAGCACTCAGAGGTGCCGACGCACCTCGTCGAGGAACGCCTTCGGGTCGTCGACCCACAGCCGAAGGGCGGTGATCTCCTGATCGCCGCCCTTCGGCGTGAGCCCGGGCAGCCGCACGACGGTGGGCCGTTCGAGCTCGATGACGAGGTTCGTCTCGTCGTGCATGCGCAGCACGAGGGTGCGCGCGGCATCCGTCTCGACGATGCGAGGCGACTTCGGCTCGTCGACCTGCTTCACGCGCGTCACCGAGGCGATGTCGTCCCACGCGATCGGGATGTCGAGCTCGAGCCCCTGTCGCACGCGGATGCCGTTCGGACCGACCGTCATCGGCCGCATGAGGTACGCGCAGAGCAGGCCGAACATCCAGGTGACGCCCCAGATGCCGAGCACGAGCATCGCGATGCGCAGCGCGGGCCAGCGGTGCACGATGAGGTCGATGATCGGGATCTCGACGGCCGACAGCACGATGAAGACCATGAGCACCGTGAACACGGGCTTGTGGTAGCCGAAGCCCACGTCGCCTCGTGCGATCGCCGGTCGGCGCACGATGAAGCGCCCGATGTTCTCGTAGATGCGCAGTTCGACGACGAGGGCGCGCCAGGCGAGGTTCAGGGCACGTCGCCAGGCGGATGCCGCGGCACGCCGATCGCCGGTGACGGTCACGATGTCCGCTCCCCCGCCCGACGCGCCCGGTCGGCCTCGATGAGTTCGCGCAAGCGGGTCGCGATCGCGTCGACGCCGCGTTCGAGCGCCTCGCGATCGGTCTGCGCGACGGCACCGAGCAGTTCGGCCGCCAGTTCGGCGTGTTCGGCCTGCATCGTGCGCATGCGGGCGACCGCGTCGTCGGTGAGGGTGACGAGCGTCGCCCGTCGGTCGGTCGGGTGCGGCGAACGCGTCACGTGACCGCCCTCCTCGAGCGCGTCGACGAGCGCCGTGACATTGCGCGGACTGACCTCGAGCGCGCTCGCGAGGGCCTGCTGCGTCATCGGCCCGCTGTGCTGGAGCACCCAGAGCACGCGCACGCGAGCCGGCGTGAGGGTGGTGCCCTCGAAGGCGGTGGCCATGTCGTGCTGGAACAGCTCGCCGATCTCGAGCAGGCGGTCGAGCACGGTCGGGGTCGGCATCAGGGTCATATCCTGATGATACTACATCGTGAATGGAGTTCACGATATTCCGGATGTCGCACCCGCCCGCTATCGTGGCCCGCATGCAGTCCCAGGTCGGCACCGATGCCCATCCGTCCGAACTCCGCTTCGTTCCCGCACGTGAAGCGCCGTTCGCCGATATCGAGGCGGTGTTCGGCACTCGAGGAGATCCGTCCACCTGCTGGTGCCAGTGGTACAAGATCCCGGGTAGCGACTGGCGAGAGGACCCCGTCGAGCTCGCGGCGAAGCTCGAACACCAGATCGCCACGGCCGAACACGGCGGCCCAGGGCTCGTCGCCTACGACGGCGAGACGCCCGTGGGCTGGTGCGCGGTCGAACCACGACCCGCACTCCCCCGCCTGCAAGCCAAGCGCATCGTGAGCAAGGGCAGCTCCGAGCCGGAGTTCGACGACGAGTCCGTCTGGGCGGTCACGTGCTTCGTCGTGCCCAGAGCGCATCGCAAGCGCGGCGTCGGCGGAGCCTTGGCCGAGGCGGCGGTCGCGTACGCACGAGAGCAGGGTGCCCGGGTGCTCGAGGCGTACGGCGTCGACCCCACGGCGCGAGCGAAGGTTCCGGCCGCCGATCTCTTCCCCGGCACCGTCTCGATGTTCGAGCGCGCCGGGTTCACCGAGGTGGCGCGTCCGACCCCGAGCCGCGCGGTCATGCAGGTGCGCTTCGACCGACCCGGCGATGCCGACTGACCCGGCGAACCGGTCTGACCGGCCGTACGCGCCGCAGACGACGACGGCCGCGCACCGGCATCCGAAGATCCCGATGACGCGGCCGACGCGACGAATGCGAACCGACTAGCGCTGGCGCTTCTCGCGCACGCGCATGTTGACGACGATCGGCGAACCCTCGAAGCCGTAGATCTCACGCAGGCGCCGCTGGATGAACCGGCGGTAACCCGGGTCGAGGAACCCGGTCGTGAAGAGCACGAAGGTCGGCGGGCGGCTCGCGGCCTGCGTGCCGAACAGGATGCGCGGCTGCTTGCCACCGCGAAGCGGGTGCGGCGTCTGCTGGGTGAGTTCGGTGAGGAACGCGTTGAACTTGCCCGTCGCGATGCGGGTGTCCCACGACTCGAGTGCGGTCTCGAGGGCGGGCACGAGCTTCTCGAGGTGGCGTCCGGTGCGCGCCGAGATGTTCACGCGAGGGGCCCAGGCCACGTGGTGCAGGTCCTTCTCGATCTCGCGCTCGAGGTAGCGGCGACGGTCGTCGTCGAGCAGGTCCCACTTGTTGTAGGCGAGCACGAGCGCGCGTCCCGATTCGAGCACGAGGTCGATGATGCGCACGTCCTGCTCGGAGATCGGCTGCGAGACGTCGAGGAGCACGACGGCGACCTCGGCCTTCTCGAGCGCGGCCTGGGTGCGCAGCGACGCGTAGAAGTCGGCGCCCTGCTGCATGTGCACGCGACGACGGATGCCGGCGGTGTCGACGAAGCGCCAGATCTTGCCGCCGAGCTCGATCTGCTCGTCGACGGGATCGCGGGTCGTGCCCGCGAGTTCGTTGACGACGACGCGCTCTTCACCGGCGGCCTTGTTCAGCAACGAGCTCTTGCCGACGTTCGGGCGACCGAGGATCGCGACGCGACGGGGCCCGCCGAACTCGTCCTTCGCGACGGCCGACACCTGCGGCAGCACCTTGAAGACGGCTTCGAGCATGTCGGCGACGCCACGGCCGTGCAGCGCCGAGACGGGGTGCGGCTCGCCGAGGCCGAGGTTCCAGAGTGCAGCGGCCTCGGACTCCTGGCGGGCGTCATCGACCTTGTTCGCCACGAGGAAGACGGGCTTCTTGGTCTTGCGCAGCAGTCGCACGACGTGCTCGTCGGTCGCGGTCGCGCCGACGGTCGCGTCGACGACGAAGAGCACGACGTCGCAGAGGTCGATCGCGACCTCGGCCTGCAGGGCGACGGAGGCGTCGATGCCCTTGGCATCGGGCTCCCAGCCACCGGTGTCGACGAGGGTGAAGCGGCGGTCGAGCCATTCGCCCTTGTACGCCACTCGGTCGCGCGTGACGCCGGGGGTGTCTTCGACGACGGCCTCGCGACGGCCGAGGATGCGGTTGACGAGCGCCGACTTGCCGACGTTCGGGCGGCCGACGATGGCGATCACCGGCAGGGCCGGCAGGTAGCGGATGCCGTCTTCGCCCTCTTCGGAGTGCTCGAGCACCTCGAGGTCGTCGTCGTCGAGGTTGTAGTCGGACAGCCCCGAGCGCAGCGCCGCGGCGCGCTGCTCGGCGAGCTCGTCGTCGACGTCGGCGAGGCGGTCGGCGAGGCGGTCGTCGACGACGGACGCGTCGTCGTACTCGTCGCGCTGGTCGGTCATGGGTGTCTCCTCAAGTCTTCGGGCGCGTCTGGTCGAGATGCGCCCCGCTCTATTCAATCAGTGACTGGCTGTGTGAACCTGATGACCTCGATCACGGCCTCGACGGTCTGCTCGAAATCGAGCTCCGTCGAGTCGACCGTGGTGACGCCGTCGGCCGCCGTCATGAAGTCGACGACCTTCGAGTCGGCCTCGTCTCGCCTGCGCAGCTCGTCGCCGACGGCGGCGGTCGCCGAGCCGACGAGTTCGGCCGAACGCCGCGCGGCGCGCACCTCGGGCGAGGCGGTCAGCAGGATGCGCACTGGGGCGTCGGGGGCGACGACGGTCGTGATGTCACGGCCCTCGACGACGACCCCGGGGCGCGGCTCTGCGGCCATGAGGCCGCGGAACAGCTCGATGAGGTGGGTGCGCACCTCGGGCACGCGGGCGACGCGGCTGACGACGGCCGAGATCGCGGGGTCGCGGATCGCCGCGGTCACGTCGACGTCGCCGACGTGCACTGAGTATCCGGTCGGGTCGGTGCCGATGCGGTAGTCGAAGCTCGCGAGCGATGAGACGACGGATGCCGCGTCATCCGTCTCGATGCCCGATGCCTGCACATGCCAGGCGAGCGCCCGATACGCGGCGCCCGTGTCGAGGAAACCGAACCCGAGTCGCTTGGCGACCTCCTTGGACACGCTCGACTTGCCGCTGCCGGCGGGGCCGTCGATCGCGACGACGACGGGAATGACCGGGGACGACACGTTCAGCCTGCAATCCGCCAGCCGCGGGCGGCCAGCTCATCGGTGAGGCGCTCGAGCACCTCGGGAAGCACGGAGATCTCGGCGAGGCCCACCTGGGCGCCCGGCGAGTGCTCGAGGCGGAGGTCCTCGAGGTTGACGCCGGCGTCGCCGACGTCGTTGAAGAGCTTGGCGAGCTGCCCGGGTCGGTCGTCGACCATGACGATGAGGCTCGCGTACCGGCGGTCGACGCCGTGCTTGCCCGGCAGGCGCTCGACGCCCGTGTTGCCGCCGAAGAGCTCTTCGGCGATGCGACGGCGGGCACCGGGCGCCTCGAGGTCGTCGAGCGCGTCGATGAACCGGTCGAGGTCGTCGCGGTAGCCGCGCAGGATCTCGATGACGGGGGCCGAGTTCTGCCCGAGGATCTGCACCCAGAGCTCGGGGTCGCTCGCGGCCACGCGCGTGACGTCGCGGATGCCCTGCCCGGCGAGGTTCACCGACGCGTGCGGCGCGTCGATCAGGCGGCGGGCCATGAGCGTGGAGACGACCTGCGGCACGTGCGACACGAGCGCGACGGCCCGGTCGTGCTGCTCGGGCGTGAGCTCGACGAGCGTGGCTCCGAGGTCGAGGATCAGGTCGTCGATGACCGACGCGTCGCGGTACGAGATGCGATCGTGCGCCGCGACGACCCATGGGCGCCCGACGAAGAGGTCGGCGCGGCCCGACATGGGCCCGCCGAGCTCGCGCCCCGCCATCGGGTGGGTGCCGAGGTAGCGCGACAGGTCGGCGCCGCGCGCCACGAGGTCGTCGTGGATCGCGAGCTTCACGCTCGCGACATCCGTCACGATCGCGGTCGGGTTCGCCGCCAGTTCGGATGCCACGACCGCGGCCGTGACATCGGGCGGCACGCACACGACGACGAGCTGCGGCACGTCGTCGGGCGCCGCCGGGCGACCCGCGCCGTAGTCGGCCGCGATCGCGAGATGCGTGGGCGACGCGTCGGCGAGGATCACCTCGACGCCCTTCGCCCGCAGTCCGAGCCCGATGCTCGCGCCGAGCAGGCCGACGCCGACGATCCGCACCGGGCCCGTCAGGCGCGCTTCGCTCACGACTCCCCCTCGTCGGCCGAGTCCGCGCCGGCGGAGTCCGCGGCCGCGCGGTCGTCGGCGGAGTCCCCGGACGAACCCGAGGCCGCGTCGTTGCGCCCGCGCGCGGCATCCGCTTCTCGCGAGATCGTCAGCAGCAGGCCGCGCTCGCTGTCGGTGAGCTCGCGCATCACGCCGATGCGGAGCGTGCCGAGGTGCAGCGGTCCGAAGCTGCGACGCACGAGCTCGACCACCGGGTGGCCGACCTCGGCCATCATGCGCCGCACGATGCGGTTGCGGCCCGAGTGCAGCGTCAGCTCGACGATCGAGTGCCGGTCGTCGCCCTGATGCTGGCGGATCTTCGCACGGTCGACCTTGATCGGGCCGTCCTCGAGTTCGATGCCCTGCTTGAGCTTCTGCAGCGTCTGCGGCGACACCCGGCCCTGCACCTTGGCGATGTACGTCTTCTCGACGCCGAACGAGGGGTGCGCGAGCACGTGCGCGAGGTCGCCGTCGTTCGTGAGCAGCAGGAGGCCGCTCGTGTCGCCGTCGAGGCGGCCGACGTTGTAGACGCGTTCCTCGAGCTCGTCGGTGAACTCGCGCAGGTCGGGGCGACCCTTCTCGTCGCGCATCGACGAGACCACGCCGCGCGGCTTGTTGAGCATGTAGTAGCGCTTGCCGGGGTCCAGCTGCACCGCGACGCCGTCGACGGCGACGAGGTCGTGCTCGGGGTCGATGCGTCGTCCGAGCTCGGTCACGACGATGCCGTTGACCTCGATGCGGCCCTCGACGATGTACTGCTCGACCACGCGGCGGCTCGCGACGCCCGCGGCGGCGAGCACCTTCTGCAGGCGCACGCCCTCGGGTTCGGTGAACCAGCCGTTGGCTGCCTGTTCGTCGCTGCCGTTCTTCTCAGTCACGTTCGAATCCTTCCTGACCGTCGTCGAGCAACGGGGAGATGTGGGGCAGCTCGTCGATGGAGTTGATGCCGAGGTTGGTGAGCAGCAGTTCGGTCGTGCCGTAGAGGAGGGCGCCCGTCTCGGCGTCCGTGTCGATCTCGGTGATGAGGCCGCGGCCGAGCAGCGTGCGCACGACCGAGTCGACGTTCACGGCACGGATCGACGCGATCTGCGAGCGCGAGATCGGCTGCTTGTACGCGATCACCGAGAGCGTCTCCAACGCCGCCTGCGAAAGTCTGGTCGACGTCTGCGCGATCACGAAATCCGACACGAGCGCGTCGTACTCGCTGCGCACGTAGAACCGCCACCCGCCGCCCACTTCGCGCAGTTCGAATCCGCGACGGATGCCGCGTGCCGCATCGTTCGCGTCGGCGACATCGGTGCGCGGCTCGCCCGACACGCCCGTGCCGTCGTAGTCCGCCCGCAGGCGTGCGATCGCGGCGCGCACCTCGGCGACCGGACGCTGCACGGCGGCCGCGAGGTGCACGACGCTCTGCGGTTCGTCGGCGATGAACATGATCGCCTCGAGCGCGCGATCGAGGTCGAGGTGCGGCTGTCCCGGCACGTCGAGCGGGGTGACCACCGAGAGCTCGGGTCCGTCAGGGACCGGGAGCTCGGGTCCGTCAGGTCCCGGCTCGGCCTCACCTCCGGTGGTCGAGGAGGGAGCGCCGGCGACCACATCGAGACCCCCGTCACCCTCGGACAGCTCACCCGCCGCGGCATCCGTTTCATCGATCTCGTCGATCTCGTCGATCTCATTCGTCATAGTCGGCCCCCAGGGCTTCGAGGTTTTCGTCTGACCACGTCTCGGCGGCCCAGTGCAGCGTGAGCTCGCCGAGCGGCTCGACCTGGTCGAAGCCGATCGCCGCGTGGCGATAGAGCTCGAGTACCGCGAGGAAGCGGGCCACGACGACGCCCGTCTGCGAGACGCCGGCGATCAATTGCCGGAAGCTCACGGGTTCGCCTCGGCGCAGCACCGCGACGACGTGCGCCGCCTGCTCGCGGATCGATACGAGCGGCGCGTGCAGGTGCGTGAGTCCGACCGTCGGGATCTCGCGCGGCGTCATCGCGAGGGCCGCGAGCGCTGCGAAGTCCTCGGCGTTGAGCGTCCAGCGCAGTTCGGGCGCGCGTTGACGGAACTTGTCCTCGAGTCGCACGGTTCTCGGGTGCCGCAGCCCCTCGGCGTCGAGGTTGGCCTGGAACCAGCGCGCGACCTCCTTGAAGGCCCGGTACTGCAACAGGCGGGCGAAGAGCAGGTCGCGGGCCTCGAGCAGGGCGACGTCCTCGGCATCGACGAGCTCGCCCTGCGGCAGCAGGCCGACGACCTTGAGGTCGAGCAGGGTTGCGGCGACCACGAGGAACTCCGACGCGAGGTCGAGCTCCTCGGCGGAGTCGACGCCGCGCAGGTACGAGATGAACTCGTCGGTCACCGCCGAGAGCGACACCTCGGTGATGTCCATCTCGTGCTTGGCGATGAGCGAGAGCAGCAGGTCGAACGGACCCTCGAAGTTCGTCAGCGCGACCCGGAACCCGCCGTCGCCACCCGCTCCCCCTGCCTCGTTCGACGGCTCGGCGTCGCCGACCGGCGCCTGCTCCCCCGAGACCGGAACGGCCTCAGGCGACCGCGCCACGGAAGACCAGCTCCCTCGCGAGCTGACGGTACGACTTCGATGCCTGGTGATCGGGCGCGAACTGCGTGATCGGCGTCGCGGCGACGGTCGCGTCCGGGAACTTCACGGTGCGCGTGATGACCGTCTCGAGCACGTCGTCGCCGAAGGCGTCGACGACCCGCTCGAGCACCTCGCGCGAGTGCAGCGTGCGCGAGTCGTACATGGTGGCGAGGATGCCGTCGAGCGTGATCGCCGGGTTCAGCCGGTCGCGCACCTTGTCGATGGTCTCGATGAGCAGCGCGACGCCGCGCAGCGCGAAGAACTCGCACTCGAGCGGGATGACCACACCGTGCGCGGCCGTGAGCGCGTTCACCGTGAGGAGCCCGAGCGAGGGCTGGCAGTCGATGAGGATCACGTCGTAGTCGGAGGAGACCCTGCGCAGCACGCCGGCGAGGATCTGCTCGCGCGCGACCTCGTTGACGAGGTTGATCTCGGCGGCCGAGAGATCGATGTTGCCGGGGATCACGTCGAGACCCTCGACGCTCGTGTTCTGGATCGCGTCGTTCGGATCGATCGACCGCGAGAGCAGCAGGTCGTAGATCGTCGGCACGTCGTGCGTCTGCACCCCGAGCCCCGCCGACAGCGCGCCCTGCGGGTCGAAGTCGATCGCGAGCACGCGGCGCCCGTACTCGGCCAGCGTCGCGCCGAGGTTGATCGTGGTCGTCGTCTTGCCGACGCCGCCCTTCTGGTTGCAGAGGGCGATGATGCGGGCCGGGCCGTGCGAACGCAGCGGCTTCGGCTCTGGGAACTCGCGGTGCGGGCGACCGGTGGGACCGAGATCCTGCGTCAGCGAACCGATGCCGTCCGCCGGATCGTGCGTCTGCTGGGTCACGTGTGGTCTCTCCTCCGCCTGCCTGCCCCTCGTCGCGCGAGTGGCTTGGTCGATTCTAGCGAGCGCGCGGGTGGGCCGACGTGTACATCTCCCGGAGTGTGTCAGCCGTGACGAGCGTGTAGATCTGCGTCGTCGCGACCGACGAGTGCCCGAGCAGCTCCTGCACGACGCGCACATCGGCGCCCCCCTCGAGCAGGTGCGTCGCGAACGAGTGCCGCAGGGTGTGCGGTGAGACGGATGCCGCGAGCCCCGCCCGTTCGGCAGCGCCGTGGATCGCCTCCCACGCGGCCTGTCGCGACATCCGCCGCCCGCGCACGCCGAGGAACAGCGCCGGGGTCGCGGCGCCTCGCGCCGACAGCATCGGACGCGCACGGACGAGGTACGCGTCGACCGCGCGTCTGGCGTACGAGCCGAGCGGCACGATGCGCTGCTTGCCGCCCTTGCCGAACAGTCGGATCACCTCGTCGTCGACGAGGTCGTCGACGTTCAGGCCGATCGCCTCGGACACGCGGGCGCCCGTGCCGTAGAGCACCTCGAGGAGCGCGGCGTCGCGCAGCCGATCGGCCTCCTCACCCGCCGTCGCGGCGATGAGCGCCTCGATGTCGGCCACCGAGATCGCCTTGGGCAGGCGCATCGGCAGCTTCGGCGGTCGCAGCTCCCTGCTGACGTCCGTCGGCAGCGTGCCCTCGTCGGCCAGGAAACGGTGCAGGCCACGCACGGCGGACAGCACTCGGGCGATCGACGAGGTCGCGAGCGTCGGCACGCGCTCGGCGCCGAGGAACCTGATGAAGTCGGAGAGGTCCTGCTCGGCGACAGCACCCGGTCCGTCGAAGCCGCGCGCCTCGAGCCAGCCCGTGTAGATCGCGAGGTCGCGTCGGTACGACGTGATCGAGTTGCGGGCGAGGCCGCGCTCGACGGCCAGGTGCCTGAGGTAGGCGTCGACCTCGGGCCGCGCGGTCACCGCTCTGCGCTCATCGCCGTGCGGCGTCCTCGGCAGCAGCGGCCTCCGCGCTCGTGCCGCGGCCGGGCGACCGGGTCGGCCACGGTGCGTCGGCCTCGCCGAGGCTCCGCCACCCGCGCGATCGCGACGCCTGCGCGGCGAGCACGGCGATGACGAGCGACGGGTTCTGCACCTGGCGCGCGAGCACGGCGTCGACGCACTCGTCGAGCGGCACCCACCTGGTCTCGATGTGCGCCTCTTCGTCTTCGCGTTCGAAGACCTCGTCAGACGGGCGGATGCCGCGCGCGAGGTAGATGCGCAGGGCTTCGTTGCTGCCGCCGGGCGTCGTCAGGAAGTCGGCGAGCACGGACCACTCGGATGCCTCGAGGTCGCCCTCCTCGGCCAGCTCGCGCTTCGCTCCCTCGAGGGGGTCCTCACCCGCGACGTCGAGCAGTCCCGCGGGGATCTCCCAGTCGCGGAGACCCACCGGGTGCCGGTACTGCCGGATCAGGAACGCGCGGTCCTCGTCGTCGAGCGCGAGCACCGCGACGGCGCCCGGATGGTCCATGAAGTCGCGCACGATCGGCCCGTCGCCGAGATCGAACGTCTCGCGCCGGATGTCCCACACGTGCCCTTCGAAGACGAGCTCGCTCGCCGAGACGGGCACGACGACCCGTTCATCGGCGAGCGGCTCGACCGCTCGATCGCCCGCGGGCGATTCAGGCATTCGCGTCGTCGAAGAGCAGGCTCGCCTTCTGACGGTCGAGGGAGGCCCCGACCAGGCCGCGGAACAGCGGGTGCGCGTCGTTCGGGCGGCTGCGCAGCTCGGGGTGCGCCTGCGTCGCGATGTAGTACGGGTGCACGTCGCGCGGCAGTTCGACGAACTCGACGAGGTGACGGTCGGGCGAGGTGCCCGAGAACACGAGGCCGGCCTCGGCGATGCGGTCGCGGTAGGCGTTGTTGACCTCGTAGCGGTGGCGGTGGCGCTCGGAGACGAGCGTCGAGCCGTACACCTCGGCGGCGATCGAACCCTCGGCGAGTGCTGCAGGGTAGAGGCCGAGACGCATGGTGCCGCCGAGGTCGCCGCCGGCGATGATCTCGACCTGCTCCTCCATCGTGGCGATGACCGGGAACTCGGTGTCTGGATCGAACTCGCTCGAGGAGGCGCCTTCGAGGCCTGCGACGTTGCGCGAGTACTCGATGACCATGCACTGCAGGCCGAGGCAGAGGCCGAGCGTCGGGATGCCGTTCTCGCGGGCGTAGCGCAGTGCGCCGAGCTTGCCCTCGATGCCGCGCACGCCGAAGCCGCCGGGCACGCAGATGCCGTCGAGGTGCGACAGGTGCTTGCTCGCGCCTTCGGGGGTGCGGCACTCGTCGGACGGGATCCACTCGATCTTGACCTTGGCGTCGTTGGCGAAGCCGCCGGCACGCAGCGCCTCGGTCACCGAGAGGTACGCGTCGGGCAGGTCGATGTACTTGCCGACGAGCCCGATCGTGACCTCGTGCTTGGGGTCGTGCACGACGTCGAGCAGGCCGCTCCAGCCCGACCAGTCGACCTCGCCGGCCTTGGCGTCGAGGCCGAGGGTCTCGATGATGTAGGCGTCGAGACCCTGGTCGTTCAGCATCGTGGGGATGTCGTAGATCGACGGCACGTCGACCGCGTTCACGACCGCGCCCTCGTCGACGTCGCACATGAGCGCGATCTTGCGCTTGTTCGCCTCGGTCACGGGGCGGTCGCTGCGGAGCACGAGCGCGTCGGGCTGGATGCCGATCGAGCGCAGCGTCGCGACGGAGTGCTGCGTCGGCTTGGTCTTCTGCTCACCGGAGGCGCCCATGAACGGCACGAGCGAGACGTGCACGAAGAACACGTTCTTGCGGCCGAGTTCGTGGCGCACCTGACGTGCGGACTCGATGAACGGCTGGGACTCGATGTCGCCGACCGTGCCGCCGATCTCGGTGATGATCACGTCGGGCTTCGGGGACTCGGTGGCCTGCAGCCGCATGCGGCGCTTGATCTCGTCGGTGATGTGCGGGATCACCTGCACCGTGTCGCCGAGGTACTCGCCGCGACGCTCCTTGGCGATGACGGTCGAGTAGATCTGACCGGTCGTGACGTTCGCCGCCTGGCTCAGGTCGATGTCGAGGAATCGCTCGTAGTGGCCGATGTCGAGGTCGGTCTCGGCACCGTCATCGGTGACGAACACCTCGCCGTGCTGGAACGGGTTCATCGTTCCGGGATCGACGTTGAGGTACGGGTCCAGCTTCTGCATGACCACGCGCAGCCCTCGCGCCGTCAGGAGATTGCCGAGGCTCGCAGCCGTGAGGCCCTTGCCCAACGAAGAAACGACACCACCGGTCACGAAGATGTGCTTGGTAATGTCGTTCGAATTGTCTGCGCTCGTCGGCGCCTGTCCGCGTTGTTCCACCACGGGCTTATAGTCTAAGCCACGTTTCTGCGAACTCGCCCCGACATCGTTCACCAGATCCCCCTTCGTCGCCGTCGGGCGCCTCCCGCCCGACGTCACCCCATCAGAACACTCGGTCGTCCGTCAGCTCGAGGTCGCCCGTTCCGCTGCCAGTTCGAGCAGTTCGCGCGCGTGCGCCAATCCGCTCTCGGACTCGGCGAGACCCGAGAGCAGACGCGCCATCTCGGCCTCGCGTTCGCCGCCCTCGAGGCGCCGCACGCTGGACTCGGTCACTCGCCCATCGGTGCCCTTGACGACGCTCAGGTGGTTCGTGGCGAACGCCGCGACCTGTGCGAGGTGCGTCACCACGATCACCTGGGATCGTTCGGCGAGTCGGGCGAGTCGCCGTCCGATCTCGATCGCTGCGGCGCCGCCCACGCCCGCATCGACCTCGTCGAACACGAACGTGGGCACGGGGTCGGTGCCGGCGATGACCACCTCGATCGCGAGCATGACGCGCGAGAGCTCGCCGCCCGAGGCACCCTTGGACACTGAGCGGGGCTCGGCGCCCGGATGCGGCTGCAGCAGGATCGTGACCTGGTCGCGCCCGTGCACCGCCGGCTCGTGCTCGGAGTCGACGGTCACCGTGAGCCGGGCGTCGGGCATCGCGAGTGCCGCGAGTTCGACCGTCACGGCGGTCGCGAGCCGGCCCGCGGCGTCGGTGCGGAGCTCGCTGACCCGGGTCGCGAGACGATCGACGACGACGGCACCTTCGTCGACGGATGCCGCGAGCTGCTGGATGCGCTCGTCGTCGCCGTCGAGCTCGACCAGCCGCAGCCCTCCGGTGCGACCGAAGTCGAGCACCTGGTCGAGCGTGGAGCCGTGCCGCCGCACGAGGGAGGTGAGCAGCGCGCGCCGCTCCTGCACGATCTCGAGCTCGCGTGCGCCGTCGGCGTCGAGGCTCGCGAGATACGCGCCGAGTTCTGCGGCGGCATCGGCGAGCAGGAACCCGGCGTTCTGCAGGGCCTCGGCGATCGGCGCGAGCGCGGCATCGTGCTCGACGACGCGTTCGAGGTGTCGCTTCGCGCCGTCGACGAGGGTGACCGCGTCGGGTGCGTCGTCGACGATCTCGTCGGCGGAGACGAGCATGTGCGCCTGCGACGCCGCGAGTCGGAGGTCTTCGAGGTTCGAGAGCCGATCGGCCCGCTCGGCGAGTTCGACGTCTTCGCCGGGCTGCGGGTCGGCCGCCTCGATCTCGTCGAGCGCTTCGCGCAGCAGCACGGCCTCGCGCACCCGCTCGTCGCGGGCGAGCGTGAGTCGTTCGAGTTCGGCCGCGTCGGCGTGCCAGGCGGTGAACGCGGTGCGGTAGTCGGTGAGCGCGGCCAGCAGTCCGGCGCCGGCGAATCGGTCGAGCGCGTCGCGCTGGGCGACGGCGGAACGGAGACGCTGCTGGTCCGCCTGCCCGTGCACGACGACGAGCTCCTCACCGAGTTCGGTGAGGACGCCCACCGGTGCGCTGCGGCCGCCGACGACGGCCCGGCTGCGACCCTCGGACGACACCGAGCGCCCGAGCAGCAGCTCGCCCGCCTCGATCTCTCCGCCGGTCTCGGCCACGCGTTCGGCGACGGGGCCGTCCTCGGCGACGAGCCAGCGGCCCTCGACCCAAGCCTGTTTCGCGCCCGAACGCACAGCGCCCGCGTCGGCCCTGGCACCGAGCAGCAGCCCGAGCGCGGTGACGACCATCGTCTTGCCGGCACCGGTCTCGCCCGTGACCGCCGTGAAGCCGGGGCCGAGCGGGAGCGTCGCCTCGGCGATCACGCCGAGGTCGCGGATGCCGAGTTCGTCAATCATGGCCCACCGGTCCTCGCCAGCCCGTCACGGGGAGTTGGAACTTGTTCACGAGTCGATCGGTGAACGGCGCCTCGTGCAGCCGTGCGAGGCGCACCGGCACGGGCGATCGCCGCACGACGACCCGCGCACCGGCCGGAAGGTCGAACGTGCGCCGCCCGTCGCACCAGATGACGGCGGACGCCTCGGTACGACGAAGCACTTCGACGGCGAGCGACGAGTCGGCCGCCACCACGAGCGGGCGGGCGAAGAGCGCGTGCGCACTCAGCGGCACGAGGAGCAGTGCCTCGAGACCGGGCCACACCACCGGACCGCCGGCGGAGAACGCGTAGGCCGTCGACCCGGTGGGGGTGGACATCACGACGCCGTCGCACCCGAACGACGAGAGCGGACGACGATCGACCTCGACCACGACCTCGATGAGCCGCTCGCGGTCGGCCTTCTCGACGGAGACCTCGTTGAGCGCCCAGCTCTCGAACACGGTCTCGTCGTCGATCTTGGCCCGCACCGCGAGGGTCATGCGTTCTTCGACCGTGTAGTCGCGGGCGAGCGCCCGCTGCACCGTGTACCCGAGGTCGTCGCGCTCGCTCTCGGCGAGGAAGCCGACATGACCGAGGTTCACGCCCAGCAGCGCGATCGGATGCTCGCGCACGAGCTCGGCCGCACGGAGGATCGTGCCGTCGCCGCCGAGCACGATGACGAGTTCGATCAGCGCCGGATCGGTCTCCTCGAGTCTGGCCACCCGCCCGTTGAGGTCGGGCACGAACTCGTGCACGTCGGACCACTGCTCGTTCGCGATCACGGGTACGGCGCCCGCCGCGATGAGCTGGGCGCAGACGTCGCCGGTCGCCTCGAGGGCGTTGCGACGGCCGGTGTGCGAGACCACGAGGAAGTGCCGTGCATCGTTCACGTGGTCGTGTCTCCCGTCATCTGCTCGACCTGCCGCATCCATTCTGTCGGATTGACCCCGCGCGCGGCATCGAGGTGCACGAGGTACTCGTGGTTTCCGCGAGTGCCCGCGATTGGGGAGGACGTGACGCCGACCGTGCCGACGCCCAGGTCGTACGCGGCCCAGAGCACGCCGGCGACGGCCTCCGACCTCAGCGCCGGGTCGTGCACGATGCCTTCGCGCACGCCGGCCCGCCCCACCTCGAACTGCGGCTTCACGAGCAGCACGAAGGAGGCGTCGTCAGCGGCCGTCGCGACGAGCGCGGGCAGCACGGTCGTCAACGAGATGAACGAGAGGTCGGCCGTCACGAGTGACGGCGGCTCCCCGACGCCCGAGAGCGCCGCCAGCGAGGCGCGATCGAGCGACCGCACGTTGCATCCCTCGACGAGGACGAGCCCGGGCGCGCCGAACAGTTCGGCCGCGAGCTGACCGTGGCCGACATCGACGGCGAGCACGGTTCGGGCGCCGCGCTCGAGGAGCACCTGGCTGAACCCGCCGGTGGAGGCGCCCGCGTCGAGCACGACTCTGCCGGCCGGGTCGACGGCGAATCCGTCGAGCGCCGCGATGAGCTTGTGCGCGGCGCGCGAGACGTAGTGATCGGATGCCGCGACCTCGACGGCCTGTTCGTCGTCGACCTTCGTGGAGGGCTTGACGGCGGGCCGCCCGTCGACGGTGACGAGACCGGAGGCGATGAGCGTCGCCGCGTGCGTGCGCGAGCGCGCGAGTCCGCGTTCGGCGAGGGCGGCATCGAGACGTCGAGAGGCCATGCGTCAGTCGGACTGCCGAGACGGGTCGGAGTGCTCGAGCTCGGTGCGCAGGCGTTCGGCCAGAGCGAGGTAGGCTCCGGCGCGTTCGTCGAGCGGCAACGCCTCGATCGCATCGACCGCGTCGCGGGTTTCGTCGGCCACGTCGAGCCGGCCGTCTTCAGTGCTCACGCGACCACGCTACCCGAGCCCACCGACGACGCGGGGATGCGGGCATCAGCGGTACAGCGTCGTCGGCACGTCGAGCACGTGGATGGACGTGCCCGAACGCCAGATCGCCGCGCAGGCGGCCCGGAGCAGGTCGAGGCGGCGCTCCCCCGCGGACTCGATCACGACGCGCCGGCCGTCGACGCGCACGCGCGCGCTGCCCACGCGGATCGCGCCGCGAACCTCCTCGGTCGCCGGATACGGCAGGTGCAGCTCGCGAAGGTCGCCGATGATGAAGTCGGGTCGGCTCGCGGCGTCGGCAGCGAGCACCTGCTTCGCGAGATCGATGCCCGTGAGCACGAGCACGCTGGTCATGCCGGCCCGATTCGCTCCGAGGATGTCGGTGTCGAGGCGGTCGCCGACCATCAGGGGTCGTTCGGCGCCGAACCGACGCTTGGCCTCGTCGAAGATCGGCGTCTCGGGCTTGCCCGCGACGAGCGGCAGCCGGCCGACGGCCGTGTGCACCGCGGAGACGAGGGTGCCGTTACCGGGCGCGATGCCGCGCGCCACCGGGATCGTCCAGTCGGTGTTCGTTGCGATCCACGGGATCCCCGGGGTCTCTGACCCGGGGCCGCCGTTCGCGTTCAGCGCGAAGGACGCCTCGGCGAGCTCCTTCCAACCGATCTCGGGGGTGAACCCCTGCACGACCGCGTCGGGCGCGTCGTCGGCCGAGCGCGTGATGCGGTAGCCGCGCTTCTCGAGCTCGACCACGATGCCCTCGCCGCCGATCACGAGCACGAGCGCGCCGGGATCCACCTGCTCGCCCAGCAGGTGCATCGCTGCCTGCGGCGAGGTCACGACGTCGTTCGGCACCACGGTGAGACCGAGCTCCGAGAGGTGCGCGGCGACGGATGCATCGCTTCGCGACGCGTTGTTCGTGATGTAGCCGACCGGCACTCGCTCCCTGGCGAGGTTCAGGCTCTCGACGGCGTGCGGAATCGCTCCGGCGCCCGCATAGACGACCCCGTCGAGGTCGGCGAACACGGCATCGGCGCCATCGAGCGGAGCAGCCGCCTCAGCCTTCTGACGAAACAGCCCCACGGATCAGGCCTTGTCCTCGTCGCCTTCGGCGAGCACAGCTCGCACGTCGTCCTCGAGCACTTCGCCGGGGTCGCCGAGATCCTCGGGCTCGTCGTCCGGCGCCTCAACGGCCGCGGTTTCGTCCTCAGCCGCGTCGTCCTCGACCACGTCGCCGCGGCCCGATTCAGCGGAGGCTTCGTCGTCCACAACCACATCGGTCGACGAGTCGGATGCCGCGGGCTCGGGCGTCTCGTCGTCCAGTCCGGTCTCGTCGTCCAGTTCGGGCTCGAGCTCCACCTCGTAGATCTCGACGAGATCGAGCTCGGGTCCGCCGAGCGCCTCCTCCGCGCGAGCGGCACGGGCGCGCCAGTCGGCGGCATCCGTCGAACGTCCGAGCTCGTCGAGCACCTCGGCGTAGGCCGAGAAGAGCGCCGGGCTGTACGAGAACGCCCGATCGGGGTCGAGCTGCGGGATCTCGAGCTCGGAAAGGGCCAGCTCGGGCTGCTCCAGGTCGAGGCGCGCGCCCGACATCGCGATCGCGAGGCCGACCTGCACCGCGGCCGGCAGCTCGGAGCGGTCGACCGCGCGTCCGACCTCGAGTGCACGGTCGGGGCGACCGACGCCGCGCTCGCTGTCGACGAGCAGGGGAAGCTGATCGTTGCTGCCCGAGATGCGACGGTACGTGCGCAGTTCGCGGAGTGCCAGGGCGAAGTCGCCCGTCGCATACGCCGTGATCGCCAGTGTCTCGCGCACCACGGCCACGCGGCCCGCACGGCGGCCGGCGGAGAGCGCGTGCTGGTGCGCCAGCTCCGGGTCGTCATCGAGGTACATGGATGCCGCGACGAGGTGTCGTGCGACCCAGTCGGCGTTCTCCTTGCTCAGCGTCTTGAGCTCCGCGCGAGCGCCCTTGTCGAGGTCGCGGGGTTCGATCGTGTCCGGAATGAACGGGTCGTCGTGCCGAGGGCGGATCGCCAGGCTCGAGGCGCCGTCGCTCTCGCGGCGGTAGTCCTCGCGAGGTGCGCCGGAGCCCCGACGGTCGTCACGGTCACCGTAGGAACGGGCTGCGCCTTCGCGCTTCTCGTACGGACGCTTGTTGCCATCGCGGTCACCGTAGGAACGCGGCGCACCCTCCCGCTTCTCGTACGGACGCTTGTTCCCATCGCGGTCACCGTAGGAACGCGGCGCACCCTCCCGCTTCTCATACGGACGCTTGTTCGCAGCGCGATCACCGTACGAACGAGGAGTGCCTTCGCGCTTCTCGTACGGACGCTTGTTGCCATCACGGTCACCGTACGAACGCTGACCGCCATCACGGTCACCGTACGAACGCGGCGCACCGTCACGCTTCTCGTACGGACGCTTGTTCCCATCGCGATCGCCGTGCGAACGGGGCGCGCCGTCACGCTTCTCGTACGGACGCTTGTTGCCATCACGGTCACCGTACGAACGCTGACCGCCATCGCGGTCACCGTACGAACGAGGTGCACCGTCACGCTTCTCATACGGACGCTTGTTCGCATCGCGGTCACCGTACGAACGCTGCCCGCCATCGCGGTCACCGTACGAACGCTGCCCGCCATCGCGGTCACCGTACGAACGCGGCGCACCCTCCCGCTTCTCATACGGACGCTTGTTCGCATCGCGATCACCGTAGGAACGAGGTGCACCGTCACGCTTCTCGTACGGACGCTTGTTGCCATCGCGGTCGCCGTGCGAACGCTGCCCGCCATCACGGTCACCGTACGAACGAGGTGCACCGTCACGCTTCTCGTACGGACGCTTGTTCGCATCGCGGTCGCCGTGCGAACGCTGCCCGCCATCACGGTCACCGTAGGAACGCGGCGCACCGTCGCGCTTCTCATACGGACGCTTGTTCGCATCACGGTCACCGTACGAACGCTGCCCGCCGTCGCGCTTCTCGTACGGACGTCGATCGCCCGAACTGCTCGAGCGCTGCCCGTCGCGCGATCCCGCGCTGGTCGATCTGGGAGGCTTCGAGTCGTTCGCGCCACGTCCGCCGCTCTGCGGTCGCCCTTCGCCGCGGGGGGCGCTCTTGCGCGCCTCTCCCCGGTTGGTTTCGTCGTTCGTGTCGCTCACGATCATCCCGTCATCTATGCAGTTCGTCGTCACTCAACCGTACTGTCCCGCATCTGGGTGGTTGGTGTGTTAAATGCAGGAAGGCCACCCGTTGGGGTGGCCTTCCTGGTAATGGTTGTCCGGCGGTGTCCTACTCTCCCACAGGGTCCCCCCTGCAGTACCATCGGCGCTGCGAGTCTTAGCTTCCGGGTTCGGAATGTGTCCGGGCGTTTCCCTCGCGCTATGGCCGCCGAAACTCTTGCCACAACCGGCACCATCCCTGGGGGGTGGTGGGTGTGTAGTCTCGGTGAACCTCATCGGTGCGTGTGCTGGTGCCGGCCCGGTGGTCCGGGGGCGCCTGCTCAGGCACGATGGGTGTCGTGTGTTGAGTTGTGTGTTTGTGTTTCCGTCTGTTGGGAACCACAGAGTGGACGCGAGTCATCAGGCCACACACACGCCTTTTACGTGAATGAACACTTTCGTGTGTGTGTAGTGAGGTTTCAAGTTATCGGCTTATTAGTACCGGTCAGCTCCGACAGTCGTTAGTCCTGTCTTCCACATCCGGCCTATCAACCCAGTCGTCTGGCTGGGAGCCTCTCCCCCAATGGGGATGGAAATCTCATCTTGAGGCCGGCTTCCCGCTTAGATGCTTTCAGCGGTTATCCATCCCGAACGTAGCTAACCAGCGGTGCTCCTGGCGGAACAACTGGCACACCAGAGGTTCGTCCAACCCGGTCCTCTCGTACTAGGGTCAGATCCTCTCAAATTTCCTGCGCGCGCAGAGGATAGGGACCGAACTGTCTCACGACGTTCTAAACCCAGCTCGCGTACCGCTTTAATGGGCGAACAGCCCAACCCTTGGGACCTACTCCAGCCCCAGGATGCGACGAGCCGACATCGAGGTGCCAAACCATGCCGTCGATATGGACTCTTGGGCAAGATCAGCCTGTTATCCCCGAGGTACCTTTTATCCGTTGAGCGACAGCGCTTCCACAAGCCACTGCCGGATCACTAGTCCCGACTTTCGTCCCTGCTCGACCTGTCAGTCTCACAGTCAAGCTCCCTTGTGCACTTACACTCGCCACCTGATTGCCAACCAGGTTGAGGGAACCTTTGGGCGCCTCCGTTACTTTTTGGGAGGCAACCGCCCCAGTTAAACTACCCACCAGGCACTGTCCCTGAACCGGATCACGGTTCGAAGTTAGATATCCAGAGTGACCAGAGTGGTATTTCAACAATGACTCCACCAACACTAGCGTGCCAGCTTCACAGTCTCCCACCTATCCTACACAAGCCACACCGAACACCAATACCAAGCTGTAGTAAAGGTCACGGGGTCTTTCCGTCCTTCTGCGCGTAACGAGCATCTTTACTCGTACTGCAATTTCGCCGAGTTCGCGGTTGAGACAGCTGGGAAGTCGTTACGCCATTCGTGCAGGTCGGAACTTACCCGACAAGGAATTTCGCTACCTTAGGATGGTTATAGTTACCACCGCCGTTTACTGGGGCTTAAATTCTCAGCTTCGCCTTGCGGCTAACCGGTCCTCTTAACCTTCCAGCACCGGGCAGGCGTCAGTCCGTATACATCGTCTTGCGACTTGGCACGGACCTGTGTTTTTAGTAAACAGTCGCTTCCCACTGGTCTCTGCGGCCCTGCAGCGCTTCCCCAAGCAAGTTGGTTCACGCCTTAGGCCCCCCTTCTCCCGAAGTTACGGGGGCATTTTGCCGAGTTCCTTAACCACGATTCTCTCGATCTCCTTAGTATTCTCTACCTGACCACCTGAGTCGGTTTGGGGTACGGGCGGCTGGAACCTCGCGTCGATGCTTTTCTCGGCAGCATAGGATCACCCACTTTTTATCCGCATCGTGTCTCAGCCATCATGAGCGACGGATTTGCCTATCGCTCGGCCTACGCACTTGCCCCGGGTCAACCATCGCCCGGGTTGGGCTACCTTCCTGCGTCACACCTGTTAATACGCTCACTCCACCAGATGGGGTCGCATGCCGCCTCACGATCGTCCCCGAAGGGATCCACGCGTCTTGGGATGCTTAGCACTCCTGATTTCATGTGGGCGGTTCTTCGCCGGTACGGGAATATCAACCCGTTGTCCATCGACTACGCCTGTCGGCCTCGCCTTAGGTCCCGACTTACCCAGGGCAGATTAGCTTGACCCTGGAACCCTTGGTCTTCCGGAGGACGGGTTTCTCACCCGTCTTTCGCTACTCATGCCTGCATTCTCACTCGTGTGGCCTCCACGGCTGGTTTCCACCGCCGCTTCACTGCCCACACGACGCTCTCCTACCCATCAACACGGCTGGACCACGAAGGCCTACCTGTAATGTCAATGCCACAACTTCGGTGGCGTGCTTGAGCCCCGTTACATTGTCGGCGCGGAATCACTTGACCAGTGAGCTATTACGCACTCTTTCAAGGGTGGCTGCTTCTAAGCCAACCTCCTGGTTGTCTGTGCAACTCCACATCCTTTCCCACTTAGCACGCGCTTGGGGACCTTAGTTGGTGGTCTGGGTTGTTTCCCTCTCGACGATGAAGCTTATCCCCCACCGTCTCACTGCTGCGCTCTCACTTACCGGCATTCGGAGTTTGGCTGACGTCAGTAACCTTTTAGGGCCCATCGGCCATCCAGTAGCTCTACCTCCGGCAAGAAACACGCAACGCTGCACCTAAATGCATTTCGGAGAGAACCAGCTATCACGAAGTTTGATTGGCCTTTCACCCCTATCCACAGCTCATCCCCTCCATTTTCAACTGAAGTGGGTTCGGTCCTCCACGACGTCTTACCGTCGCTTCAACCTGGCCATGGATAGATCACTTCGCTTCGGGTCTAGGACCTGCGACTGAATCGCCCTATTCAGACTCGCTTTCGCTACGGCTGCCCCACACGGGTTAACCTCGCCACAGATCACTAACTCGCAGGCTCATTCTTCAAAAGGCACGCTGTCACACCTACAAGGGTGCTCCAACGGTTTGTAAGCAAACGGTTTCAGGTACTATTTCACTCCCCTCCCGGGGTACTTTTCACCTTTCCCTCACGGTACTTGTCCGCTATCGGTCATCTGGGAGTATTTAGGCTTATCAGGTGGTCCTGACAGATTCACGCGGGATTTCTCGGGCCCCGCGCTACTTGGGATACCTCTCCGGCCGGCCAGGCATTTCGACTACGGGACTCACACCCACTCCGGTCCGCCTTTCAATGCGGTTCGTCTATACCTGACGCGTCACCGTGACTGCACGGCAGTACAGTCCGAAAGGTCCCACAACCCCGACCATGCAACCCCTGCCGGGTATCACACATGGCTCGGTTTAGCCTCTTCCGCGTTCGCTCGCCACTACTTACGGAATCACGGTTGTTTTCTCTTCCTGTGGGTACTGAGATGTTTCACTTCCCCACGTTCCCTCTACCCGCCCTATATATTCAGGCGGGAGTCACCAGGTCACCCAAAGGGCCTGGCGGGGTTTCCCCATTCGGAAATCCTCGGATCACAGCTCGTTTATCAGCTCCCCGAGGCTTATCGCAGATTACGACGTCCTTCTTCGGCTCCAGATGCCAAGGCATCCACCGTTTGCTCTTAGAAACTTGAAATCACATGAGTTCGATCGAATTCGTATCCGACACCGAAGTGCCGGAGAAATTGACCAGTGAACACACCAAACAACACCCCGAAGGATGCCATTCAATGCGATTCACCTTTTGTGAAACAGGACAAAGTCCTGCTTCTAAGATGCTCGCGTCCACTATGTAGTTCTCAACAGACGGCCAGAACCCCCACACCCACCGAATCATCAACCATCGGCTTCGTGAAGGTCTGAAGAAACCATCACCCCCGACACCGAAGCATCAGAGTTTGTCCGGTCCCTCAGGACCCAACAGCGTGCAACATGCCCGACCCGCCGAACCCAGCCGTTCCAACCCCCGAAGAGGCGTACTAAACCAGACCCATTGGCCCGAGCATCTATGTTCAATGTTCCACCCATGAGCGACCAGCGAGCCACAAAGGACCCGATCCGGCCTGCACTGCAGAAACCCGAAAGCTTCTGAGTTGCTCCTTAGAAAGGAGGTGATCCAGCCGCACCTTCCGGTACGGCTACCTTGTTACGACTTAGTCCTAATCACCGATCCCACCTTCGACGGCTCCCTCCACAAGGGTTAGGCCACCGGCTTCGGGTGTTACCGACTTTCATGACTTGACGGGCGGTGTGTACAAGGCCCGGGAACGTATTCACCGCAGCGTTGCTGATCTGCGATTACTAGCGACTCCGACTTCATGAGGTCGAGTTGCAGACCTCAATCCGAACTGAGACCGGCTTTTTGGGATTCGCTCCGCCTTACGACATCGCAGCCCTTTGTACCGGCCATTGTAGCATGCGTGAAGCCCAAGACATAAGGGGCATGATGATTTGACGTCATCCCCACCTTCCTCCGAGTTGACCCCGGCAGTCTCACATGAGTTCCCACCATTACGTGCTGGCAACATGCGACGAGGGTTGCGCTCGTTGCGGGACTTAACCCAACATCTCACGACACGAGCTGACGACAACCATGCACCACCTGTAACCGAGTGTCCAAAGAGTTCCACATTTCTGCGGCGTTCTCGGTCATGTCAAGCCTTGGTAAGGTTCTTCGCGTTGCATCGAATTAATCCGCATGCTCCGCCGCTTGTGCGGGCCCCCGTCAATTCCTTTGAGTTTTAGCCTTGCGGCCGTACTCCCCAGGCGGGGCGCTTAATGCGTTAGCTACGACACGGAAACCGTGGAAAGGTCCCCACATCTAGCGCCCAACGTTTACGGCGTGGACTACCAGGGTATCTAATCCTGTTCGCTCCCCACGCTTTCGCTCCTCAGCGTCAGTTACGGCCCAGAGAACTGCCTTCGCCATCGGTGTTCCTCCTGATATCTGCGCATTCCACCGCTACACCAGGAATTCCATTCTCCCCTACCGCACTCTAGTCTGCCCGTACCCACTGCAGGCTGGAGGTTGAGCCTCCAGATTTCACAGCAGACGCGACAAACCGCCTACGAGCTCTTTACGCCCAATAATTCCGGACAACGCTCGGACCCTACGTATTACCGCGGCTGCTGGCACGTAGTTAGCCGGTCCTTTTTCTGCAAGTACCGTCAAGGAGCAAGCTCCCCTTCTTCCTTACTAAAAGCGGTTTACAACCCGAAGGCCGTCATCCCGCACGCGGCGTTGCTGCATCAGGCTTTCGCCCATTGTGCAATATTCCCCACTGCTGCCTCCCGTAGGAGTCTGGGCCGTGTCTCAGTCCCAGTGTGGCCGGTCACCCTCTCAGGCCGGCTACCCGTCGACGCCTTGGTGAGCCATTACCTCACCAACAAGCTGATAGGCCGCGAGTCCATCCCAGACCGAAAAAACTTTCCACCCCAAACCATGCGGTCCAGGGTCCTATCCGGTATTAGACGTCGTTTCCAACGCTTATCCCAGAGTCCAGGGCAGGTTACTCACGTGTTACTCACCCGTTCGCCACTAATCCACCCAGCAAGCTGGGCTTCATCGTTCGACTTGCATGTGTTAAGCACGCCGCCAGCGTTCGTCCTGAGCCAGGATCAAACTCTCCAAAAAAAATGGTTCCCAACCCTCCAAAGAAGGCCGAGGAGTTTGTTCACTGACAGAGAAACAACTGACTCTAAAAATCAAATTGTCCATCAATCAAAGGAATCCCACCACCGAAGTGGATGGGGTTCAAAAAATTGGCATTGAACATAGTGCACGCTGTTGAGTTCTCAAGAACCAGACGCCAACAAAACAACCAACCCACCAACGTGAGCAGCCATTCAGGGCAACCTGCCAAACATACCACCGAGAAGATCGAGTCGGAGCCGAAGGCTACCGACTTTGATCGCACTCCCAGAATCCGGCCCGAACGAGCTGGAACAAGAGATGGTGGGGATCCGATCTTAGGCTTGAAATCACCGAGTCGCAATGCGCCTACGAGGTTATTTGGCTAAGAACTTCACCAAGCGGCCCGGATTTCTCCAACCCGCCGTGGCGATAGGTAAGAACTTACGCGGACGGGACGCCCGACGCCAAATCAGCCACGCAGCCCGGG
This sequence comes from Agromyces aureus, assembly GCF_001660485.1. GTDB lineage: Bacteria > Actinomycetota > Actinomycetes > Actinomycetales > Microbacteriaceae > Agromyces > Agromyces aureus. Next base: position 2,770,023 of record NZ_CP013979.1, read on the forward strand.
CGTGTCGCCGTCGGCCATTCGGCGTACGCCGCCCCTGAACGCCCGATCAGGTGCGACTTCGAGTGACTTCGAGGTGGCGTTCGTGGCCAGTGCACCACCGAGAGCAGCCGGGCGCGACCGGTCCGCGGCAGCCGCATGATGCGCGCGTCGCCGCGACATCCGAAGTGCGGCGGCTCCGGAAGCCGAGCTGTGAACCACGATCGACCGGGCGCACTCGCGAAACTCCGCCGGCCATCCCGCGCACGAGACGCGCGGAGATGCGGAACGACCCCGCTCCCCTACCGCAGCAGGTGAACGGGGTCGTTCGCAAGTTGAGCCGAGGGACTGGCGCGGTCAGACGACGAAGACGCCCGCGAGCGTCTTCTTGCCACGACGCAGCACGGCCATGCCACCTCGTGCCACGCGTCCTTCGATCGTCGCCGTCTCGTCGTCGATGCGCACGTTGTCGAGTGAGACTCCGCCCTGCGCGATTGCACGGCGCCCCTCGCCCACCGACTTCACGAGTCCGGTGTCGACGAGCAGCTGAGCGACGGGCGCGTCGGGCGAGGTCGTCGTGTTCGGGAGCTCGCGCAGAGCGGATTCGAGCGTCGCCTCGTCGAGCGCCGACAGGTCGCCCTGCCCGAAGAGCGCCTCGGATGCCGCGATGACGGCTGCCGTGGCATCCGCCCCATGCACCAGGGTCGTGACCTCGTTCGCGAGCGTGCGCTGGGCCTCGCGTCGGAACGGCTCGCTCTCGACGAGCGCCTCGAGCTGCTCGATGCGCTCTCGGCCGAGGAAGGTGAAGACCTTCAGCCGGCCGACGACATCGGCATCGTCGGTGTTGAGCCAGAACTGGTAGAAGCGGTAGGGGCTGCACATCTCGGCATCGAGCCAGATGGCGTTGCCCTCGCTCTTGCCGAACTTCGTGCCGTCGGAGTTCGTGATCAGGGGCGTGCCGATGGCGTGGGCGCTTCGGCCCTCGACGCGGTGGATCAGATCGGTGCCGCTCGTGAGGTTGCCCCACTGGTCGCTCCCGCCGGTCTGCAGCACGCAGCCGTACTGGCGGAAGAGCTCGAGGTAGTCGAAGCCCTGCAGGATCTGGTAGCTGAACTCGGTGTAGCTGATGCCGGCGTCGGAGTTCAGACGCGATGCGACCGCGTCCTTCTTGAGCATGGTGCCGACACGGTAGTGCTTGCCGATCTCGCGGAGGAAGTCGATGGCGCTGAGGCCGGCGGTCCAGTCGAGGTTGTTCACCAGGCGGACGGCGTTCTCGCCCTCGGCCGAGAGGAAGCGGCTCACCTGCGCCTGGAGGCGGCCGACCCACTCGACCACGGTCTCCTTCGTGTTCAGCGTGCGCTCGGCGGTGGGCCGAGGATCGCCGATGAGGCCGGTCGAGCCGCCGACGAGGCCGAGCGGCTTGTGCCCTGCGAGCTGCAGGCGGCGCATGGTGAGCAACTGCACCAAGTTGCCGAGGTGCAGGCTCGGGGCCGTGGGGTCGAATCCGCAGTAATACGTGATCGGGTCGCCGGCGAGGAGCTTCTTCAGGGCGGCTTCGTCGGTGGAGACGTGCACGAGGCCGCGCCAGCGGAGCTCCTCCCAGACGTCTGCAAACGAGTCGTCGTTGTGCTGGGATGCGAGGATCACGGGGTCTGACACCCAGCAAGGCTATCAGCGGGCCATCACCGCACGACGCGTCGGCGATGCGGCGCGATCAAGCCCCCATCATGGATCTCTTTCATTCAATGTTGTAGACTTTATTCTGTTCGTTCAAGTTTCCAGGGTTGACAGGAGTGGGCATGTTCGTGATCACCGCAGATCAGGTGTCGAGCCGTCGTCAGGCCGACCGCGCGGGCGAGATGATCGCCCGTCTCGAGCGCCGCCACGGCGGCGCCCTGCTGCTTCCGGCCGACCAGACGGCGGGCGACGAGATCCAGCTGCTCACCGACTCGGCCGAGACCGCACTGGAGACCGTGCTGGACACGACCCGTGACGGCGGCTGGAGCGTCGGGCTCGGCATCGGCGGGGTGCGGACGCCACTTCCGGACGCCGCCCGCAAGGCGAGCGGCACCGCGTTCATCGCCGCGCGCGAGGCGGTGCAGGCGGCCAAGCGGGCGGACGGACGGTTCGCGCTGCGCGCGGCATCCGCACCGATGGACAGCTCGGATACCGCAGCCGAACGCTCGGGAGAGACGTGGCCCGTGATCGACGCGACCGGCCTCGAAGCGCTCGTGCGCATGCTCGTGCTGATCCGCGAACGCCGGAGCGAGCCCGGCTGGGAGGTCGTCGACCTCGCTCGGACCGGGCTCCGCCAGAAGGACATCGCCCACGAGCTCGGGATCAGCACGGCGGCCGTCAGCGCACGACTCAAGGCGGGGATGTGGCGCGCCGAGGCCGACGCGATCGCGCCCCTCGAGCGGCTGCTCGCCGCCGTCGACGCGGCGGTCACCGGCACCGTCGCCGGCGTCGCCCCGGCCGAGGTCGCGCCGCCGGAATCGCGCGGGTCCGGCGACACCCGCTGAGCTCGTGCACGCGCGTCGGTGCCGATCGCTACGCTGATCGGAACCGCTCCGCAGGCCCTACCCCGAAGGAAGCCCGTGTTCGATCCCACCGCCGTCACGAACGCCATCGCGTCGATCATCCTGTTCATCGCACTGGCGGGTGCCGCCGCGTTCTCGGTGCTCGCGCACCTGCGCTACCGCGGCGTGTTCGTGTGGATCGCGGCCGGGGCGATCGTCATCGCGCTGCTCAGCGCGTCGGCCCTGACCGCGCCCGCGCCCGCCGGCTTCGGCCCGCTCGCCACCGCGCTCGCGTTCACGGCGGCGGTCTTCGGCGGCAGCCCCGCCGCGGCGACGGCGCTGCGGCTCGCCATGGGCTCGAGCGTCGCACCCGGCCTGCACGGCGGCATCATCGTGAGCGAGAAGGCCGTGACCTCCGACGAACGCCAGGGCCTCGTGGCCGCGCCGAAGCGCGAGGTGCTCCGCGGCGGACTCGTGATCGGGTTCCTCGAGCGCATCGCGGCCGCAGGCTCGATCATCGCCGGGTTCCCCGAGGGGCTCGCCATCGTCATCGCCGTGAAGGGCGTCGGCCGATTCACCGAGCTCGAAGCCCCGGAAGCGCGTGAACGGTTCATCATCGGCACGCTCGCGAGCCTCATCTGGGCGTGCGCGGCGAGCCTCGTGGTCAGCATCGCCGTGCACTGAATCGCCGTGCACTGACGACCGGCATCGCTCAGGTGTGCGACTTCGCGTGACGTCGGTACGGTGAGACTCCTCGGTCGTCCGGCAGCCAGAACCGCCACGGATACGCCGCTCCCCCGCCGGCTCCGCTGACGCCCGTTCGTGGGCCCGCCGCGAACGCGAGCGGCGCCACCGGCACCTCGAGCGAGAACGGCGGCGCGAGCAGATCCGCACCCGTCGCGGCCAGCGGCACCCCGAGCGCGACCGCGAGCCGCGCAGGCCCTCGGGCGAGATCCCGATCGGATGCCGCGCCGCGCCGTTCACGCGCGAGTTCGACCCCCTCGACCACCGTCGCGCCCCGCAGCAGCACGGCCGATGCGCGCCCCTCAACGCCCGCGACGACGTTGAGGCAGGTGTGCATGCCGTACGTGAAGTACGCGTAGAGGTGCGCCGCCTCGCCGAACATCACGGCCGTGCGCGCGGTCATGCCACGGTGGGCATGCGACCCGGGATCTTCACCCACGCCGCGATACGCCTCCACCTCGGAGATGCGGATCGCGACGCGACCCTCGGGCGTCGAGTGCGCGAGCACCGCGCCGAGGAGCAGCGGGGCGAGCTCGACCGCGTCGCGTGCGAAGAACGCCCGCGTGCGCCGACGCCGCGCGTCGGACGCCGCGCCGCCCGAAGGCGGAGCGGCGCCGTCATCGCGCGGCCGCGGCATCCGCTCGCTCAGCCCTGCTCGGTCTCGTCGACGGCGATCAGCGGTCGCCGTCGGGCAGCCCGGCCATGAGGTGGCGCACGCGGTCGGCCAGGCGAGCGAACTGGTCGGCGACGCGGACCGGCGCCGTGCCGCTCACGCCGTCGCGGCTCGCGATCGAACCCTCGATCGTGAGCACGGATCGCACGTCGGGCGTGAGACGCGGGTCGATCGAGGCCAGTGCGGCGTCGTCGACGGCGTCGAGCTCGAGCGCGTGCTCCTCGGCGTAGCGGACCAGGGCACCGGTGATCTCGTGCGCGTCGCGGAACGGCACGTGGCGCTTCACGAGCCACTCGGCGACGTCGGTCGCGAGCGAGAAGCCGGCCGGCGCGAGCTCGGCCATGCGCTCGGTGTGGAAGGTGAGCGTCGCGATCATGCCCGTGAACGCCGGCAGGAGCACCTCGAGCGTCTCGACCGAGTCGAAGACCGGCTCCTTGTCCTCTTGGAGGTCGCGGTTGTACGCCAACGGCAGGGCCTTCAACGTCGCGAGCAGGCCGGTGAGGTTGCCGATGAGTCGGCCCGACTTGCCGCGCGCGAGCTCGGCGATGTCGGGGTTCTTCTTCTGCGGCATGATCGACGACCCGGTCGAGTAGCCGTCGTGCAGCGTGACGAAGCCGAACTCGCGCGTGTTCCAGAGGATGATCTCCTCTGAGATGCGCGAGAGATCGATGCCGATCATGGCCGAGACGAACGCGAACTCGGCGACGACGTCGCGGCTGGCCGTGCCGTCGATCGAGTTCTCGGACGGGCTCGCGAGCCCGAGGTCGCGGGCGACGGATGCCGCGTCGAGGCCCAGTGTCGACCCGGCGAGCGCACCGCCGCCGTACGGCGAGACATCCGCTCGCTTGGTCCAGTCGACGAGTCGCTCGAGGTCGCGGGAGAGCGCCCACCCGTGTGCGAGGAGGTGATGCGCGAGCAGCACGGGCTGCGCATGCTGCAGGTGCGTGCGGCCCGGCATGATCGCCGTGCGGTGGGCATCGGCCTGCGCGGAGAGCGCGTCGATGAGGTGCACGAGCTGACGACCGATGACCGCGACGTGGTCCTTCAGGTAGAGGCGCACGAGCGTCGCGATCTGGTCGTTGCGGCTGCGGCCGGCGCGGAGCTTTCCGCCGAGCTCGGGGCCGACGATGCCGATGAGCGCGGCCTCGAGGGCGCCGTGCACGTCTTCGTCGGACTCGGCCGCGACGATGTCGCCGTTCGCGACACGCGCTTCGAGCGTGTCGAGGCCCGCGAGCATGGTGTCGAGCTCGCCGGCGTCGAGGTATCCGGCCGCGGAGAGCGCGCGGGCGTGGGCCCGCGAACCGGCGATGTCGTAGGGCGCGAGCTGCCAGTCGAAGTGCGTCGACTTCGAGAGCGCCTGCAGTTCGGGCGACGGGCCGCTCGCGAACCGTGCGCCCCAGAGCGCACCCTCGTTCGTGCCGTGCTGGCCCGGAGCCTCGGTGTTGCCGGTCATGCTGCGTCCCCCTCGGTCGGTGCGGCCTCGGTCGGTGCGGCCTCGGTCGGTGCGGCCTCGTTCGGTGCGGTCGCGTTCTGCGCGAGCAGCCACGCGAGGAGCGCCTTCTGCGCGTGCAGGCGGTTCTCGGCCTCGTCCCAGACGACCGACTGCGGTCCGTCGATGACGGAGGCCTCGACCTCGTAGCCACGGTAGGCGGGAAGGCAGTGCAGGAAGATCGCGTCGTCGGATGCCTCGGCCATCAGAGCGTCGTCGACGCCGTAGCCGGCGAACTCGGCGATGCGCGCGGCCTTCTCGGCCTCCTGGCCCATGGAGATCCAGGTGTCGGTGACGACGACGTCGGCACCGGCCACCGCCTCGTGAGGGTTCGTCGTGACGAGCACGGACCCGCCCGTGGTCGCGGCGATGCGGCGGGCGTCGTCGACGATGTCGGCGCGGGGCGGGTAGCCGGCGGGCGAGCCGATGCGCACGTGCATGCCGGCGGTGACGCCCGCGAGCAGGTAGGAGTGCGCCATGTTGTTCGCGCCGTCGCCGACGTAGGCGAGCGAACGGCCGGCGAGGTCGCCGAAGCGCTCCTTGACGGTCAGCAGGTCGGCGAGCAGCTGGCACGGGTGGAAGTCGTCTGAGAGCGCGTTGACGACCGGCACCGTGGTGCCGGCGGCCATCTCCTCGAGGCCGGACTGCGCGAAGGTGCGCCAGACGATCGCATCGACCATGCGTTCGAGCACGCGTGCGGTGTCGGCGACGGACTCCTTGCCGCCGAGCTGGCTGTCGCTGGAGGAGATGATCAGCGGCGAGCCGCCGAGGTCGGTGATGCCGACCGAGAACGAGATGCGGGTGCGGGTCGAGGTCTTGTCGAAGAAGACGGCGACGGTGCGCGGGCCCTCGAGCGGACGTTCGGCGAACCGGTCGGCCTTGAGGCGGAGCGCGAGGTCGAGCACCTCGGCCTGCTCGGCCGGCGAGAGGTCGTCGTCGCGGAGGAAGTGGCGGGTCATGTGGTTTCCGTTCGGTGGGTCGGCGGGGCCGACGCGTCGGTTCGGTTCGATGAGGTCGGTCAGGATGCCGCGTGCGCGACGTCGGCGAGGGCCGCGGCGAATCGGTCGGTGAAGGCGTCGATCTCGGCGTCGCCGATGATGAGCGGCGGCGCGAGGCGGATCGTGACGTCGTTCGCGGCGTTCACGATGAGACCGCGCGCGAGGGCCGCGTCGACGATCTTGCCCGCGACGGGTTCGGTGAGCGCCACGCCGATGAGCAGCCCGCGCCCCCGCGTTCCCGCGACGAGCGGCGAGCCGATGGCCTCGATGCGCTCGCGCACCTGGGGTCCGCGACGCGCGGCGTTGCCCACGAGGTCGGCTCGCTCGATCTCGCCGAGCACGGCGTTGGCCACGGCCGTCGCGAGCGGGTTGCCGCCGAACGTCGAGCCGTGCTGGCCCTTCGAGTAGAGGTCGGATGCCGCGCCGAACGTCACGAGTCCGCCGATCGGGATGCCGCCGCCGATGCCCTTCGCCACGGTGATGGCGTCGGGCGTGATGCCCGCGTGCTGGAACCCGAACCACTCGCCGGTGCGCCCGGCGCCGGTCTGGATCTCGTCGACGATGAGCAGCGCCCCGTGCCGTCGCGTGAGGTCGCGCGCCGCTTCGAGGTATCCGGCCGGCAGCTCGACGACGCCCGCCTCGCCCTGGATGGGCTCGAGGATGAGCGCGGCCACGGCGTCGTCGATCGACGCTTCGAGGGCCTCGATCGTCGCGGGGATGTGCTCGACGCCGCCCGCGAGCGGCTCGAAGGCCTCGCGCATGTGCGGCTTGCCGGTGAGGGCGAGCGAGCCCATGGTGCGCCCGTGGAACGCGTCGACGAGGGCGAGCACGCGGGTGCGCGCTTCGCCGGAGTTGTTGAGGCGTGCAAGCTTGAACGCGGCCTCGTTGGCCTCGGCGCCCGAGTTGCCGAACCACGCGCGCCCGTTCTCGCCGGCCCCCGCGAGTCGCACGATGCGCTCGGCGAGTTCGAGCGCCGGCTCGGTGGTGAAGTAGTTCGAGACGTGCGCGAGGGTCGCGGCCTGCCGGCTCACGGCCTCGACGAACACGGGGTGCGCGTGTCCGAGCGAGTTCACGGCGATGCCGGCGAGGAAGTCGAGGTACTCGGTGCCCTCGTCGTCCCAGACGTAGGCGCCCTCGCCCCGGTCGAGCTTGCGGAGCGGCATGCCGATGGAGCGCATGACGCGGCGGTCGAAGCGCTGCTTCCAGTCGTCGGTCTGCCGGTCGTCGTTCTGCACGGTGCTCATGCCGCCACCACCTCGGTGCCGATGCCCGCGGGCGTGAAGATCTCGAGGAGGATCGAGTGCGGCAGGCGTCCGTCGATGATCGCGGCCTTCGCGACACCGCCCTCGACGGCTTCGAGGCACGCGGTCATCTTGGGGATCATGCCCGACTCGAGCGACGGCAGCAGCTCGGCGAGCTCGGCCGAGTCGATCTGCGACACGAGCGAGTCGCGGTTGGGCCAATCGCGATAGAGGCCTGCGACATCCGTCAGCACGACGAGCTTGGCCGCGCCGAGCGCGACGGCGAGAGCCGCGGCCGCGGAGTCCGCGTTGACGTTGAGCGACTGCCCCGGGTTGTCGGCGTCGGGCGCGATCGAGGAGATCACGGGGATGCGGCCGGCCTCGAGCTGCGCGATGACCGCGGCCGGGTCGACCTCGACGACGTCGCCGACCTGCCCGAGGTCGAGTTCTTCGCCATCGACGACCACGCCGCGGCGGCGGCCGCGGAACAGGCCCGCGTCTTCGCCGGAGAGGCCGATCGCGAGCGGTCCATGCTCGTTCACGAGCGAGACCAGCTCGCGGTTCACCTGACCGGAGAGCACCATTCGCACGACGTCCATGGCCTCGGGCGTCGTGACCCGGTAGCCGCCCCGGAACTCGCTCTCGATGCCGAGGCGTTCGAGCATCGACGAGATCTGCGGGCCGCCGCCATGCACGACGACGGGCTTGATGCCCGCGTAGCGGAGGTAGACCATGTCCTCGGCGAAGGCGCGCTGCAGCTCGGGGCTGACCATCGCGTTGCCGCCGAACTTCACGACCACGGTCTCGCCGTGGAAGCGCTTCAACCACGGCAGGGCGTCGATGAGCACGTGGGCCTTGGCGGAGGCCGACGACTCGGCGTCGGCGACGTCGTTCTGTGCACGAGTCTGCATCATCAGCTCGCGTACGCGCTGTTCTCGTGCACGTAGTCGTGCGTGAGGTCGTTCGTGAGGATCGTGGCGGACGCTTCACCCGCGTGCAGCTCGACGAGCACGTGCGTCGCCCGCGGGGTGAGGTCGACGGACTCGCGCGGTGCGTCGGGGCGCCCGGCGTGGCAGACGCGCACCCCGTTCATCGACACGTCGACGAGATACGGGTCGAATCGGGCCTGCGTGGTGCCGATGGCGGCGAGCACCCGGCCCCAGTTGGGATCGTTGCCGAAGATCGCCGCCTTGAAGAGGTTGTTGCGGGCGACCGATCGGCCGACCTCGACCGCGTCGTCTTCGGTGACCGCACCGCGGACCTCGATGGCGATGTCGTGGCTCGCGCCCTCGGCGTCGGCCTGCAACTGCTCGGCGAGCGAGCGGCACGCGGCGGTGACCGCGGCGCGGAATTCCACGGCATCCGGAACCACGCCAGAGGCCCCCGACGCGAGCAGCGTGACCTGGTCGTTCGTCGACATGCAGCCGTCGGAGTCGAGCCGGTCGAACGTGACGCGCGTCGCCTCGCGGAGGGCGGAGTCGAGTTCGCCGCTCGGCAGGTCGGCGTCGGTGGTGAGCACGACGAGCATGGTCGCGAGGCCCGGCGCGAGCATGCCCGCACCCTTCGCGATGCCGCCCACGCGCCATCCGTCGCCGTCGATGACGACCGTCTTCGGGGTCGTGTCGGTCGTCATGATCGCGCGCGCCGCGTCGTCGCCGCCGTCGGCGGACAAGCGTGCCGCTGCGGAGAGCACGCCCTCTTCGAGCACCTCGCCGTCGAGCTGGTCGCCGATGAGCCCGGTCGAGCACACGAGCACGTCGCCCGCGGCGATGCCCAGGGCGGATGCCGCGGCCTCCGCGGTGCGATGCGTGACCTGGAACCCCTCGGGGCCCGTGAAGCAGTTCGCTCCGCCCGAGTTGAGCACGACCGCCGACACGACCCCGTCGAGGATGACCTGCTGCGACCAGAGGATCGGGTTCGCCTTCGCGCGATTCGACGTGAACACCGCTGCGGCGGCCGCCGACGGGCCGCGGTTCACGACGAGCGCGAGGTCGAGGGCGCCGGAGCGCTTGATGCCCGCGGCGATGCCCGCGGCCTCGAAGCCTGCGGGGGCGGTGACGGTCACGGAGCGACTCCATTCATGGGAAGGCCGGTGTACTCGGCGAGGCCGAGGGCGATGTTCGCCGACTGGATGGCGGCACCAGCGGTGCCCTTGACGAGGTTGTCGACGGCCGCGACCACGACCAGGCGGCCCGCGGCCTCGTCGATCGCGACGCCGATCAACGCCGTGTTGGCCCCCAGCACGTCGGAGGTGCGAGGGAACACGCCCTCGGGCAGCAGCTGCACGAATCGCTCGCCCGCATACGCGTCTTCCCAGGCAGCACGCACGGCCGCGGCATCCGTACCGGGAACGATGCGCGCCGTCGAGGTCGCGAGGATGCCGCGGCTCATCGGCACCAGCACGGGCGTGAACGAGATCGTCGGGTCGGCCGCGCCCGCCCAGCGGAGCGCCTGCTGGATCTCGGGGATATGGCGGTGGCCGCCGCCGACGGCGTACGGGTTCGCGGAACCGAGCAGCTCGGACGCGAGCAGGTTCACCTTCGGGCTCTTGCCGGCGCCCGATGGGCCGACCGCGAGCACCGAGACGAGGTCGCGGTCTTCGATGACGCCCGCACGGATGCCGGGGGCGAGCGACAGCGCCACGGTCGACGCGTTGCAGCCGGGCGCGGCGATACGGCGAGCGCCCGTGAGCCGTTCGCGCTGCGTGCCCGACAGGCGCGGCAGCTCGGGAACCCCGTAGCTCCAGGCGCCGTGGTGCTCGCCGCCGTAGAACGCGGCCCAGTCGGCGCTCGACTCGAGCCGGTGATCGGCGCCGCAGTCGATGACGAGCGTGTCGGGCGAGAGGTCCGCGGCGACCGCGCCCGACGTGCCGTGCGGCAGCGCCAGGAACACGAGATCGTGCCCGCCGAGCGTCTCGGCGCTCGTCTCCTTCAGCGTCAGGTGCGTGTACGAACGCAGGTGCGGCTGCACCGAGACGAGGGGCTGGCCGGCGCTCGAGTGCGCGGTGACCGTGCGAACCTCGAACTCGGGATGATCGGCGAGCAGCCGGAGGAGTTCTCCCCCGGCATACCCGGACGCGCCGGAAACGGCGACGGAGTACGTCATGCAATCCACCTTAGGTCTGAACGAGCGGGGGCGATGTTCCGGCGACGCCCCGCGTCAGGCCTCAGGCCTGTTCAGGGGTCGCCGAGATTCGGCGCTCGCCACGACGTCGGTTGCGCGAGACCTCGACACGCGCGACGCGTGCGACGAGGGCGAACCGGGTGGTGGACATGGGTCGACCCTAGCGGCGGCGCGGCGCCGATCGCAAACCCGCGGGTCGGGGATCGGCGCCGCGCGACCGGCTGACGTTACGCCACCGCCTGCTCGGAGGCCGGCCGCGGAACGGAGTCGATGAGCAGCTGCGTGTACTCGTGCTGCGGCGCATCGAGCAGCTGGGCGGTGGCCCCGCGCTCGACGATCTCACCGCGGCGCATGACCAGCGTGCGGTCGCAGACCTTTCGCACCACGGCGAGGTCGTGGCTGATGAAGAGCACGGTGAGGCCGCGCTCGCGTCGGATTCGGGCGACGAGATCGAGCACCTGCGCCTGCACCGAGACATCGAGCGCGCTCGTCGCCTCGTCCATCACGAGCACCTCGGGTTCGATCGCGAGTGCCCTCGCGATCGCGACGCGCTGGCGCTGGCCGCCCGAGAGCGTGCGCGGACGCGCATCGGCGTGCGCTGCGGTCAGGCCGACCTGCTCGAGCAGGTCGATCGACCGCGAACGGGCATCGGCGATCGTGCATCCCGTGTGCAGGCGCAGCGCATCGCCGATCGCCCGGCCCGCCGTGAGCCGCGGGTCCAGCGAGAGGTACGGGTCCTGGAAGACCATCTGCACGCTCCGCGCGTGGGCGAGCCTGGCCGCTCGGCCCTGCGGCACGGACGTCCGTTCACGGCCCGCGATCCGGAGCTCGCCGCCGTCGCTCTGCTCGAGCCCGACGATCATGCGCGCGAGTGTCGACTTGCCCGATCCCGACTCCCCCACGATCGCCAGGGCCTCTCCCCCGGCGAGCTCGAACGACGCCTCGGCGACCGCCACGACGGGCGGCTTGCCCCGCCGGTGGTACGTCTTCGAGAGTCCGGAGGCGACGAGCAACGGGCCGGCCGCGGCATCCGTCACCGGGCGACCGGATGCCGCGTGGCCGGCCGATCGGTCGGCGTGCACGTCGTCGGCCTGCACGTCACCAATGGTCGCGACGGCCGCCGGAACGGCGGTGCCCGCAGTGGAGGCCGGAGCCTCGGCATCCGTCGAGGACGCTTCGTCGGGCACCGGAACGAGGGTCGGGGTCGCAGCGACGAGACGGCGCGTGTACTCGGCCTGCGGTGCAGTGAACACGCGGAGGGCCGGGCCCTGCTCCTCGACGCGCCCGGCGCTCATGACCACGACCCGGTCGCAGATCGAGGCCGCCAGGTTGAGGTCGTGCGTGATGAAGAGCATGCCCATGCCGCGCTGCTCGCGCTGTGCGACGAGCACGCGGATGATCTCGGCCTGCGTCGTCACGTCGAGCGCCGTCGTGGGCTCGTCGCATACGAGCAGCTTCGGCGAGCTCGTGAGGGCACCGGCGATCATGACGCGCTGCAGCATGCCCCCCGAGAACTCGTGCGGATACTGCTTCAGGTGCTCCTCCGGGCGAGGCAACTGCACGGCCGAGAGCAGGTCGAGCGCACGAGCGGTGGCTGCGGCGGACGACAGGCCCTCGCAGAGCCGGAGCGTCTCGGTCATGTGGTCACCGATCGTGCGCATGGGATTGATGCCCGCGCGCGGATCCTGGAAGATCATCGCCGCCGCATGGCGACGCAGTTCGAGCACCTCGCGCTTGGACGCGCCGATGACCTCGCGCCCGTCGAGCTCGACCCGGCCGCCGAGGCGCGAACCGCCCGGCGTGAGGCCCAGCACGGTGCGTGCGGTGAGGGACTTGCCCGAGCCGGACTCGCCGACGAGGCCGACCGTCTCGCCGGCCGCGACCGCGAGGGAGATGCCGTCGAGCAGGCGCTTGCCGTCGGCGAGGTCGAGCGTCAGATCGTCGATGCGGAGCAGGTGCGGGCCTGCCTGGTCCGGTCGAGTGCGACCGGTGCCGGTGTTCGCTGCGGGGTTCGTTCCCGGCTCGTTCGTTCCTGGGTCGTTCATGCGGGGATCTCGCCTCCGATGCGTTCGGAGAGTTCTTCTCCGATGATGTTCACGGCGACGACCACGATGACCACGGCGACCGCCGGCACGATGGCGGGCAGGAAGTGTCCGCCGACGATGCCGGCCTGCGCCTCGTTGATCATGGCGCCCCAGTCGGGGGTCGGCGGTTGCACGCCCAGCCCGAGGAAGGACAGGCCCGCGAGCTCGGCGAGCACGTAGCCGAAGTTCAGGGTGGACTGGGCGCCGACGATGGGCGTGACGTTCGGCAGGACCCGGCGCAGCGCGATGAACGCGCCGCCGAACCCGGCGACGCGGTACGCCGCGACGTAGGGCCTCGTGCGCTCGGCCTTGACGAGTGCTCGCGTGAGCCGCGCGACGAACGGCGCGTACGCGATGCTCATCGCGATGACCGGGGCGACGAGCCCCTTGCCGAACAGCGCGACGGCCATGATCGCGAGCAGCAGCGAGGGGAAGGCGAACAGCACGTCGAAGACGCGGCCGAGCACGGCATCGAACCAGCCGCCCCGCCACCCGGCGAGGAGGCCGAGCAGCATGCCGATGACCGTCGAGCCGATCACCACGAGCAGGGGCCCGAGCAGCGCCGTGCGAGCGCCGAAGACGAGTCGACTCAGCAGGTCGCGGCCGAGTCCGTCGGTGCCGAGCCAGTGCGCGGCACTCGGGCCCGCGTTGACGGCGGTGAAGTCGATGGCGTCGGGCGGATACGGGGCGACGAACGGCGCGAAGATCGCGGCGAGCGTCATGGTCGAGAGCACCACGAGCGCCGCGACGAACGTGCGGCTGCCGATCCGCGGGCGCGGAGCGCGGAGCGCCTTGAGGGCGAGGGTCGGGGTCTGCGTCGTCATCGTGCTGCGTCTCCGGCTGCGGATCGGGGGTCGATCACGGGTTCGAGGATGTCGATGATCGCGTTGACCACGACGAAGGCGGTGACCACGAGCATCACGATGGCCTGGACGACCGGGAAGTCGAGCCGGTCGACGGATTGCACGAGCAACGACCCGATGCCCGCGAGGCCGAAGGCGGCCTCGACGATGGTGCTGGCGACCAGCAGCCCGGCGACGAGGACGCCGCTCACGGTCAGGATCGGCCCGAGCGAGTTGCGGAACACGTGCCGGCGGATCACCGTGCCGCGCTTGAGTCCGCGACTGGTCGCGACCTCGACGTGCTCGCGGCCGAGCTGCTCGACCATCGACGTGCGGGTGACCTTGCCGACCAGCACGACGAAGACGATCGCGAGCGCGGTCGACGGCAGCACGAGGTGGTAGACGGTGTCGACGAATCCCTCGCCCGAGCCGAACGTCGGGAACCAGCCGAGCTGCACGGCGAACACCGAGATGAGCACGATGGACCCCACGAACGACGGGATCGCGCTCAGCACGGTCAGCCCGATGAGTGTCGCACGGTCGAGCACCTTGCCCCGATTCAGCGCAGCCACGATGCCGGCCGTGAGACCGACGATCGCGATGCCGAGGCCCGCCATCACGACGAGCACGAGGGTGACGGGCAGTCGCTCCCCGATCACGGTCGAGACGTCCTGGCGGTACTGGAGCGAACGCCCGAAGTCGCCGTGCAGTGCGCCCGCGACCCAGTTCAGGTACTGCTGCCATGGCGGCAGGTCGAGCCCGAACTGCGCCGTGACCTGGGCGATCGCCTCTTCGCTGGGCTTGCGACCCCTGAGCAGGAAGCGCACGGGGTCGCCGGGCACCAGGAAGCGGGAGAAGAACACGAGCAGCGACGCGAGGAAGAGCGTGAGCAGCAGTCCGCCGAGCTTTCCGGCGACCCGGCGGAGGCCGGCGGCCGTGAAACGGCCGCCGGCCCGCCCGGTCGAGGCCGCCGCCTGAGCGGCGACCGCGACCGTCGACGGCTGGGCCGTCGCGTTACCGGGCGCCAATGGTGGCCGCCCACGGGAAGTACAGGTACGCGATCGACGGTGCGACACCGGTGATGCGTTCGCCCTGGTAGACGGTCGTCGGCCCGGTGAACAGCGGCAGCCACGGCAGCTGCTCGTTCGCGATGTGCTGCAGTTCGGACGACTTCTGCGCACGCGCCTCGGCATCCTGGATGCCGACGGCCTCGTTCGCGATCGCGTCGAACTCGGGGTCGCTCCAGCCGCCGTAGTTGCTGAACTCTCCCGTGCGGAGCACGCCGTACATCTCGAGCGGGTCGGGGCTGGAGAGGTACCAGACCGTGTAGAACAGGTCGACGCCCTCGCGCGCGCTCGGGTCGGAGAACAACGCCGTGTAGGCGTTGGGCGTGACGGTCTTGATCTCGGCCTCGAGGCCGATCGACTGGGCGGCGGCCACGGTCGCCTGCGAGATCACGGTGAAGTCGTTGCCGATCGGCGCCGTGGCGATGACGACCTTCTCGCCCGTGGCGCCGGCCTCCTCGACCAGCTTCCTGGCCGCCTCGACGTCGTAGGGGTACTCCTCGAGGTCGCTGAAGGCCGCGTCGCGGGTGGCATCGGACGCGCCGCCCCACACCGACTCGGTCGTGAGGGCGTTCGACACCTCGCCGTACCCCTTCGCTGCGGCCTCGAGGATGCCGTCGCGGTCGAGCGCCATGAGCAGCGCCTGGCGGACCCGCACGTCGCCGAGCGGGCCCTCGAGGTTCGACACGATGAGATTCGAGGCCGCGGTGCTGAGGCCGAACGAGACCTCGCCCGACGTCTCCTGCAGTTGGGCGATGCCGTCGACCGGCAGCATCCAGCCGCCGTCGACGTCACCCGACTTGAGGGCGTTCACGCGCGCCGTGGCGTCGCCCATGAAGACGAAGCGCACCTCGCCCGACTTCGCCTTCAGCGAGTCGTCCCAGTAGTCGTCGTACCGGGTGAGGGTGATCGACTCCCCCGACTGCCACTCGGTGAGCTCGAACGGGCCCGTGCAGTTCACGAGGCCGGTCGAGTTGCCGTAGTCGGCGCCCTTCTCGGCCAGGGTCGCGGCCGACTCGATGACGCCCGCCGACCCGCCCATGCCCTGGTTGAACTGGGTGTCGGGGATCGTCGTGGTGACGGTGACCTCACGGTCGCCCGTCTGCTCGATCGATGCGACGTTCTGGTAGACGGAGAACCACGAGGAGCCGACCGCGGGGTCGATGTGGCGGCTCATCGAGGCGACGACATCGGCCGCGGTGAGCGGGGTCCCGTCGTGGAACGTGACGCCGTCGCGGATCGTGTACACCCAAGTCGTCGGGGTCGGGTTCTCGAACGACTCGGCGAGGCCGGGCGTCAGGGTGTAGTCGGGGTTCAGTCGGAGGAGCGACTCGCACACGTTCGCGAGCACCTGGTTGTCGGCGTAGTCGAACGCGTAGGCGTAGTCGAGCGAGTAGGGCTCGCCGTAGCTGACCCAGCTGAACGAGTCGATGTCGCCCGACGGGGCGTCGGTCTGGGCCGTGAGCTCCCACTCGGGGGCCGAGGTCGGGCTCTCGGCCTCGGGGGTGCAGCCGGTGAGGGCCAGCGCGCCGGCGGTCAACCCTGCGATGAGCAGGATGCCGCGGCGGCCGTGGCGGGATCGGGTGGGGGTCATGCGTGGCTCCTCGACTGGTTCTCGATGCGGGTGTAGACCTGCTCGCCCTCGATCCACGTGGACGCCACCGCAGCACGGTGGAGGTCCTCGGAGGCCAGGGTGAACGGGTCGGGGTCGATGACCACGAGGTTCGCGAGGTAGCCCTCGCGCACGTGGCCCGTGTCGTGCTCGCGGTGGTTCACGTAGGCGCTGCCCGACGTGTACGCGGCCAGTGCCGTGGCGAGGTCGAGCCGCTGGTGCTCGCCGCCGAGCGGTACGGCGCCGTCGCCGAGGTCGGGAGCGATGCGGGTCACGGCGATGTGGATCGCTGCGAGCGGATCCGCCGTCGAGACCGGCCAGTCGCTGCCGGCCGCGAGGCGCGCACCATCACGGACGAGATCGCCGAAGGGGTACTGGCGGTCGACGGCGCCGTCCTGCAGGAACGGGAGGGTGAGCACGTCGATCTGGGTCTCGTGCGTGGCCCAGAGCATCTGCAGGTTGGCGATCGCGTCAAGTTCGGCGAAGCGGGCGGTATCGGCCTCGGCGACGATCTGGAGGTGCGCGAGGTGGTGGCGCCCGTCGCTCGGGCCGTTCGCGTCGCGGGCCGCCTCGACCGCGTCGAGGGCCTCTCGGACGGCGCGGTCGCCCAGCGCGTGCATGTGCACCTGCATGCCCGCGGCATCCAGGGTCTGGACCGCCTGGCGCAGCACGGCCGGGTCGAGGAAGGAGATGCCGCTGTTCGCGGTGTCGTGGCCGTGCCCGTCGCGGTAGGGGGCGAGCATCGCCGCCGTCTGATTCTCGGCGACGCCGTCGACCATGATCTTCACGGTGCCGAGCGAGAGGCGGTCGGGGTCGACACGGCCGGCGAGCTCATCGCGAAGGCGCACCATCTGCTCGGCCTGCTCGAGTCCGCCGGAGCGCTCCCACCATTGCGCTCCGACGACGTGCACGCGCAGGGTTCCCTCCTCCACGGCGCGGAGGTACGCGCCGGTCGGGTCGGAGATGCCCGCCGATGCGCCGGCGACCATGGCGTCCTGCCAGCCGGTCACGCCGAGCGAGAGCAGGAGCTCCTGCGCGCGGAGCAGGCCGCGGTACGACAACTCCTCGGTGCCTTCGGGCCGAACGGCGCCGAAGAGCTCGCCGGCACCCTCGTGGAACGTGCCGGCCGGGGCGCCGTCGGCCTCGCGCTCGATGCGGCCGTCGGCCGGGTCGGGCGTCGACGCGTCGATGCCCGCGAGTCGGACCGCGGCGGTGTTGGCCCACGCGCTGTGGTGGTCGCGGCTCATGAGGTACACGGGCCGGTCGGGCACGACGGCGTCGAGGAGGGCGCGGTCGGGCGCGCCTCCGGCGAAGTGGTCCATCGACCAGCCACCGCCGAGGATCCACGGCTCGTCGGGGTTCGCCGCCGCATACGCCGCCACTCGCGCGACGGCGTCCGCGGCATCCGTCGCTCCGGTCAGGTCGCACTGCAGGAGTTCGACACCGCCGCCGACGGGGTGGATGTGCGCGTCCTGGAAGCCGGGAGCGAGCAGGCGACCCTCGAGGTCGATGACCCGCGTGCCGGGGCCGATCAGGGCCGCGGACTCCGCCTCGGGAACGATCGTCGTGATGCGATCGCCGGTCAGGCCGACCGCAAGGCCGTGCAGGGGCGAGCCGGTTCCGGTGAACACGGCACCCCCGGTGAATAGGACGTCGACAGCCACATCGCCTCGATTCTTCTTTGGGTGTGGTGGCGACAGTAGCCGCAGTCCACACCGACGTCAACAGCGTTGACAGCACGGGATGCGAATTCGTTATGCTGACGTGACGAGGCACTCCGGCGTCCGCGATCCGAGCGGGGCCGCATGGCAGGATGGGTGCCGACCACGCGAAGCGAAGGCAGGGATGCGATGACGACCGCGACCGAATCCGGGCGCACTGGCTCCGGCCGCGGCGCCGCGAAAGTGCGCCTCGACCGCGACGTCATCGTCGCCGCCGGGCTCGAACTCGCCGCCGAGACCCGGTCCACGAGCATCTCGGTGCGCGAGTTGGGGGCCAGGCTGGGCGCCGACCCGACGGCGATCTACCGCCACTTCCGCAACAAGGAGCAGCTCATGCAGGCGCTGCTCGACGAGCTCAACGCCCGCTCCGTCGCCGCGGTCACCGCCGATCCGGCTGCATGGCGCGACCGGGTCCGTCAGCTCGCCGACGCAACGCTCGCGTCCTTCACGGCCTATCCCGCCGTGGCCGTCGAAGCCGTCGTGCTCACAACCCATGGCCAAGGCGAGCTCGACGCGGTCGAACTCATGCTCGACGCCTTCGCCGAAGGCGGGCTCGCCGACGACGAGCTCGTGCGTCACTACGCGCTCCTGGCCTCGCACGTGCTCTCGACCGCAGCGGGCATCGCCCGCAGCCGCAGCGGGCGCGAGGTGGGCGACGACGATCACAGCCCCTGGTTCGACGGCCCGATCCTCGCCGACCCGCGCACGCATCCGCGCGTGGCCGAACTCGGCGTGCAGATCGCGGCACTCGAGGACCGCGACCTCTACCGGCTCGGCGTCGAGTCGATCATCCAGTCGGCCGAACGCGCAGCAGAGCGGTCCGGAAAGCGGCCTTCAGCCGACTGACGACTGATGGCGGATGCCGCGACTCACCCTCGCGCGTGGATCCACGACCGGTCGATGAGCGAGGCGAGCACATCCAGGTCGATGTTCGTGAGGCGGCCGACCCAGATGCAGTCGGCGCCAAGCTTGACCTTGCCCAACCGTTCGACGAGCTCCTCGCCGCCCGGCAACTGCAGGCCGTAGAGCGAGACGTTCGCCTTGCGGGGCGAGAAGCCCACGATCGGCCAGTCGCCCTGTCGCCCGGTGGCGTACGTGTAGTGCTGCAGGCCGTAGCCGACGATCGACGGACCCCACATCACGGCATCGGTGTCGGTGACCCGGTCGAACAGCTCGCGCAGCACAAGGCCGTCTTCGCGCCGCCCCGCTGGTTCGACCGTCTCGAGGAATTCGCCGACAGATGCCCCGGTGGGCCCGGTCTTCGCTTCGGTCATGCTTCAGCGTACCGCCGGGTCGCGACATCCGTCTCGCGACCCGGCGGCACTCGGTGATCGACTCCGCTCGCGCTACTCGCGGATCGCCGCACCCGTGCGCTCGCCTGCGAGGGCCGCACCGGCGAGCTTGGCCTCGCTCGCCTCGGCCGCGGTGAGCGTGCGGTCGGCGGCGCGGAAACGCAGCGCGAACGTCAGGCTCTTCGAGCCGGCCGGCACACCCTGTCCGCGGTAGTCGTCGACCAGGTGCAGCGCCTCGAGGAGCTCGCCCGCGCCCTCGACGACGGATGCCGCGACGACCGCAGCGGGCACGTCGACACCCACCACGAGTGAGAGGTCCTGCGTTGCCGCGGGGAACGTGCCGATGGCGCGCGCCTCGGGCTGCACCGTCGCGAGGCCGATGGCGGCGTCGAGGTCGAGCTCGAGCACGGCGACCACGCGCGGCAGGTCGGCCTCTTCGGCGATCGCGGGGAGCAGCTCGCCGGCCAAGCCGACCGAGCGACCCGCGACCCGGAGCTCGGCCGTGCGGCCGGGGTGCATCGCGTGGTGCGCCCCCTGCACGACCTCGAACTCGGCGCCGATCGCGAGGCCGATGCGGCGCACGGCGTCGAGCGCATCGACGATGCCCGCGGCGATCGCGGCCTGTCCGGGCTGCTTCGTCACCGTCTCGCCGACGAAGAGCGCGGCGACATGGCGGGGCTGGGGCGGGATGCCGTCGTTCAGCTCGGCGACGGTCTCGTCACCGGGCAGCGACGCGCCGACGGGCAGCTCGCGCGTGCCGTACTCGCGGCCCGCCTCGGGCAGGAACACGAGCCCCTGCTCGAACAGGCCGAGGTCGACGAGGCCGCGCGAGCGGTTGCGCTTCGCGGCCGCGATGAGCCCGGGCAGCAGGGAGCGTCGCAGCACCGGGTTGGTGGCGTCGAGCGCGTTCGCGAGCCGTACGGAGGCGACGGGCGAACCGTCGGCACTGCCGTACTGCAGGTTGTCGGCCTCGTTCGCGAAGGGGAACGAGAGCACCTCGGTCGCGCCACCGACGGCCAGCGCGTCGGACACGCGGCGGCGGATGCGCTGCGAGCGCGTGAGCCCGCGCCCGGGCGGAGCGACGGGCAGCACCGAGGGGATGCGCTCGTAGCCGCCGAGTCGCGCCACCTCTTCGACGAGCTCCTCGCGGCCGGTCAGGTCGGGACGCCAGGATGGCGGCACCACCGAGAAGCCGTCGTCGACGCCGTCGTGGCCGCCGAGGTCGGCGACGGTCGCGCCGATCTTCTCGAGCGAGGCACGCACCTCGGCGTCGTCGTAGTCGACGCCCGTGACCCGGGTCACGAAGCCGCGGGGCAGCACGATCGCCTGTCGGGCGGGCACGTCGGCGAGCACGGAGACGCCCTCGGCGGTGCCGCCGGCGAGCTCGACCATGAGCTGGGCGACGCGGGCCGACGCCGCAGCGGCGATCTCAGGGTCGACGCCGCGCTCGTTGCGCTTGGAGGCCTCGCTCGGCAGCTTGTGCCGGCGCGCCGAGCGCGCGATCGACACGGGGTCGAAGTTCGCGGCCTCGATGAGCACGTTCGTCGTGGTGTCGGAGATCTCGGTCTCCGCGCCGCCCATGATGCCCGCGATGCCGATGGCGCCACGATCGTCGGCGATCAGCAGGTCTTCGACGTGGAGCGCGCGCTCCTTCTCGTCGAGGGTGGTGATCTTCTCGCCCGGCGTCGCACGACGCACGACGATGCCGCCCTGCAGCTTGTCGAGGTCGTACGCGTGGGTCGGCTGCCCGAACTCGAGCATGACGTAGTTCGTGATGTCGACGAGCAGCGAGAGCGAGCGGATACCGGCGAGCTTCAGTCGCGCGATCATCCAGGCCGGCGTCGGGCGCGTGGGTTCGACCCCGCGCACGACCTGCGTCGTGAAGACGGCGGCCCCGGCGCGGCCGCGGATGGGCGCCTCGTCGCGGAGCTCGACCGGGAACGGCGCCCCCGCGGCATCCGGAGCGGGCATGACCAGTGCAGGGTCGCGGAACGCCGCACCCGTCGCGTGGGAGTACTCGCGGGCAACGCCGCGGATCGAGAAGGCGTAGCCGCGGTCGGGCGTGACGTTCAGCTCGACCGCCGTGTCGTCGAGGCCGAGCAGCTCGATCGCATCGGTGCCGACGGGCGCGTCGATACCGAGCGTCGAGAGGCGCAGGATGCCGTCGTGGTCTTCGCCGAGCCCGAGCTCACGGGCCGAGGCGATCATGCCGTCGGAGACGTGGCCGTAGGTCTTGCGGGCCGCGATGGGGAACGGGCCGGGCAGCACCGCGCCGGGCAGGGTCACCACGACCTTGTCGCCCACGAAGAAGTTGCGGGCGCCGCAGACGATGCCGTGCACGGCCTCGCCGCCGTCGGCCGCGGTCTCACCGTCGGGCGCGACGCGCACCTGGCACCAGCGGATGGTCTTGCCGTTGGACTGCGGCTCCTCGACGAACTCGAGCACCTCGCCCACGACGATGGGGCCCACGAGGTCGAACGTGTGCACGCCCTCCTCTTCGAGGCCGAGCTCGACCAGGGCGGCGTGCACCTGCTCGGGCGTCGTTCCGGGAACGAGCTCGACGAACTCGGCGAGCCAACTCAGCGGCACTCGCATGTCTTCAGACCACCATTCCGAACTGCTGGGAGAACCGGATGTCTCCCTCGACCATTTCGCGCATGTCCTGCACGCCGTTGCGGAGCATCAGGCCCCGCTCGATGCCCATGCCGAACGCGAACCCCGTGTAGACCTCGGGGTCGATGCCCGCCGAGCGGAGCACGTTCGGGTGCACCATGCCGCAGCCGCCCCACTCGATCCAACGGGGACCCGTCTTGAAGGTCGGGTGCCAGAAGTCGAGTTCGGCCGAGGGCTCGGTGAACGGGAAGTAGCTGGGGCGCAGGCGCACCTTCGCCTCGTCGCCGAAGATCGACTTCACGAAGTGGTCGAGCGTGCCCTTGAGGTGCGCCATCGTGAGGCCCTTGTCGACCGCGAGGCCCTCGAACTGCATGAAGACCGGCAGGTGCGTCGCGTCGAACTCGTCGGTTCGGTAGACCCGGCCGGGCGCGAGCACGTAGATCGGCACCTCGCGGTCGAGCATCGAGCGCACCTGCACGGGGCTCGTGTGGGTGCGCATCACGAGGTGCGCCTCGGGCGGGTCGACGAAGAAGGTGTCCTGCATCGCGCGCGCGGGGTGATCGGCGTCGAAGTTCAGCGCGTCGAAGTTGAACCACTCGCTCTCGACCTCCGGCCCCTCGGCGATCTCCCAGCCCATGCCCGTGAAGACGTCGCACACGCGGTCTTCGAGCAGGGCGAGCGGATGCCGCGAGCCGGCGGTGTAGCGCGACGGCAGCGCCGTGACATCCACCGCCTCGGCCTCGAGCGCGGCGGCCGCCTCTGCGGCGACGATCTCGTGCTCGCGGGCGGCGAACGCCTGGTTGACACGACCTCTGGCCCCGCCGACGAGCTTGCCGAGAGCGGCCTTCTGGTCGTTGGGGACGTTGCGGAGTTCGGCGTTCAACTGGGCGAGTTCGCTCTTCTCGCCGGTGTGCTCGGCGCGGACGGCCTTCAGCGCGGCGGAATCGCCGGCCGAGGCGATCGCGGCGAGCGCCGCGGCGACGGCGGACTCGACGGACTGCTCGGTGATTTCACGGGGCTCGGACACAAGGAACGAGTCTAGTCGCCCCGGCTAGCGTGAACTGTTGTCCTCGGACTGCCGTGCCGCCGCGTTCGCCTGGGCGACCAGGATCGCCTGACTCGGGTCTTCGGGCAGCGGACCGCCCTTCGCGGGGCGCAGGCGCCGATCGCCGCGCCTGGCGAGCCACCGGGCGAACCACGACAGCGACAGGTTCATGGCGAGGTAGAGCAGCCACGTGATCACGAACAGCGAGAACAGGTACCGGTTGCCGTAGAAGCTGGAGAGGTTGTTGAGCGTGACGCGCAGCAGCTCCTGGTAGCCGACGATGTAGCCGAGCGAGGTGTCCTTCAGCAACACGACGAGCTGCGCGACGATGATCGGCAGCATCTGCCGGAAGGCCTGCGGGAACTCGACGAGCATCTTCGACTGCAACGGGCGCATGCCGAGGCTGAGGCCCGCCTCCCGTTGACCCCGCGGCAACGACACGAGCCCGGCGCGCAGCGCCTCGCCGATCAGCGCGCCGTTGTAGACGGCGAGCGCCCAGACCACGGCCCAGTACTGCCCGGTCGAGCCCACGAGCAGGATGAAGAGCATCATCAGCAGCACGGGCATGCCGCGGAAGAACTCGATCACGACGGCCGTCGGGATGCGGATCCACGCGGTCTCGGCGCTGCGGAGCAGCGAGAACAGCACGCCGATGATGATCGCCAGCACGGCGGCGACGATCGCCGCCCTGAGCGTTCCCCAGACGCCCTGGAAGATGATGAAGCTCCAGATCTCGGGGTCGGCGTAGATGTCCCACCGGCTCGCGTCGAACATGCCGGGCAGCGTGATCCCGCCCGACTCCTTCGGTGCGTTCAGGGTCAGGAACATCCAGCCGAGCGCGGCCACGACCAGCACGCCCGCGATGATCGAGAAGATGAGCGACCGCCGCCTGGCCTTCGGGCCGGGGGCGTCGAAGAGCACGCTCGCACCGGTCATCGCTGCACCACCCACTTGCGTTCGAGTTGCGCCGCGAGGAGTCCGAGCGGCACCGTGATCAGGAGGTAGAAGGTCGCGACGCCGAGGAGCACCGCGATCACGGCATCGCCGTTCGCGTTCGCGAGCTCCTTGCCGACCGTGAACAGTTCGACCACGAAGAACCCGCCGGCGACCGACGTGTTCTTCGTGAGGGCGATGAACACGTTGATCAGCGGCGGGATCGTCATGCGGAACGCCTGCGGGAAGATCACGAGCGTCACCGACTGGCCGAAGCCGAACCCGAGGCTGCGCGCGGCCTCGGCCTGTCCCACCGGGACGCCGTTGATGCCGGAGCGCAGCGCCTCGGCGACGAAGGGCGAGGTGTACACGGCGAGCGCGACCGTCGCCGCCACGGTGTACGGCAGGCGCGAGCCGAGGTACGGCAGGATCAACGCGCAGAAGAAGAGCACGAGCGTGAGCGGCGTGTTGCGGATGATCTCGGTGTACACCGTGGCGACCCCGCGGAGGGTGCCGACGGGCGAGATGCGCATGGCCGCCACGATCGTGCCGAGCACGAGCGCGGCGAGGCCGCTGACCACGAGCAGGAGCACGGTGACCGTGAACCCCTCGAGGTATCGCGGCAGGTTCTCGATGACGACGTCCACGCCGCTCCCTTCTCGAACTCTTCAGGCTGGTCGATCGATGCTGCGGATGCCGCAGCCGCCGCCCGGGCGCGCGTGCACCCGGGCGGCGGACGGGCTCAGTAGCGGTCGACCGCGGGCGGGTCGACGAACGGCAGCACGGTGCCGGCCGTCTTGTTCCACGCCTCTTCGTAACGACCGTCCTCGTACGCCTTCTCGAGCACGTCGTTGATGAACATGCGGAAGTCGGTGTCGTCGAGCTTCAGGCCGATGCCGTAGGGCTCCTCGGTGAACGGCTCCCCCACGACCTTGAACTCGCCCTCGTTCTGCGCGGCGAGACCCGCGAGGATCACGTTGTCGGTCGACACGGCCACGACCTCGCCGGCGCGAAGCGGCTCGAGGCAGTTCGTGTACGTGTCGGTGAGCACCGGCACGGCGCCGAGCTCGGCCAGGTTCGCCGCAGGCGTCGAACCCGTCACCGAGCAGACCTTCTCGCCGACGAGGTCGTCTTCGCTCTTGATGTCGTCGTTGTCGGCGAGCACGAGGATCGACTGACCGGCCAGGTAGTACGGGCCCGCGAAGGAGATGACCTCCTTGCGCTTGTCGTTGATCGTGTACGTGGCGACGACGAAGTCGACCTGGCCGCTCTCGATGAACGGCTCGCGGTTGGCCGACACGGTCTCGGTCCACGTGATGCCGTCTTCGGGGATGCCGAGCTCGTCGGCGATGATCTTCGCGATCTCGACGTCGAAGCCCTCGGGGTCGCCCGACGGGCCGACGAGGCCGAACAGCGGCTGGTCGAACTTCGTGCCGATCGTGACCTTGCCGGCCTCCTGGAGGCGGGCCATCGTGGTGCCGGCCTCGAACGTCGGCGCCGGCTCGGCGCTCTCGACGGGGGCGTCGCCGCCGGTGCAGCCCGCCAGGGCGAGTGTCGCTGCGGCAGCTGCGGCGACGAGTGCGATCCTCATGCGTTTCATGTCCATGCCTCTTCTCGTGGGTGGTGTGCTCGAGCCGCTCGTGGCAGCCGAGGTCTAGTGGTCGAGGATCTTCGACAGGAAGTCCTTCGCCCGATCGGAAGTCGGGTGATCGAAGAACACCGCAGGGGTCGACTCCTCGACGATGCGGCCGTCGGCCATGAACAGCACCCGGTCGGCGGCCTTGCGAGCGAAGCCCATCTCGTGCGTCACGACGATCATCGTCATGCCGTCCTTCGCGAGGCCGACCATGACGTCGAGCACCTCGTTGATCATCTCGGGGTCGAGCGCGCTCGTGGGCTCGTCCATGAGGATCAGCTTGGGGTTCATCGCGAGCGACCTGGCGATGGCCACGCGCTGCTGCTGCCCACCCGAGAGCTGCGCGGGCAGCTTCTTCGCCTGGTTCGCGACGCCGACGCGTTCGAGCAGCACCATCGCCTCGGACTCGGCGGCCTTGCGCGACATCCGCTTGACCTTGATGGGTGCGAGCGTGACGTTCTCGAGCACGGTCTTGTGGGCGAACAGGTTGAACGACTGGAAGACCATGCCGACGTCGGCGCGCAGCTTCGCGAGCGCGGCGCCTTCTTCGGGCAGTCGCTCGCCGTCGATCGAGATCGAACCGGAGTCGATCGTCTCGAGCCGGTTGATCGCACGGCAGAGCGTCGACTTGCCCGAGCCGCTCGGCCCGATGACCACCACGACCTCGCCGCGATTGACGACGGTGTTGATGTCGTTCAGCACGTGCAGTTCGCCGTAGTGCTTGTCGACGTGCTCGATCACCACCAACGGCTCACCTCGACGGACCGAGATGTTCGACGTCGGCGGCGCTGGCTGGGTCGGGTCCATACCCCCCAAACTAGGGCGCCGAGGGCGCCGAATTCAGGAAGCGGCGCGGTTGGTTACCTTTTCGTAACCCGCGCCCGCCTCACGCACTGCGCTGGGCGAAGGCGCTCTCGTACAGGCAGACGGATGCCGCGGTCGCGAGGTTCATCGACTCGGCATGTCCGTAGATGGGCACCGTGACGACCCGGTCGGCGAGCTCGAGCTGCTCGTCGAGCAGTCCCCGCGCCTCATTGCCGAACAGCCACGCCGTCGGCTTCGCGAGCACCCCGTCGGTGCGCGCGGCCAGTAGATCGTCGCCCTTCACGTCGGCGGCGAGCACCGTCAGGCCCGCGGCCCTGGCACGCACGAGCACGTCGGCGAGGTCGGCGCCGACCGCGACCGGGACGTGGAAGATGGAGCCCGTCGAGCTGCGCACGACCTTCGGGTTGTACAGGTCGACCGCGCGACCCGTGAACACGACCGCGTCGGCGCCCGCGGCATCCGCAGCCCTGACGATCGTGCCGGCGTTGCCGGGATCGCGCACCTCTTCGAGGATCGCGATGAGCTTCGGGGACGCGGCGAACACGTCTTTCACCGCGGTCGGGAACTGGCGGCACACCGCGACGAACCCCTGCGGCGTGACCGTGTCGGCCATCGCGTCGAGCACCTCTTCGGTGACGTACTCGATGTCGAGGTCGGCCTCGGACGCCGCCGCGGCGACTTCGGGGTGCCGCTCGAGCGCCGTCGGGGTCGCGAACAGCTCCATTACGAGCTCGGGGCGGAAGGCCAGCGCCTCGGACACGGCCTGCGGACCCTCGAGCAGGAACAGCCCGCTCTCGGCTCGCGACGACTTCGAGGCGAGCTTCGCGACCGAGCGGACACGGGGAGAGCGGGGGTTCTCGAGCATGAGTCGATTCTAGGGCTCGACGCATGCCGGAGACGCGGAACGGCCCGGCACCGCCCTGCGTTCATGCAGGAGGTGCCGGGCCGTTCGACGTGGTCGAAGCTGCTGCTTACGCGGCGGTCTTCGGGGCCGAGGTGTCGGCCGGGAGGGCCTTCTTGGCCGACTCGACGAGCGCGGCGAACGTCGCGGGCTCGTTCACGGCGAGCTCGGCGAGGATGCGGCGGTCGACCTCGATGCCCGCAAGGCCGAGGCCCTGGATGAGGCGGTTGTACGTGAGGCCGTTCGCACGCGAAGCCGCGTTGATCCGCTGGATCCAGAGACGACGGAAGTCGCCCTTCTTCTTGCGGCGGTCGTTGTACGAGTAGACGAGGGAGTGGGTGACCTGCTCCTTGGCCTTGCGGTACAGACGCGAACGCTGGCCGCGGTAACCCGCAGCGCGCTCGAGGATGACGCGACGCTTCTTGTGGGCGTTGACCGCCCTCTTCACTCTTGCCATTGCTCTGTTTCTTCCTTAAACGGGTCGCGGCTCAGTGGCCGAGAAGCTTCTTGATGACCTTGGCGTCGGGGGCCGACACGACCTTGTCCTGGTTCAGACGGGCCTTGCGCTTCGAGGCCTTGACCTCGAGGTTGTGGCGCATTCCGGCCTGCTGCTTCTTGATCTTGCCGGTACCGGTGATCTTGAAGCGCTTCTTGGACCCGGAGTGGGTCTTCTGCTTCGGCATCTCGTGTGTCTCCTTGGTTCTGCCGCCAACTCGTGGCGGACGTGGGTGTCTGGCCTACGCCTCTGCGGCGTCGGCCGTCTGCGTCTCGGCCTCGCCGTCGGCATCCGCCGACGGGCGCGACTTCGCCGCAGCACGCTGTGCATTCGCCTCGGCCTTGGCCTCGGACTTGTTCTTGAGAGGGGCGATCACCATGACCATGTTGCGGCCGTCGATCGTGGGGTTGTGCTCGACCGTGCCGAACTCGACGACGTCTTCGGCGAAGCGCTGCAGGAGTCGGACGCCCATCTCGGGGCGCGACTGCTCGCGGCCTCGGAACAGGATCATGGCCTTGACCTTGTCGCCGGCCTTCAGGAAGCCGATCGCGCGCTTCATCTTGGTCTCGTAGTCGTGCTTGTCGATCTTGAGACGGAACCGGACCTCTTTGAGGATCGTGTTCGCCTGGTTGCGCCGGGCCTCTTTCGCCTTCTGCGCAGCCTCGTACTTGAACTTGCCGTAGTCCATGATCTTGGCGACCGGGGGCTTGGAGTTCGGAGCGACCTCGACGAGGTCGAGATCGGCTTCCTGCGCGAGCCGCAGGGCCACCTCGATCTTCACGACGCCGACCTGCTCTCCTGCGGGACCGACGAGGCGGACCTCGGGAACGCGGATACGGTCGTTTGTACGGGGATCGCTGATGCGGGTACTCCTCTACTCAAGCTTCTTCACTCGATGGGAGACCGGATGTCGCCCACCGTTTCGAGAGCGAAGATCCACGCACGCTGAACGGAATCACACCGATCTGCACTGCGGCCCCCTGTGCCTTGCGGCGTCTACTCCATGCCCGTCGCGGGCGATGAAGCGGAGGGCATTCAACCCGGTAACCTTGATGAAGCGGTAAGCGCGGGTGGGAGAATCTCCACTTTCGTACTGGGACAAGCCCAGCCGTACTGGGACAAGCCCAGCCGTACTGGGGACAAGCCCCAGCAAGCCGGAGCATTGCTCCGGACCGAACGAGTCTAGCAGAGGTTATCCGTGAGCAAGAATTCAGACCCGGTCGACGACGCGACGCGCGACATCGCCGAGGTTCCCGCGGTCGAGATCATCACCACCGCGGCCGTGCACCTCATGAGTGCCGCCGCCGTCAAGGTCGGCCTCGCCGACGACCCCGAGTCGCAGATCGACCTCGACGAGGCCCGCAAGCTCATCAACGCCCTCGCGGGCCTGATCACCGCCGGTGCGCCCGAGATCAGCGACATGCACGCGCGCTCGCTGCGCGACGGCCTGCGTTCGCTGCAGCTCGCGTTCCGCGAGGCCTCCGTCATCCCCGATGCCATCGGCCAGGGTCCGGGCGAGAAGTGGACCGGGCCGGTCAACTGACCCGCACACCATGAACCCGATCGGGGTCGCCGCGGTTCGCGGCGGCCCCGTCGTCGTTCGCGCTCAGGTCTGGCAGCTGGGACACCAGTACGTCACGCGCTCCTCGAGCTCGGTGCGGCCCAGCTGGCCGCGCTCGATGCGGGTGCCGCAGCGACGGCACGACTCCCCGGCGCGCCCGTAGACCCACAATCGCTGCCCGCGGCGATCGACGCCGGTCGTCACTCGCGCCGACCGATCGCGGTTCGCGACGATGAGTCGACGGCCGAGGGCGACGACCGCCGGCAGGTCGGGCACGGCCATCACCGCGCGCTGCGGTCGGAGACCGCGGAGGAAGCACAGCTCATTGGCGTACACGTTGCCGAGGCCGGCGAGGTTCCGCTGGTCGAGCAGCGCGACCGCGATCGGCACGTCGGGGCGGGCCGCCAGTCGGCGCACGGCCTCGTCGGCATCCCAGTCGGGGCCGAGCAGGTCCGGACCGAGGTACTCGAGGGTCGCAGCCTCGTCGGCGCGCGCGAGCACCTCGAGGAGTCCGAGTTCGAAGCCGATCGCCGTGGCGTCTGGCGTCTCGAGCACGACGCGGGCGAGATGCGCGGGTTTGGGCCAACGCTCCCCCGGCCGCACCACGCGCCACTCGCCCTCCATCTTCAGGTGCGAGTGGATGCTCCACGCCGGCGTTCGGATGAGCAGATGCTTGCCGCGGGAGACGACCTCCTCGACGCGTTCACCCGAGAGGTCGGCCGCGGCGAACCGCGGCACGCGGAAGTCGGTGCGCACGAGCTCGGATCCGGCGAGCGCCGCGTGCAGTCGGGCGGCAGCCCGGAAGACCGTGTCACCCTCTGGCATCGAGCCGGAGTCCCTTCGGCGTCTCGCCGAAGCCGGCGGCCCTCAGGGCGTCGCCGAACGACGTGCCGAGCACGAACGCGCCGTTGACGGATTCGACGGCCAGCCGACGCACGCGTCCGGTTCGCACGAGCGCGGCGATGGCATCGGCGGCCTGCCGCAGCACGGCCTCGTCGTCGACGTAGGCGAGCATCGTCTTGCCACCCCGTTCGACGTAGGCCACGAGCTCGCCGTCGGCGACCACGACGAGTGCGCCGGCCTTGCGCGCGGCGCGATGCGAGCTCTCGCCCGGCGGATCGGGCCACGGCAGGGCCGCACCGTAGGCGTTCGCCGGATCGGTCGCCGCGAGCACGTGCACGGTGCGCGCCGCGTTCGGGCGCTCGTCGCGGTCGGCGAATCCGCGCAGTCGGTCGACGGCGCCAGGCCCCGCGAACTGGGCGGCGCCGAGACCCTCGACGAAGTAGCCGCGGCGTGCTCGGCCGGACTCCTCGAAGCCGCTGAGCGTTCGGTAGAGCAGGGCGAACCCGCCGAGCACGCCCTCGGCGACGACCGTGCCGCGGGTCACGAGTCCGTGCCGGTCGAGCATGGTCTC
Organism: Agromyces aureus; assembly: GCF_001660485.1. GTDB lineage: Bacteria > Actinomycetota > Actinomycetes > Actinomycetales > Microbacteriaceae > Agromyces > Agromyces aureus. The sequence goes on from NZ_CP013979.1 coordinate 2,800,825, forward strand.
GGCGAGCGCGTGCGCGCGACGGGTGGCATCGGAGTCGGGCACGGGCAGGATCGACCACCGGCCGGCGACCGACGGCGGACCCGATCGCATCACGGCCGACGACGCGCGCGGCATCGACCGGCCGCGCATCATGCGCGAACGCGGCGCCGGCCGCGTCGTGCGGTGCGCGCTGCGGCCGCCGGAGATGAGCGAGCGGACGGGGGCGAAGGTGTCGTTCGTCACGAGTCCTGCCCAGACGAGGCCCCAGAGGGCTTCGACGAACTCCTCGTCGTTGGCGGGACCGTCGAGCGTGCCGAACCGACCGACCGCGTCGGAGAGCTGCCGGAAGAAGTACGCGCCGCCCGACCCCAGTGCGACGAGCACCTCGCGCTGCAGGGCCGTGGTCTCGACGCCGACCGGCGGATCGAGCGTCAGCGGCGCGGACTCCGCGAGGTGCAGCGTCACCCACCCGTCGTCGCCCGCGAGCGAGCCGGACCCGGCCCACACGACCTCGCCGGTGGCCATGAGCTCGTCGAGCATCGCCGGACTGTAGTCGGACACGCGCGAAGGCAGCACGAGCGACTCCCATGCGGATGCCGGGAGGCGCACACCCTCGAGCTGCTCGACGACCGACAGCACGCCGTCGATGCCCTTCAGCGGGCGGCCGATGTGCTGCCACTCGGGCAGGAATCGCGCGAGCACCGGCTGGGGCACGGGCTCGACCTCGTGACGGAGCGCGGCGAGCGACCGCCGCCGGATCTTGCGGAGCACCTCGGCGTCGCACCACTCGGTCGACGTGCCGTTCGGGCGGAACTCCCCCTCGACGACCCGACGCTCGTCGGCCAGCCGCCGCAGCGCGCCCTTGGCCACCGCGACGCCGATGCCGAACCGTTCGGCGACCTCCTCGGCGGCGAACGGCCCATGGGTTCGTGCGAAGCGGCTCACCAGGTCGCCCAGCGGATCACCGACGTGCTCGGCGAACGCGACCGCCACACCGGGCGGCACTGGCACGCCCAGCGCGTCGCGGAGGCGCCCGACGTCTTCGATGGCCGCGACGTGCTCGCGACCGGCGAACGTCAGGCGCACGGCCCGCCGTGCCGCAACGAGCTCCTCGACCGCGGCGGCCGGATCGGTCTCGGCCTGCACGCGCTCGGCGAGCTCGGCCGTCGTCAGCGGCCCGAGCCACCGCAGCGCGTCGGCGACGCCCTCCGTGCCGCGCACTCGGCGGTCTTCGGCCAGGCGCTGCAGCTCGCGCTCGGTCGTCGCGATGACGCCCGGATCGAGGAGCTCTCGCAGCTCGACCCGACCGAGGAGCTCGCCGAGCAGCGCCGTGTCGATCGCGAGCGCCGCAGCCCGTCGCTCGGCGAGCGGCGAGTCGCCCTCGTACATGAACGCGCCGACGTAGCCGAACAGCAGCGAGCTCGCGAAGGGACTCGGCGAGTCGGTCGTCGTCTCGACCAGGCGCACCCGGCGCGCCGCGACATCCCTGGCCAGCTCGACCAGCGCCGGCACGTCGTAGACGTCCTGGAGCACCTCGCGGACGGTCTCGAGGATGATCGGGAACGTCGGGAATGCGCTCGCGACCTCGAGCAGCTGCGCCGAACGCTGACGCTGCTGCCACAGCGGCGAGCGCCGGCCCGGCTTGTAGTTGGGCAGCAGCAGCGCACGTGCCGCGCACTCGCGGAACCGGCTCGCGAAGAGAGCCGAACCACCGACCTCCTCGGTGACGAGCTGCTCGAGCTCGTCGGGCTCGAACACGAACAGGTCGGCTCCGGGCGGATCGATGCCCGTGTCGGGGATGCGCACGATGATGCCGTCGTCGGCGGCGACCGCGGCCCCGTCGACGCCGTGCCGTTCACGCACGCGCGCCGCGATCGCGAGCGCCCATGGCGCGTGCACGGGCATGCCGAAGGGCGAGTGCAGGATGACCCGCCAGTCGCCGAGTTCGTCACGCGTGCGCTCGACCACGAGCGTGCGATCGGAGGGAACATGGCCGGTCGCCTTCGCCTGATCGGCGAGGAAGGTCACGAGATTTCGTGCCGCGAAGTCGTCGAGCCCGGCCGCGGCCACCCGGTCGCGCGCGGCGGACTCGTCGGCCGCCGCGATCTCGCGCATGAAGGCGCCGAGCGCGCGGCCGAGCTCTGCCGGTCGGCCGAGGCCGTCGCCCTTCCAGAACGGCACCCGGCCCGGCTGCCCGAACGCGGGCACCACGTTGACGCGGTCGAACGTGATCTCCTGGATGCGCCAGCTCGTGGCCCCCAGGGCGAACACGTCGCCGACGCGCGACTCGTAGACCATCTCCTCGTCGAGCTCGCCGACGCGGCGACCGCCGGACTCCTCGCCCACGAGGAAGACGCCGAACATGCCGCGGTCGGGAATGGTGCCGCCGCTCGTGACCGCGAGCCGTTGCGCCCCCGGCCTGCCGACGAGCGTGTTCGCCTCGCGATCCCAGACGAGGCGAGGACGGAGCTCGCCGAACCGGTCGGACGGGTAGCGGCCCGCGAGCAGGTCGAGCGTCGCCTCGTACGCCGAGCGGGGCAACGACCCGAACGGGGCCGCACGTCGCACGGCATCGAACCAGGCATCGACGTCGAGTTCGTCGAGCGCCGCGGCGGCGATCGTCTGCTGGGCCAGGATGTCGAGCGGATTCGACGGCACGCGCATGGTCTCGATCGCCCCGGCGAGCATGCGCTCGCTCGTAACCGCCGCGTGCACGAGATCGGCGCGCTGCTTCGGGAAGATGACGCCGCGCGAGACCTCGCCGACCTGGTGGCCCGCTCGGCCGAGCCGCTGGAGCCCGCTCGAGACCGACGGCGGCGACTCGACCTGCACGACGAGGTCGACCGCGCCCATGTCGATGCCGAGCTCGAGGCTCGACGTGGCGACGACGCATCGCAGCCGCCCGCTCTTCAGGTCGTCCTCGATCTCGGCGCGCTGCTCCTTGCTGACCGAGCCGTGGTGCGCCCGAGCGAGCAGCGGCGGTGCGCCGGCCGTCTGCCCCGACTGCGCCATGACCGCGGCGGGCGGGCCGCTCGTGACGGCCGCCACCAGGAGCGCCTCGCGCTCGGAGGCCTCGAGTGCGAGCTCGTTGAGCCGCGCCGTCAGCCGTTCGGCGAGGCGCCGGGAGTTCGCGAACACGATCGACGAACGATGCGCGAGCACCTTCTCGAGGATCGCCTCCTCGACGTGCGGCCAGATCGAACCCGTCGCGTCGTCGCTCGCGGGCAGCTGCGCCATGTCTTCGACCGGGACGACGACGCGAAGGTCGAACTGCTTCTCGCTCGGCGGCGCGACGATCTCGACCGGCGCACTCGCGCACAGGAACCGTGCGACCTCTTCGACGGGTCGCACGGTCGCCGAGAGCCCGATGCGTTGCGCGGGCTTCGGCAGCAGCGCGTCGAGGCGCTCGAGCGAGAGCGCGAGATGCGCACCGCGCTTGGTCGCGGCGACCGCGTGGATCTCGTCGACGATCACCGTCTCGACCGTGCGCAGCGTCTCGCGCGCCTGCGAGGTGAGCATGAGGAACAACGACTCGGGCGTCGTGATGAGGATGTCGGGGGGCGTGCGCAGCATCGCCCGGCGCTCGTTCGCCGGGGTGTCGCCCGACCTGACGCCGACGCTCACGTGCGGCGGCTCGACGCCGAGCCGCTCGGACACGCGCGCGATGCCCGTCAGCGGCGCTCGAAGGTTGCGCTCCACGTCGACGCCGAGCGCCTTCAGCGGCGACAGGTAGAGCACGCGAGTCCCCGGCGGACGTGGCTCCGGCGAACGCTCCCCCGACGGTCGCTGCCCCGGCTCTGCCGTCGGCGACTCGCTATGCAACCGGTCGATGGCCGACAGGAACGCCGAGAGCGTCTTGCCCGAGCCGGTCGGCGCGACGACGAGCGCGTGCGCGCCGCGCCCGATCGCCTGCCACGCGGCCGACTGCACGGCGGTCGGCGCGCGGAAGGACTCCGCGAACCACGTTCGCGTGGCATCGGAGAAGACCTCGAGCGCGTCCACCCCTCCATCCTGCCGCCCACGACCGACAGTCGGGCCCGCGACGGCGAGATCCGCACGGTGCTGCGGTCGGGATCAGCGCGCCAGCACCCGACGGACGGCGTCGAGTGCCGAGGCGACGGCTGCGGCATCCGTCGCCCGATTGCTGACCGAGAACCGCAGCACGTCGCGGCCCCGCCAGGTCGAGGGATGCGCGAGCGCGACGCCGTCGTCGTCGAGGGCGCGTGCGATCGCCGCCACGTCGCGGCCCTCGAACCCGGCGCAGACCTGCGTGAACACGACGTCGTTCAGCACCTCGACGCCGTCCATGCGGCGCAGTCCGTCGGCGAGCGCGAGCGCCGAGACGGCGAGCCCGTCGACGAGAGCGGCGACGCCCGAGCGCCCCAGCGTGCGCAGCGCCGCGTAGGTGGGCACCCCGCGCGCCCGACGCGAGAGCTCGAGCACCCGGTCGGCCGCGTCGATGCCGGTCGCGGCGGCCGGCAGGTAGGCGGCGTGCATCGTCATCGCGGCCACGAGCGGTGCCGGATCGGCGACCGCGACGATGCCGGCGTCGTAGGGCACGTTGAGCGTCTTGTGCGCGTCGGTCGCCCAGGAGTCGGCCAGCTCCGCCCCCGCCACGAGGTGGCGCAGCCGCCCGCTCGCCGCCGCCCACAGTCCGAAGGCGCCGTCGACGTGCACCCACGCGCCGGCCTCGTGCGCGATCGCGATGCACTCCTCGAACGGGTCGGATGCCCCGGAGTGGATGTTGCCCGCCTGCAGGCACACGATCGCGGGGCCGCCGGCGCCAGGGCCCTCCGCGAGCGACGCCGCGAGTGCCGCCCCGAGCTCGCCGGGCCGCATGCGCCCCTGGTCGTCGCTCGCGACGTCGATCGGCCTGCCGAGACCGAGCCAGCGGAGCGCGACATCCACCGACGGATGATGCTCGTCGCCCGCGAACACGCGGATGCGCGGCGCGCCCTGGATGCCGTCGACCGCGTCGTCCCACCCGACCCGCCCCAGCACGGCGTGACGGGCCGCCGCCAGCGCGACGAGGTTCGCGGTCGTCGCCCCGGTCGTGAAGCCGGCGACCGTGCCGTCGGGCAGGCCGAGCAGGTCGCACGTCCACTCGGCCGCGAGCTCCTCGGCCGCGTTGACACCCGGCGTCACCTCCCGGAGCGCGGCGTTCTGGTCCCATGCCGTGACGAGCCAGTCGGCGGCGAGGGGCGCGGGCGCGGTGCCCCCGATCACCCAGCCGAAGAACCGCGGCGACTGCATCGCGATGAGGCCCGGTTCGACGGCCGCGCTCAGCGCCTCGACGACCTCGGTCGCGTCGATGCCGTCGTCGGCGAGTTCGCGCCCGAGCGCGTCCTTCACGTCGTCGATGCCGGTGGTCGGCGCGATCGGCCGGTCGGGCAGCGCGTCGAGCCAGTCGCGTGCGAGCCGCGCGGCGGCGTCGAGCGGCCGGTGGAACTCGTCGGCGGGTCCGGGCATCGTCGCTCCCCTCAGCGCGATTCTCCACCCGCGAGCGGCGTGCGGCAACCGGCCCGGGTCCCGCCGCGCCGAGCACGACGTTGCATGCGCGCCGGTCTGGTCGACGGTCCGGCCGACGGTCGGCGCCGATGGTCGGGCCGCTGGTCAGGGCCGTCGGTTCAGGATGCCGCGCGCAGGCGGACCTTGAGCGAGTCCGCGCCCATCGCGATGACGTCGTCGGCCGCCCAGCGCTGCGCCAGGCGTGCGAGCACCGCGTCGAGGTCTCCCCGCTCCAACCCGGCGACGAGCTCGAGCTCGACCACGAGCTCGGGTCCGACGAGGCGCGCGTCGGGGTCGCCGTCGACGAGTTCGACCCCGAGCACCGCGAGCTCGCTCGAGATCGACCGTGCGAATGCCTCGCGGATCGGCTCGGACTCGGAGGCCGGGCGCCAGTCGTGGCTCTGCGCGACCGACCACACGGCGGCCCGCCGCAGCCCGAACTCGGTCTCGGACCCGGGATCCAGCACGACCCGGTCGGTGCCGTCGTCGGCCGCCGCGAGTGCGACGCGCACGCCGTCGGCCGGAACCGGGCGTGCGATCGGATTCCAGCGCCGCATCGCGTCGACCGAGCTGAACACGGGCAGCACGGCACGGCCGTCGGGCCCCTGCACGGTGACGATCGAGAGCTCCTGGCTCTTCTCGATCGCGTGCCCGTGCTCGCCGATCTCGGTGCCGCCGTCGCCGAGTTCGGCGAGCAGCGGGATCAGCAGCCGCGAGGTCGCGAACGCCTGCACGACGTCGACCTTGCCCCCGTCGCCCGCCCGGAACCGCGCCAGTGCGGCGACGAGGTGCGGCGGCGCGCTGCCGTCGTCCTGCGCGTGCGCATTCTGCTCGAACGACCGGCCGGCCCACGGCGTGCCCGCCGAGTCCGCGCGACCTCCGGCCGCCAGATGGTCGGGGATCATCGGGCCAGGGCCAGGGCCAGCGCCAGCGCCTGGGGCGTCGTGCGCGTGGGGGTCAGTGGGACGCGACATCCAGCGCCTCGGGCAGCGTGAACGCGCCCGCGTACAGCGCCTTGCCGACGATCGCGCCCTCGAGGCCGAGCGGCACGAGTTCGCGGAGCGCGGCGATGTCATCGAGGCTCGAGATGCCGCCGGAGGCCACGACCGGCCGGTGCGTGCGATCCATGACCTGGCGCAGCAGGTCGAGGTTCGGGCCCTGGAGCGTGCCGTCCTTCGTGACGTCGGTCACGACGTACCGGGCGGCGCCGGCCTCTTCGAGGCGGTCCATGACCTGCCAGAGGTCGCCGCCGTCCTTCGTCCAGCCGCGTGCCGCGAGCGTGGTGCCGCGCACGTCGAGTCCGACCGCGATCGCCTCGCCGTACTGCGCGATGACGGAGGCGGCCCACTCGGGGTTCTCGAGGGCCGCGGTGCCGAGGTTGATGCGCTTGGCGCCGATCTCGAGCGCGTGCTCGAGCGACTCGTCGTCGCGGATGCCGCCAGACAGCTCGACGTTCACGCGACCGCGCACCTGTCGGATGGCCTTCTTCAGGATGCCGCCGTTGGAGCCGCGCCCGAAGGCCGCGTCGAGGTCGACGAGGTGGATCCACTCGGCGCCCTGATCGGCCCAGTCCACGGCCGCATCGATCGGGTCGCCGTAGTTCGTCTCGGTACCGGCTTCACCCTGGGTGAGTCGCACGGCCTTGCCGCCCGCGACATCGACCGCCGGCAGCAGCACCAGGCGGGGGGTCTTGTTGAACTCGCTCATCACTGTCCTCGGAATCGGATGCCTCAGAGTGCGGCATCGGCACAGTCACAGAATCCTAGTCCGCACGGCTGGGTGCGCTCGGATCGTGTGACACGTCGTGTGACGCGCAGGTCGCTCGCGCGGCGTTCAGCCGAGCGACCGCAGCCAGTTCGACAGCAGTCGGATGCCGGCGTCCGCCGACTTCTCGGGGTGGAACTGGGTCGCCGACAGCGGCCCGTTCTCGACCGCGGCGAGGAACGGCCCGCCGTGCTCGGCCCAGGTGAGTCGCGGCTTCGGGAACGGCGGCATGACGTCGAGGCTCCACTGCTGCGCGGCGTACGAGTGCACGAAGTAGAAGCGCTCGTCGCCGATGCCCTCGAACAGCACCGAGTCCTCGTCAGGCGCGACGGTGTTCCAGCCCATGTGCGGCAGCACGGGCGCCGGCAGCTCGGTGACGATCCCCGGCCACTCGCCGAGACCCTCGGTGTCGGTGCCGCGCTCGACGCCGCGCTCGAAGAGCACCTGCATGCCGACGCAGATGCCGAGCACGTGGCGCCCGCCTGCGAGCCTGCGGTCGATGATCTCGTCGCCGCGAACCGACTTCAGCTGGTCCATGACGGCCTTGAACGCGCCGACGCCCGGCACGAGCAAGCCGTCGGCCTCGAGCGCCGCCGTGCGGTCGGACGTGACCTCGACCTCGGCGCCGGCGCGCTCGACCGCCTTCGCGGCCGAGTGCACGTTGCCGGAGCCGTAGTCGAGCACGACCACGCGCGGCGTTCGGCTCACAGGGCGCCCTTCGTCGACGGGATCCCGCTCACGAGCGGGTCGTACGCCTTGGCCTGGCGGAACGCGCGCGCGAACGCCTTGAACTCGGCCTCGGCGATGTGGTGCGCGTCGCGCCCGCCGAGCACGGTCACGTGCACGGTCAGCCCTGCATTGAAGGTGATCGCCTCGAAGACGTGCCGCACCATCGATCCCGTGAAGTGGCCGCCGATGAGGTGGTACTCGAACCCGGCGGGCTCGCCGGTGTGCACGAGGTACGGACGGCCGGAGATGTCGACCACGGCCTGCACGAGCGCTTCGTCGAGCGGCACGAGCGCGTCGCCGTAGCGCGAGATGCCGCGCTTGTCGCCGAGCGCCTGGCGGATCGCCTGGCCGAGCACGATGCCGACGTCTTCGACCGTGTGGTGCACATCGATGTGGGTGTCGCCGCTGGCGCGCACCGTGAGGTCGGTGAGCGAGTGCTTCGCGAACGCCGTGAGCAGGTGGTCGTAGAACGGCACCGAGGTCTCGATGTCGCTCACGCCCGTGCCGTCGAGGTCGATCGAGAGGTCGATGCTCGACTCGCTCGTCTCGCGCTGCACGCGCGCGGTGCGCGAACCGTTCGAAGTGGTCATGATTCCATCCTAGGCAGCAGGGCTCGGGCGCCGGTTCAGACGACGGATGCCGGCGCGAACGCGGCGATCGCCTCGAGGAATGCGGTCGTCTCGGTCTCGGTCCCCGCGGTGACCCTGAGGCATCCGGGCAGGCCGATGTCGCGGATCAGGATGCCGCGTTCGAGCAAGGCCTCGAAGACCGCGTGCGGATCGTCGACGCCGCCGAAGAGCACGAAGTTCGCTCCGCTCCGGTACGCGTGGAACCCCAGGCGGTCGAGCTCGGCGACGATGCGCTCGCGCTGCCCGCGGATCTCGTCGACCATCGCGAGCATCTGGTCGGAGTGCGCGAGCGCGCCGAGCGCTGCCGCCTGCGTGAGGGCCGACAGGTGGTACGGCAGGCGCACGAGACGCAGCGCGTCGACGACGGCCGGGTCTGCGGCCAGGTAGCCGACACGCGCGCCCGCGAAGGCGAACGCCTTGCTCATAGTGCGCGACACGACGAGACGTGGACGGTCTTCGAGCAAGGTGAGCGCGCTCGGAGTGCCGGGGTCGGCGAACTCGTGGTACGCCTCGTCGACCACGACGATGCCGCGCGCCGCGTCGGCGACCGCCGTGATCGTCTCGATCGACAGCGGGGTGCCCGTCGGGTTGTTCGGCGCGCAGAGGATCACGATGTCGGGGTCGTGCTCGCGAACGGCTGCGACGGCCGTCTCGGGGGTGAGCTCGAACTCGGCATCGCGCGGCGCCCCGATCCACTCGGTGCCGGTGCCGGCCGAGAGCAGGCCGTACATCGAATAGGTGGGCGCGAACCCGAGTGCCGTGCGACCCGGGCCTCCGAAGGCCTGCAGCACGTGCTGGAGCACCTCGTTCGAACCGTTCGCGGCCCAGATGTTCGATTCGTCGAGGCTGTGGCCGAGGTAGCCCGCGAATGCGCGACGGAGGTCGGTGAACTCGCGGTCGGGGTACCGGTTCAGCTGCAGGATCGCGGCGGCGACGCGGGCCACGATGTCGTGGGCGACCGCTTCGGGGATCGGATGCGTGTTCTCGTTGACGTTGAGCGCGACCGGCACGCTCTTCTGCGGTGCTCCGTACGGAGCGCGGCCGCGGAGGTCGTCGCGGATGGGCAGGTCGTCGAGGGAGGTCACCCGATCAATGCTAGCGAGCACCGACCGGCACCTCGGGCCGCGGTGACGCACGGCGACCATGCCGGTGGCCCCGGCGGGATGGGCCTACGGCTGAGCCGGAAGTGCGAGCCGCTGTCCGGGCTGCACGACGCTGTCGTCGAGCCCGTTGAGCCGCATGATCTCGTCGATGACGTCGCGGGGGTCGGCCTGCGGTGCGAGCGACTCGGCGATGCTCCACAGGGATTCGCCGTCGGCGACGGTGAGGTAGGCGAGGTTCGCACCGGTCGCACCGTCGACCTCGGCCACCGCACCCCCGCTGCCCAGCACCAGGGAGGCCACGAGCAGCACGATCGGGATCGCGGCGAGAGCGGTGAACACCGCGCGCCCGCGGCGCGTGAGCCGCAGTCGGCTTCGACCGACGGCGCTTTCGCGCGCGCCACCGAACGTCGTGGAGCTCTCGGCGTACGAACCGTACGAACCGGCGACCAGCACTGCACTCATCTCGCACCTCCTGAGGTGATTCGCATCCGACCCTCGGCCGGGAGGGCCGGATGCGAAACTCTGTTCCGAACATACCTTCGAATTTCGAACGACGCAAGCATCCCGTGCGGACGAACTTCGGCCTCGGATCTCGCGACTCACTCGAACAGATGTTTGCCGCACCCCTGCGGGGCGGATACAGTTTCGAATGTCCGACGACAGTCGAACAGACACCACCGACATCCGTTTGCGGGCGACCGTCCGAACGAGCGGAGCTGAAGAGGAGCGACGACGATGAGCACCGAACTCGACGACCT